>NZ_JABAIP010000012.1:0-192278 GCF_012843185.1 Shewanella sp. DNRA4
TGCATTACTCACTAACGAGTTCAACTTCAGCGTGTCGTCCCCCTCACCACCATCCAGCAGATTGTTACTCGCGTAATGGCCAGACAAGGTGTCATTGCCTTCATTTCCGAATAATGAATCAGCACCAAGGCCTGCATATAGAAGATCATCACCTCGCCCACCTTCTAAATGATCGTTCCCGTTACTACCATACAAAATATCGTCACCATCCATACCTAAAATAATAAGATCTGAATTAGTGCCTGCGGCAGCCTTTATCGTATCCGAACTATCACTACCAACTGCAACTTGTGTATTCGTTTTTAAAATAATGGTTTCTTGCGATTCGATTAACTCCTGAACAAACTCACTAGGAAATAAATCAGAAATATTATTATCAGGCACTATTTCAGGCAAAATATCACTCAACAATAGTGATATAAAAGCCCCTTTGCTCCATGTGCTTTGACTAATGTATGGCTGGTAATAATCTAACGCACTAAGTACATCTTTTATACCTGAAACAGGTTCGCTTTCTATTAATTTAATTAATTCAGCCTGCCACAGGCTCATGTCATAACTAATTTTATTTGAATCAAATCTTACTAAGATTGCATCTGAGATATGAGATAGCCTCGTAGAGAAAACTAATGAGCTGAATATGTTCTCCTTTAAATTTTCATATGCATTTCTAATTTGATCATGAGCTTGACTACTAACCTGTGGGAGAAGTGTCCCTTGTCCAGCTCTAATATTTCTACCATTAAATAATTCAAGAATAAAAAGCATTCTTTCGTAACTGTCAACAGGCATATTTTCGATTACTATTTGGCCAGCTTTCGAAAAATAATCCTTTTTAAACTCGTTACTTGACTCAATTGCTAACTCACCTAAATTACTTACAATAAGTTCAGAGTGTCTTTGATAATATTGTGAAGAATTTAAGAATATAGCACTACCATCATTGCCATTATTTGTATACCCATGTCCTATTTCGAGCACAGCCTCAATAGTCGAATGCATATGTGAAAGGTTAAAGTTATCTTCAGAACTAGCCCATTCCATAATTAATTCGTCTATTAAAACTTCTTGCTCATCTCTACTTTCAGCAGAAGAGAATTTGTTATATACATCCAATAAAGAGGAGTTTTTCGTCGCAGCCTCGCGAAGATCCCTAACACCACCAGAGCCCTTGAAATCGACAACTCCTTTAGCAGATTCACTTATTTCTATAGGATTAAATTCTCGATAGAATCCGTTAAATGAAAAATCTAATGTTCCCAAAACATGCGATTTACCTTCAGTATCAAAATAATTGGATACATGAGAAATAACGTTGCCATTTTGAGTTTTATTTAGTTGTGAAGTATCATTAAGAGCAATAGATTTTATGTTTAATTCTGCTAGGCTTTTAATTTCTGACGCTTGACTAATGCCGTCTTGGTTAATATCCTGCCAAATTTTAAGTTTTTCATAAATAACATCATTATTATCAATTACACCATCACCATTAATATCTAAATCTCGTAATGCTGCAAACCCATCTCGTGCTTTCTCACCATTACTAAGTACTGTATTATCACCAAATAACTCCTTGCCAGAATCAATAATTCCATTACCGTTAATGTCCAATGCTAATAAACCATCATTCGCACCAACCCAGCCAGTACCGTGTTTTATACCGTCTCCATCATGATCAAATATAATCCCAGCATCAGAAGAAACTGTTTCTATTCCATCGCCATCAAGGTCAAATACGAGTGGGTCACGACGAACGATCGACTGTTCGATTGCATTTGCATCTATTTGAATATTTGGGTCGATTTTTAATTCTGCAGCGGCATTGATTCTATCTAACCACTCTTGGTGAGAAATGCCCTCTGGTATAGCGCCACTAATCATTCCATCAAGATACATCTGCCTACTAGCTAAAAGTTGATATGCATTACCTAACAATCCATCACCAAAAATCCCATCATTTTCTAACCAATTATTAGGATTTATTTCCAACTTATCTTTAAAACTAAGTAGGTCTTGAGAACTTATAAAAGCACTTAAACTCAAACTCCCTAATGTTGATATTTCCCCATTTTTATCAACACTAAGTCCTATTGCAATTTTACCATTTAAGACACCAAGGTTTGCCGCTATATTCGCACTCAACTGGATAGAATTGATACCAGTTTTAAAATTCCCATTAATCATTACCTCTATACCAGGACCAATAAATCTACTGGTAGGAGCACTTGCGTAAGCTGTATATGAATATTCTCCAGTATTAGTATTTACACTTACTTTCATTCCTCCCACTAAAGGTATTACGACATTAGGCCCCCCTTTAATCGTTTCAGAAGTACTTCCTCCATGATCAACTATAAAATTGCCATCAGCATCTGGTTTCCCCCGAACTATACTTCCGTCAGCTTTTGTTATCTCAACCATGCCGTCAGTAGTTAACCTAAAAGACTCTCCTTCAGGACTGCTCCAGTTAACACCAGTGTTGCTTATTTGAGGGGCTACAAAGTTCATTTAAAACATCCTTATTAAGTAAATAATTAACTATCTCTCTCTAATGCTCTCTTGCTTATATCTAAGCAAAGGAGCCATAAAAAACTCTATAATACGTCGCTTACCCGTTTGCACTTCAGCCGTAACAGCCATACCCGGCATCAGCTTAATCTCTTTACCATCAACCATAATGGTACTCTGTTTCATTTTTAGGCGCATACCGTAGATCAACCCCCGCTTCTCATCAAGCGTAGCATCATTCGAAACGGACAAAACATCTCCATCGATCACGCCATATTTAGTGAAGGGAAAGGTATGAATTTTGATTTCTGCTGGCATGTATTCACGTACAAAACCTATATCCTGATTATCCAAAAATACTTCAACTTCAAGTTGCACCTCATCAGGTACGATTAACATCAATTGCTGCGCCTCAGTCACAACGCCACCAATAGTACCGATTATTAACTCTTGAATTTGCCCAGAAACAGGGGCATAGAGGATTTGTTTTTGATTTCTATCAATGGCTTTGGCTAACTCTTCTCTTAATGAGGTAATTTGCTGTTGAATTTGCTGAATTTTGGTCAGTTCAGTGACCGATGTTTGGGCTTTTAACGTATTAAATTGTTGTCGTACTTCCGATTCAGACGCTTCGAGTTGCTTAAGTCTCTGACGCTCAGCAGCTAAGTCATGGGTATACTGAATACGCTCCTGCTCCAGTGACAAAAAATCATTTTCAGAAGCATAATTTTGACGATGCAATTGCTTCATAGTACTAGCTCGCTTCGTAATAATGGGTAGGATTTGCTCTAGCTTCGAAATTACCTCTCCACTGGCAGCTTGTTCTGCTTGTGTTTGTAATAAATTACTCTGGAGCATCCGCCACTGAGCCAGATATTGCAGCCATTGTTGCCATATTAAGCGCTTATGTAGATCTATCTCGATCTGTGATGCGTTCTCCACCTCAGGAAAAATTAAAGAGGATATTTCTGTATTATTTAAATTAATGTCTCTAGTTAACATAGCTAACAAAGCTTGGCTTCCTGCTAAACTCAGTCTTGCAGAATGTAGCTCGCTCGTTAGACGCTTCGCATCTGCTGACGTCAATGTGCTATCTAATTCAATTAATGGCTCACCTTGTTGAACATATTGGCCTTCATGGACCAAGATATTTTTCACAACTGCTTTTTCTAACGGCTGAATTTGTTTTACTTTAGAACTCGGGATAATTTTCCCTTCCGCAGAGGCTACAATATTAACTTCACCTAAACAGGCCCAAGTAATCCCTATTACTAGCAAAATTAGCAGACTCCAAGCCAACTTACGTGCTAATGGATTGGGTGGGGTTTCTTGTATTTCGAGTGCCGCTGGCAAAAATGCGGCTAAGTCACGACTATTATTTCCATCACCTAACTTGTCTCGATTTTTCCATGCATCTTTGAAAATTGCCCAAGCATTCATGATCTATCCTCGGCATGCTGTAACCCTGAAGGCTCCAGCATGGCTCCCTCACCATTAGAGGCGACTCGGCCCTTAGGCATAGACGTTGCTTCGGGTTCCACTGGATGTAAATTAGGTGTGTGACTTTGATAGCTGTATAATTTGGCATAATAGCCATTTAACGTAATCAAACCTTGATGATCGCCTTGCTCAACAATCCGCCCCTTATCCATCACGATAATGCGATCACATTGGCGCACAGTGGTTAGTCGGTGGGCAATAATAAATACCGTTCGACCTTTACAAATCCGCGCCATATTGTCTTGCACTAAACGCTCTGACTCATAATCTAAGGCACTGGTCGCCTCATCAAAAATCAAAATCCGAGGATTACCTATCAGCGCGCGGGCAATCGCCAGTCTTTGTCTCTGTCCTCCGGACAAATTACTGCCCTGCTCACCCACAATGTTGTCATATCCCTCAGGTAACTCCACGATAAACTCATGCGCACCCGCCATTTTCGCTGCTGCCACAACACGTTCCATTGAAATTGACGGGTCAGTCAATGCAATGTTTTCTCGGATCGTTCGGTTAAACAAAAAATTCTCTTGCAGTACAACGCCAATTTGCTTACGGAGCCATGCGGTATCGATCATTGATAAATCAACACCATCTACAAGTACGCGACCTGATTCAGGTATATAAAGTCTTTGTATTAATTTAGTGATGGTACTTTTACCTGAGCCTGAACGCCCAACGATACCAACCACTTCACCTGGGCGAGTTTGGAGATTAATCTCGTTCAGAATGACTGGACCATCGGCTCGGTATCTGAAACGAACATGGTCTAAAGTAATAGCGCCTTGTAGCGAGGGTAAACGCGAACGATTGGGGTTGAAGCCAGGCTCTTTAGGCGTATTAAGAATATCGCCTAAACGCTCAATCGAGATCCCTGCCTGCTGGAAGTCTTGCCAAAGTTGAACCAGTTTTAAAATAGGTCCACTCACACGACCTGCAAGCATATTAAATGCAACTAACTGGCCCACTGTTATTTGCCCATCAATAACTAAATGCGCACCCACCCAGATAATACCTAAGGTAACAAGCTTATTAATGAGTCCTGCGATTTGACCTGCTATGTTGCCTAGGTTTTGACTACGAAATGAGGCATGAACATAACTTGAAAGATGATCTTCTAATTTTCTTCGCATCTGTGGCTCTACAGCCATCGACTTAACGGTACCAATACCAGTAATAGATTCAGTTAAAAATGCCGTATTTGCTGCACCATGCTTAAACTTTTCATCAAGGCGGCGGCGTAGAATTGGGGTAATAAATATCGATAACAGCACATAAAATGGAATACTTCCTAACACGATACAAGTTAATGTTGGGCTGTAATACCACATCACCGCTAGAAACACGAAAACAAACAGGAGGTCTATAACTAAAGTGAGCGCAGTTCCGGTAATGAAGTTACGGATGGTATCCAGCTCTCGAACTCTCGCGACATTTTGACCAACCTGTCGAGACTCGAAATACGATAGTGGTAGACTTAATAAGTGATGAAACAATCGCGAACCAAGCTCTACATCCACACGGTTAGTAGTATGGCTAAAAGTATAATTTCTAATACCGCCTAATATCGCCTCAAATACAACCACGACAAAAAAGCCAACAGCTAATACATCAAGAGTAGTGAATCCCCGATGAACTAATACTTTATCCATCACCACTTGAAAAAAAAGAGGGATAACCAAGGCAAATATTTGTAAGAATAATGAAGCAATTAACACTTCACTAAAAAGCTTTCTATATTTTACTAAAGAGGGAATAAACCAAGAAATATCAAATTTCTGCTGTAAACTCTCGCCGAAACCTTGTCGCCGAACTAAGGCGATAAGTTCACCTGACCAACGAGTTTTTAAATCATCTACAGATATTGTCTCTGGTGCACTTTGGCGAAGGTCGTGGATCAAAATGCTCTGTTTTTTTGATTTTTGTTCACCACCATGTTGCGACTCATCAGTCAAATTTTCACTCTCAACAAGGTAATCCGAAGATAATCTCGCAATGATGAAGTAGTGACCTTGTTTGTCTTTTGCAATCGCAGGTAAAACGCCATTTTTTAATTCGGCAATGGATAACGTCAAATGTTTTGCTTTTAACGTCAGCGCTTTCGCAGCTAACAATATTTCCGTATCAGTGAAACATTCACCCGGTAAACCAAACTCATGAAAAAGTTGTTCCGGTTCTGCTGGTAACTGATGAAATCGCGCAATCGCGACAAGTGAATGAAGACCAGAATCCATTACGGTACTACTCAAAATTTCAATCCTTGAATGATTTAAACGATACGAAGCACCTTAAAATGCAAACGTATCAAATGGAAATACAAGCACGGCATACAGCAACAAGAAAAAGCTCGCCACCAACATGGCAACATATGTATCAATTGGGACTGATAATACTTAAAATATATTATAGTTGCGACAAATTAGTGTGTAAAACGTGAGGAAGCTAGCGAGGAAGTAACACATTAAACAAATCCAAAACAAGTTGCAGATTCTCTAATTTAAGCTGTCATAGCAGTGAGTTACTAGGTACTAAATTGCAATACATAAAATTTAAATGTTTTAAATCAAAAGCTTAACAAAAATCGACTAAGTAATCAAAAATTGGGAACATAAAAGCCACATAGGCGACCTGTCACCTCTATCTAGGATTTCTGAGGATCGACTATGTGTAATAGGCCTACCTTATATCGCCAGGCATATATAATGTACGCACCTAATTCATCCTATCTAGCAGTGCCATTTCGGCTTTTCTGAGCCAAAAAATATAAGACTTTTTGCTGTCAAATCCCATTAAGGCCCACTGCTCTTTACACAGGTAATGGGTGCGGATGGCACGTTTGCAGTTTATGGATAACTGCTCAACGAGGTGGTCATAGTGCGCGACGTGGGCAGGCACGTTTAACTCATGCTTTAAGTTAGTCACGCCCAAGGCTTCGCCTAAGCGGTCGCAAGCACTGCGGTTAGAAAATCCCTTGCCTAACTCTTGGTACCCCCAATAACGGCCCCAGCGATATAACCCTAACCGCAACGCCTTCATATTCATCACCAATGTTGGCCCTTCTCCGTTACCCCCCCGCATTAGCCGCCTCACTTATCTTCTCAATCGTAAGCTTAAATACATCAACACATATCGATGTCACGTCGTCATAAGGCACATTCGTGCGACCATTTTCCCAACGTTGATAGGTGCTAAGGCTAATGCCATAAATACCAGCCACTTCATCTTGGGTCATGCCCCGTAAACGGCGTCCTACTTTCAGTAAATCCGCGGCACGATTAGCCATAAATCCCCCTTGTCGAAAGCCACAGCCTTAAGCTCAAATCTTCATCTAACCTCACAACACCCAACATCATAACCACCCCGCTAACATCGGCTCATGGGGTGAATCACGCATAATCTCAGGTACCACATCATCAAACCCCAACGAGATTAAATGTGCATGGTAAGCATCCAACGCCATTAACATGCCCTTATCTAAGGTGCTGTTAACATAAGTGCGGAGCAGTAACGGCAAGGTGTGGTTCAAAATCCGCTCACCCACCATGGTATCTACCCCCATATCCGCAATAATGGTGCGACACAATTTGCGAAGTGCATGCGAGGTAAACGCCTTAAACCGAATCGACTCACTCCAATATTGCGCAGTGCGAATACTTACCGGCCCCACATCCCCTGGGAACAAAAACGCCCGCTTCCCCAAATGCCTGTTTTGCCACTGGGCGTAATGTTCAATTAACTGCTTAGCCGTCGGCGTCATTGGCAAACGGTGCTCTTGGCGGTTCTTGGCATTCCGCGCCGGTATAAACCAATACTCTCCAGCAAAGTGGTCCCAACGGGCTAACCGGGTTTCTCCAATGCGAGTACCAAACATCAGCATCAATATAAACAACATCGCCACTGGTCTTGCTGCATCACGTAGCGCATTGAATAACGATCCAACGTCTGACTCACTTAATTGCGTGCCCGCCAAAGGCGGCATCTTCAAACTCATTTCCAACCGATACCCCGCCAAGCTATTGCAGTCTAACAGCCGCAAATCCGCCGCAACGGATAACGCCCGTTTCAACACTTTCACCGCCGCTTTGATGTAATTAGCCGAATACCCCTGCGCCAACATCGGTTTGATTAAATAGCCATCCACCGCAATAAAGTTCAGCTCATTAAGCGGTAACTCCGCAAAACAGCCGTGCAAATGTTTACTCACCAACGACTTACAGTTACTGCGCCAACTATCACTTAAGGTGCGATTACCTTCTACATGGCTTACAAACCACATTAACAATTGCGCCACCGTAGTAAACTCGCTACTCACCACAGCTTGGCCCACGCTACGTTTAGCCAACACACTGGGCAGCTCCGCCAAAAAGGTCTTTAGACACATCACTGGCCACACGCCTTGCTTTTGCCAAACCGTCTTACCGCCCTCATTCAGCACCAAAAACACCGAGGCTTTGCTTCGGTCAGCCGTGGCCCGTAAACGCACAGCCGGAAACTGCGTGTCCCGAAAGTCCCGCGTTATCCCTGATCGTAACCAACGACGCAGTGCCGCATCGTTCAACTTGCCCAGCTCCACGCCCGAGGCTGTCGTCACTTTCGTCATTTACCGCTCCAACCGATATTCAAAGGTATGATGGGTACCAGAACGTATTCGTTTAACCCGCTGCTTAATTGGCATATCTCGAAACCGCGCACTTAACGCCGTCTCACTGTCGCGAATCCCAAAGCGGTTAAAGCTCTCTTGCTGGATTTCAAACAGGGTCCAAAATCGTTTCCCGGTAATGATGCGTATTAAGCGCTCACGCTGAGTTAATGGCCGAGTCTGTGGCTTAGCCGAGTGGTTAGAATTACTGTTCATCATTCGCCCCCTTAAGTCCCAAATGCTTACGCAGATTAGAAATAATCGACTTCGCCTCATCCGCCCTTACCGGCACACTCACCGCAGCAGGTAAAGCCTTGGGGATCTCCCCCTCAAACGACTCACCACTCGCAAACCGCCGACAAAGCACCTTGTAATTGCGCTCAAAAGTGGCGCGCACATCCACCTCCATCCCCGTCGCAAACAACCAACTGCCCGTTTCGCGTGTTGCCAACCGCACAACATCATGGCTCCACTCATGGCGATCAGGTCGGTGATAATGGCGCTTAGCCTCGGCGTAAGCCGCGTCAACAGCAGGTAAACCCAAATCACAGGCAGTAGGTTGGCACCAAAGCGAAAACTGGCGCGGCGTCGGCCAAAACTGCCTATCACCCTGCTCACGCCGAGCGCGGTTAATGCCTAGCTGCACCTGCTCACGGCTGCGTATTCCCTGCACTGCCAAGGTTTTAAGCCACTCGGCCTTATGCATCGGCTCATCTTCAAGCCGTGGCGCCCCAACCGGAAACAACACCCTAAGCTTGCTGAACACGCTATCCACAATCACCATATCCATCGCCGAAGGCGTCGCAGATTGGAAACCCGCCGAACCAACCACCAAAGGTTTTTCACGAATAATCGATTGAATAGATTTCATATCAGCGGGTCCTCTGGGTTAAACACACTGTGAGACCAATCTTGCACCGTAGTCGCAACGGCCCTCGGCAACGGCGTTAGCCAATGGCGTTCGCGGATAAACTTGGTAATACCAAGCACAAACTGGCCATTCGCGCTAAAGCCCCAACTCGGGTCAACCTCCATAGCGTTTTTCAGCCAAGTCACTGCCAACACACAATCGTCATCGGTTAACTTTTCCGACTTCCACGCCTTCCACGCAGCCGCATCCGTCCCGCCCTTTCGATGGAGCGGATACGCTTTAAAAAACGCATTGAAAACCGACTTAGAACAACTCGCAGGACAAGAGTCTTTTAAAGATTCATTGACTGGTTCAAAAGAGTGACTGATTCCGGTGCTATCTGGTGGCACAGGGGGTGTGCTATCTGGTGGCATACCTATGCTATCTGGTAGCACAGGGGGTGCTACCAGATAGCATAGGGTAAGCGTGTAAATATTGGATTGATTACCCTTTGGGCCCTTGCGCGACTCAATCGTCAGCAGCCCAGCTTCGGCCAGTTCCGCAATGTGTTTTCGTACTGTGCTTTTGCCAATTTCACACTGCTCAGCAATGTGCTGATAACTCGGCCAGCACTCGCCTTGGTCATTCGCATTATCAGCCAGCTTAATCAACACCAGCTTACGCAGCGGATTACCCACCTTGGCCTTCATCGCCTTAACCATCAATTCCATGCTCATAGCACACCGCCCAACTGAACGACGGCCAGCAAAAAATTGACGAAATACCCATGTATACGTAACATGTAATCGCCTCTCTATAGGTATTAAGCCCGCGCTTAGTCGCCAAACTTCAGCGGGCTTTCTTATTTCAACTTCATTAAACAGGATGTTTAAATGCCCAAACCCTTACACGGAACCGTAATTGGCATATGCCCACACACCAGTCGTATCGCAGTAAAAGTTGAATATGGTGATATCAGCATCCTCGAAGTGGATGACGTATCCGACTTTGAGATAAGCCACGTCCTCTTCGGCAATCTTGAACAAGAAGGCGGTAATCTCATTTTCAATACAACTGAAAAGACCGAACACCACGTCTACATTCAAGCTACTGGCTGCAACCGTGCAACTGCCGAATATCAACTGTTCCGCGCATAAACCTCCCTCGCCAAATTCGTGCGTAACTGGCAATAAATATCGCGCCGATGGATATGCTTTGCCTGATTAACAGGGTCAATCCGTGTTACCGCAATCGAACGCTCGGCACGCATTTCTTCCATCTGTAAGTAACCCAAAAACCAATCAACACACACTTGCGGTAACATCAAGCTGGCTTCATCACCTAAAATCACCCGCTTCACCACGTTGTTGGCGATTTCCACTAAGCAGGCGCTATCTAACGCCGCTAACTCGGGTTGCGTTCGCAGCAGCTCAACAATGCGGCCAACCTGCGCACGACTAAAATTATCCAAGGTGCTAAAACCATAAAGCGTCGCAATATCGCGGCGTACTTCAACGTTGCACATCGGCGAAGCGCTATTAATCAAGCCGGACGAATTCAGCACACCACGTTTAGCAGCACCATAAGGAAGCCCATTAATCTTGAACTGAATCCCTAATAGTTTCGCTATAAAACCAAGCATTTTTAATCGCATATCTCCTCCCTCTCTATCGATATTAAGCCCGCGCTTAGTCGCCAAACTTCAACAGGCTTGCTCATTCCCGCTAACGCCCACCGCTGCGCCAAGCACACCAGCGCCAGCTGGTTTATCGCGATAGTGCAAACAACGTGGTGGTTGAAAACCTTGCACAATAGCCACAGCATAAATACCAGCCATCGCTTGCGAGACAGGCGCATAACGCTCAACCGCCGTGTTGTTTACCATTCGGGTGAAAAAATACCGTTCGCCCGATATTTTTATTACCCATTCTTCGGTGTCTTCCATAAACCCTCCGTCACCGTTCAATAAGTGCTCTCTATCGATATTAAGCCCGTGCTTAGTCGCCAAACTTCAACAGGCTTACTCGTTACTGCCTTCGGCCAACTTCTCGCTTTGGCGTAACGCACACTTGGGTAAATCGGTTGCCCGCTTGCCCACCAAAAACGGATAAGCCAACTCAAGTGCCGTCATGCTTCCCTGTGTAACCGCGGCCGACTCCTTAAGTTCTTTATAAGCCAGCAGAAGTTCGTCTTTACTTGGGTTAGCCACTAAATGAATCACCGCAATTTGCGCCTCGGCGTTCTCTTTAGTCAGTTGCGCCGCCATATCGGCAACATGCAACACGTGGCCATCACTCATACGATCGGCAATCACTGTTACCCCTGTGCAGCCAAACACATCGTTGAGATACTGCACCCGCAAATGCTCAGGCAACGCCGCCACTAATGCCTGCTCAATATGGTACAAGCGATCAACCTGCGGATGCTGCCCCTCATACTGCCCAAGCCAACGGAACAGCTTTTGCGCATTTACCCGCGCGTTGTTATGCACATCATCAGTGCGCGCAAAGCTAATGCCCTCGGCGGCCAATACTTCGGTAAGCCCAAGGCGCTCAACCGCCGCCACAAAATCCATTGCCAAGTTAAAGCGGCTCATCTTCGGTAGCTCAAGCACCCGATGGATGGTCCTCATTAACAAACTCAACCGGCTATCGCGTTTATGTGAACTGGTTTTCATGCTCCCTTTCCTCCTTAAGCCTAAAGTGAACCTAAGCCGCACTCGAAGGCTTAGGGTTATCTAAAACAACAACGGGGTTAACCTTGAGTGCACCGTGGGTAAGGCGCTCAATTTGATAAGCGCGGAGCTCGGGTACATCAGAACCCCACTGGGCAATTGCTGATTTTGAAATCTTCAGCGCCTTAGCAAGTTTTGATTTGTTACCAAAGTGGGAGATTGCATCTTTTGTTTTCATCAACGAACTCCAAATTGTGACCTTGAGATAAGTTAAGAAAACTATACCATTTTGTCAATCAAAGAAAAGGTAACTTGACCCCAATCAAGTTAAGATAGCTTTACTATGATGAATGAACGAATCAAAGAAAGACGCAAAGCACTGGGATTGACTCAACCCGCGCTTGGCAAAATGATTGGTGTAACTAAAGCCACTATTTCGCTTTGGGAAGCAGGTACAACCTCACCCAAGGGCGAAAATCTTTACGCCTTGGCAAAATCGTTGAACTGCTCATCAGAATGGCTTTTGTATGGTGGAGAAAAGCAAAGTAAGCCTGAATCAAACGCCGAGTTTATCGGTGGTTTTGAAACCTGGGGCAGAGAAAGCCCATTAGGTGATGATGAGGTAGAGGTACCGTTTTACATGGAAGTAGAGCTAGCTGCCGGTGCAGGTATAACAGATATACGTGAATATACAGGTCCGAAACTGCGCTTTGCAAAATCCACTTTAAAGCGACAAGGCGTTAGCGCGACCGATGCAGTGTGTGTCAAAGTGAATGGCAACAGTATGGAACCAGTGTTACCAAATGGCTCAACCGTAGGTGTAGATACCTCACACACTGAGATTATTGATGGAAAAATGTACGCCATTAATCATGATGGTATGCTGCGCGTAAAAATGCTTTACAAGTTACCTGGTGGAGGTATTCGTCTACGCAGTTACAACCTAGAAGAATGGCCAGATGAACATATCAGCCATGAGCAGCTAAAACAAATAAAGATCATCGGTAAAGTATTTTGGTACTCAGTTTTAATTTAATGAACTAGAAGACTTGTCTGAAATTTAAAAACTCTAGCACTTATTAACTTAGTGCTAGAGCTGTGTCCAAAATGTATACTTATAAAACTAACCAAAAGTAAAACCAAATAATGTATTTTTAGGATCTGCATCATAAAGCTCTAGGACTTTACTAGCTTTAATTATATTTCTTTCTTCACGAGTCAAAATCGACTCTGCTCCTTCTTCGACAACCTCATAAAGCAGAACCTCATATGTATCCTTATTAATATTCACAAAATATTGAAGATCATGGACGTTAACCATTTCGAGAACTACTTTAAACATTTGAGCCACTTGACGAGGATCTACTCCTGAGAAAATACAGCTATCATGAGCAACAAAACCTAGTAAGTCAGGATTTAAACTAAACAGTAACATGTCATAGCAAAAAATTTTAACCTCATTAATGCCTTGAGAACCATCCTTTGGTATGTGTACATCAATATTAAATAAATACTGAGCGTCTTTCGAATTAGTTATTTTAAGTGAACCACCATGACCACGGTAAAACCTCTTAACAAATTGCCGAAATATACCTTCAACTTGGTCAATATACGACTTACTATCTTCAATTTGTTTGACTGAATCAGCTCTTACTGTCGCCTTATCTACCTCTAGATTTGCCTTATCCTTATCAAATTTTGCTAAAAGCGTTTGATAACTTGTCAGTTCTGCAATATCTGACTCAAGTGTACGAATACGTTCTACAATTGAGTTATATTCCTCAAGTGCGCCTTTTGAATCAAGATCTTTTAGTAAATGGTCCCTTCTATTTTCGACTGATAAAAGGAGTTGCTTTTGTAAAGCAATATCATCACCCAATAAAACTATTTGTTCTTGTAGTCTAGTTTTTCGTGCCTTTTGTAAATTAAGATGAAATTCTTCGGCTTGCCTTAATTGTATTTCAACTTTTTCCCTGAAATGGAATTTAGCTTCAGCATATATCTCTGCTACTCTAGAAATATCAACAACTTCATGGTCGCTAGCTTTTAGCAAACGTGATTTTTTTGATATTTCCCGCTCATTGTAATAAATTGTATTACGCAGTGCATTCATTTCAAATGTTAAAATATCTGCTTGTCGTTTTAACTCATCATAATTTTGAGCAATAATAAAATTACTTTTCGCATCCTCAAGTTGTATTAATTCATCTTTTAAATCTAAATAATCACCCTCATTAATTGTTAACTTTTGCTTATTCAACTCTTGCTCAATCTTTTTGAGCTTAGAAATATTATCAGATATCACTTTATTTTTTTTAATTAATTTTGTTTCAACCCCTAGCAATGTTAAATTATACAACATTTGATAGTAATCATGAGGCGGTTGGCCTTGCTGCGTTAATGCACCTGCATAATAACTTCTTTCAGGTAAATAACGTCTTGCGAAAATATTAAATAAAGGCTTGAAATTAAAATCAATACGATTCACTAGATTAAATATTTCATTTAGCTTTTTAGGGTAAGCAGTTTTACTCACCTTTTCATCGTTTATAAAGTAATCATTTACAGCAAAATTTTTCCTGACAGTATAAAAACTAGTACCAACACTGAAATTTAAATAAAAATTACCATATGAAGATAAAAACTTTTTTAGCTTCCTGTCACTGGGAATTTTGTCATCGAACTTACCACCAAACATTAAATGTACAAGATGAAGCGAACTACTTTTACCTATTCCATTGTATGAATCTGTAGAGAGAGCACTAGATTGTAAACCTGCAACTATATTTAGGCCAGGTTTAAATATTATACTTTTAAAACCTGGGTTATCTGAATATAATTTTAAAAGTTTCATCTTCTAACTCCAATTTCCCAATAATAAAAAGAAAGTCAAGACATTGTTGGAGCCGTTCTAAACTAACTTTTTTTGGATAAATAACATTTAACTTATCAAGTAATTCATCAAAATCCATAGCCCCATATTTATCAAGCAAATCAACAACATAAGCAGAAATGCAATATAATGAATCTATTGGCTTAACTACTTTTGTTGGAAGGATCATGATTTAACACCCACTTCACATAACTCAAAATAAAAAGAAATTATGCTCAAGATAGCTGCATCACTATTTAGGTCCGCACTATCATTATGAATTCTTGAATTAAGTGACTGCTTTAAATTATTGATCAAATAACTATAATCAACATTATAAGACTTACTATAGTCATGTAATTCTAAAACACTCATATTATTTAGAATACTCAATGAGCAGTTAAACCCACGAAGAGTGTTAATTAGAAGTGGCCTATAGCATTGCTGTATAGTTAGTTCTGTTAGGTCATTTAAGATCGCAGGCTCTAATTCACTTATAAGATCTGAATAATCTAAACCTTGAATAATTTCACGTTTAACTCTTACTGTTAAACGATTAAGTTGCATTTTATCATCCAATTCCGTTGTTACAAAATCAGCATCATGTGGTATTCTTTTCTGCTTAAAATCTTTAATCAAAAGTTCAATCACATTTTGCAATACAATTTCGTCAGTATAAGTTTCATCGACATCTCTGAAGTATCTTTCATAAAGTATTTTAATTTTACTTTCAGGTAACGCTGTGATTGACTTTAGTAAGTCCCCCATATCAAGCTGATATTCTTTTAAATTTTCAATACCATACTTTTCTTTAATTAATTCAACTACTTTTTTTGATGTAGCAGGCTTGTCGATTAGATAGTATATATAAACTGAATAATCTTTATATTTATCTTCATTCAGTATTTTGAAAGAGTTTTTGATTTTTCCCGCATCAGTGTTAGTTGTGACCTGGATAAATTTTTTTAATTTATGGTCAACTAGATCGATATAAGCTTCATTACTATTTCCAATGTTCGTATTTACATAATTTGCACTGAAAACATAGTTAAAAACCTCTAAAAAAAAGTCCTCTGAATGCACATTTAGTGATAAATCATTCAGCTTTTGTTTTAGCTTAGTTTTTACGACAATGTGAGAAAGAACATCTGAAATTTTATCAATTAAGTTTATACGATTGTAGAGCATAAAGATGCTTCCCAAATTACATAACTCAATCGCGAGTATTTAAACATATCTACCACCTTGGTGATTATTGATTCTTATCCATGCATAAAAACAAGTTGAATCAATGTACAACATCAATGCAACTCATAGCAATCAATACTTTACATTGACTTGTTTAAGTATGCTTAGTAGCACTAAAGCATTACTACACTATCATCTGCATTAATCCCACAAATAGACATTAGTCTAACCTTTGTAGTTTTAAGGGGCATCACCTTACTAACTAAATCACCATGACGAAGGTCACAATAAGTGAATGTCATCTGAAACATGATGACACAGTTCATTATTGAATACCCCAATCCGACTTATAGTAAAAACTCTAAAAATTTCAATATATAAGATAATAATACGCCTTGTTCTAAACATCACCATCTCAAAAAACCAAACATAAAGTCAAGTTTTTAAAACTTATCCTCTTGACCAAAAAGTCAAGTTATCTTAACTTGTTTATGTACACACAACCGAGGATATGGAAATGATACTAGCGAAAGTTCAAACCTCAGCAAAACAGCGTGACGAGTTTCGTTTACTGGTAGCGATTCGTTTTGCTTGCTTGATGGCCGTCACCAAAGGCCATCAAAACCCAATGGATTGCCTACGGGTGCAAGCCCGCTGCGCCGAGCTGGTAAAGCATTTTGCTTACAACCACCCTAGCCCTGCCTTCCACAAACAGTTTTTTGGCCATGCCGGCGAACTCGGCAACAGCTTTAGCCTGCGCTTTACCGAACCCAAGCAGGGTTTACACGGCAGCATCACCGTTTGGCGCAACGACCAAGCCCCAAACAATGTGCATCAGCTTATGCCCGCCCCACAGGCAGCGCATTAGCAACTATCGGCATCTGTAGCGGCAACCGAGGGAGAGAAACCATGTTCTTTGTATACGGCGTATCCATGACTCTAGCGAGAAAAGAAGCGGCGAAAAAGTGCAGCCTACACGAAGGCACCTACCCTAACCGCCGCGAACTTAGCCCAACAGAGTACCAAGCCAAGCTAACTGAAATGGCCGAAGCGAAGTACGAAAAAATGCGCCCACAAAAGCTGTCGCATTCGCTCTCTACCCCTGCATTGTGCAGCCAGTTTATCGCGCTCGCACAACGCCAAGATAAATGCCGCGACCTGCATATTCGCTATCGCAAGCCCACAGGCAAAGTGAACCCCAAAACCAAGAAAGAAATCATCGCTTGGGAAGTATACAACGGCGAAATCGCCGCTTAACAACGGATAGCGACCAAACGAGAGAAGGAAAGCAGGATGAAACAGCGCCCGATAATCTTCAACACTGAAATGGTGCGCGCCATTCTTGATGGCCGTAAAACCCAAACGCGCAGACCAATGCAACCGCAGCCTCATAAAGAATGGCATCCGTTCTCTGCAAAAGCGGAATGGTACACACCAACAGTAATTGATAAGAAAGGATTTTATCAGCCTGCCAAAAATGATGTTTTTGGTGTCAGTGATGAAGACCAAGGGTTTATATCTCCTTTTGGCGCTATCGGCGATCAGCTATGGGTGCGCGAGACTTGGAGGCGATTCAATTCATCTGATGAATGTGGTTGCAGTGAGTATCCGTGCGGATGCCCAAGCAATGGGGCTGTGTTATTCAAAGCAACGCATGATTGTGGCGAGCAAAAATGGAAACCATCTATTCACATGCCACGTTCTGCTGCTCGCATCATCCTAGAAATAACCGATGTTCGTGTTGAACGGTTGAATGAAATTAGCGAACAAGATGCTAAAGCTGAAGGTTTTGACTACCCAGCTGTACCAGATATGGGGTGGAAGTTTAATGCTAAACATAACTTTCTATTTGCATGGGACAAGATATACGGCAACAGATTATCAAATCCTTTCGTCTGGGTGATTGAGTTTAAGGTGATCAGCACCACAGGCGGTGCAGCATGAACTACTTACTCCCTGGCTTTGAATCCAAACGGCGCATTGAGTTGCTGCTCTCACTTACGCGCATTAGTTCGCCCGAGGTCATTGCCGCATTAACGCTACATTACACCAGTGCCCTACCCGCCGAACGCGCAGCTGCGCGCCACGGTATTGAAGTATCGAACTTTATGCGCGGGCAAAAGAAGCTAGAACAAATCGCCGCCACGGTTGAAGCCATTAAAGCCATCTACTGGGCCAAGCTGCAAACAACTCCGCAAACAGAAAAGGTGGCCTAGATGAAGCAAGTCGCGGCGTTTCGCCACCTGTTAAACCATTACCGTAGCCATAAAGCGAACCTGCGATTAAAGGCCGCGAGTGGCGACAAGGTACAAATTACGTTGGCACTGGGCGCGCTCGATTGCCTGTACTGGCAAGCATTAGGCAACGACCTAATCAACCTAGCCAAAGGCATTAACCGCACCATAGTGTATTCGTACCGATATCACTCAATGCGCCTACCCTGCCATTCGCAAGTCAGCCAAACAAGCGACAACCAAAACAAGGAGGCGGCATGAATAAGCTAACCAACCCAGTGCTGCGCTATCACGGCGGTAAGTACCGCTTAGCGAAATGGATTATGTCTTTCTTTCCTGAGCACCATTGCTATGTGGAGCCGTTCAGCGGTGCCGCCTCGATTTTGCTACAAAAGGCGCGCTCACACGGCGAAGTGTACAACGACCTTGATCAAGACATTTTTAACTTGTTTCAAGTGCTACGAAACCGTGAGTTATCCGCGCAACTGATCGAGCTTTGCCATTTAACGCCCTATTCGCGTGATGAATTTTTACTGTCGTACGAGTTTACCGACTGCGTTATCGAACGAGCAAGACGGACTGTGGTTAGTTCAGCAATGGGCTTTGGTTCTGGCGCGGCGACATTTCATCCGACGGGTTTTCGGTCTGAGGCTAAACGGGCCCCGAATACTTGCGCGCATATGTGGGCAAAATATCCGCCCCTGCTGGCTTACGTTTGTGAACGCCTGCAAGCGGTCAACATTGAAAACCGCGAGGCAACAGAGTGCATACGCTCGCACGATTCGGTGAACACGCTGTTTTATGTTGATCCGCCATACGTCAAAGAAACGCAGTGGTTACGCAATAACAAAAACGTGTATCAGCATGAAATGTCTTTTGAAGAACACCAAACCTTACTAGCTCAACTGCTGAATGTGAAAGGCATGGTGGTCTTAAGCGGTTACGAAACCGAACTGTATAACGACACCTTAGTGGGTTGGTCGTTACACAAGAAACAAGCACGCTGCTCAGCAGCTAATGGAACTGGGATGCGTACCGAGTGCATTTGGGTTAATCCGCATGCATGCGAAAAACTGGCCAGTAAGGAGGCGGCATGAATACGTTCAGCACTAAAGCGGGTGTGGTCACATTATCTAAGCCCTACTCCACCTTGATGTGCGATCAGCAACAAATCGAAGTGAAGTACTCCCCCAACAATTACCACGGCTGGGGCATTTGTAAGTCATTTAACGCCATAGAGTGCAGCGACTTCGGCCAAGCCGACGCCGAAGTATTCGCACTCAACGCAGAATCAAAACTCAGGATAAAAGGAGAAGCAGCATGAACGCACCCAAGATAAAAGCGTTTCAAGTACAAGAACATTGCGAGGGCGCCGCGTGCATAGTGTTTCATCAACATGCTGCCGCCGCTCGTCGCATAGGTGCAGGCGAACTCAATCTGACCTTTGAAGATGATATGTCAGTGACTCGCTGCCCTGAATATGACCAATACGCTGAGCAAGGCAACGTGCCTTATCAAGTGTTACTGGCGGATGGTTGGTGTTTTACCTGTTACCACTGCGACAACCCAATTAAAGCCGAAGACGATGAAGGCAATGCGACGGACATTGAAGCGGTAATCTGCATCGGCGAGGCGTTTTATTGCAACGCGGCGTGCCATTCACAAAAACAAGCTGACATTGCGCAGCACAATGCTAAGGCCGAAGCCTTTAAGCAACGACTGTTATCACTGCGCCCTGATTTGACCTTCACGGCGTTTAACGGTGCATATCCACAACTGTATTGCACTGCGACATTTACTTTTGAAGGTGCTCAATATGGCGGCTCAGTGGCCTATGACAAGGCTGGCGAGCTTGATTGGCGAGTATCAAACACTGATTTGCCCGCATGGCAAACATATCAAGCCCTGCGCCAAGGAGAAGCAGCATGAAGCCGATACAAGCAGCAACAGTTGAACGTGAAGAAGGTTATTGGACCCATCCAGACATGCCCGAATGGGACGAAGGCGTGACCCGCGCAGAGTGTGAAGCATGGGCTGCACGCCAAGGTGGCGAGTTTGTGGCGATTTGGTTTGAACTCGATGCCCCTGAAAACCTCATCGAACGCTACTTTGACGAGGGCGACACCGATATCAGCGATTGGCAACCCGTTTGCGACAAGGCCGGCTCATTCTTGCTGAGTATTCACGACACCGAGGATGGCCCCGTCGCACTGTTCTTCGCACCGAAGGATAAGGAAGGGGCATGAAGCATGCTTTCACTATCAGAACGGCTAAAGCAGTTCGCTACAGATCAAGACGACTTATATCGTCGTGGTGAAAAGAATCTTGCGGCTGAGGCAGCGCAAGAAATTGACACTCTAACAGCTGAGCGCGGCCAACTGGCGATGCAGGTGGATAAGCTCAAAACTTTCATATCTACACAAGCACTGCCCAACCTATTTGTATTAAGTAATGACTATCCACAATGCCTAGGAATCGATAGTGCAATAACTGATGCGAATGAGCTTCTAAAACTTTGTGGTCATGAAAAAAGCATTACAAGTGGTGGTAAACGATGAAGAAGATGGCAAAGCCCGCAGGGCTAATAGTTTCATGTCCACACTGTGGCGGTGAAAATACGATGTACGCATCAGATCTATGCGAAAACGAATTTGTCTGTTCATGGGCGCATTGCGAAAAGGAGTTTGCAACGTGTGGCGAGGATGATTTTCATCGTTACATTGAGGATGGTAAGCAATGAGCTGGTCAAATTGTGGTGAGGATAGTAACGGCAGACCCATTGGTTATGCCTTCGAAGCAACCTGTGATCATCCGGGTTGCCACAAACAAATCGACCGCGGCCTTGCCTATGCGTGTGGCGGTATGCATGGCGAAGATGAGATCAGCTGCGAGGGTTATTTCTGTGAAGCGCATAGACCAACCTTTGTCGAACATTGCGGCCGTACCCATCAGATTTGCAGTCAATGCACCAAAGCATTAATCGACTCTGGTGAATGGCAAGAAGATGAGGATGAAGGCTGTTTAAAGCAAGTAAGGCACGATGATGAACACTGCAACAATGCGGGCGCTGACTTAATCAGGAGTCCGATATGATCGAGCAATATATTACCCTTGAAGATTGGGCGAAAATGCATATCGCCTTCTCTGTATCAAAAGCGACTTTGCAGGCTTGGGCAAAGTCAGGGTCCATTGTCCCAAGACCAATTAAGCTCGGTAGACGCTGGGCGGTTAAATCCAATGCGATTTACGTAGACCCGACTCAGGTTGTGGTCAGTGATATAAGCGACCCTGTTATCAGGAGAATCCTCAATGGCGGCTAGACCACGTAAGTTCGACCTAGGTGTAGAAAACCTTTATTGCCGGCAAGACGCTCGCAATGGTGAAGTTTATTACCAGTACCGAGATCCCCGCAATGGTGCCTTTAGAGGGCTAGGTAAAGATAGAACCATCGCAAAAGAACGAGCAAGCGCATTAAATCTGTTAATTGCTCAACAACTTGCAAGTGCGTTTATCGATAACTATAACGCTAGGCCGGAACGTGTGGCACAACATGGCATTGCCTTTAAAAAGTGGGTTGAAAAATACATTGCTATCCAGGGCGATAGATTAAATAACGGCGAGATCAGACTCAACACGTTTAAAACCCGTAAGTCTCAGGCGACGATTGCTATAAAAGCGATGGGCAATATTCCCCTCAAAGACATATCAACCAAAGACTGTTACGAGCTGATGCAGTCTTTAAGAGCGCAAGGAAAAGAAAGAACTGCGCAGGCGGTGAGATCAGTACTTATTGATATTTTCAAAGAAGCCGCTCAAGCGGGAGAAATCACCGGAGGATTAAATCCCGCATCAGCAACAAAATCCCCACGGGTAAACGTTGTTCGGGATCGGCTTGAACTAGAAACCGTGAAACAAATCCTCACGGTTGCCGAAACCAAAGAGCCGTGGGTTAAAAATACCATTCTGCTCGCATTGGTGACTGGGCAGCGCCGCGTTGATATCGCTAACATGCAATTTAAAAAGGGCAACGATTGGGAAAAACTGTATCAAAATTGGAAAACAGGAAACAGTTCGAAGCCGCCCTACTCCTACGTTGAAGGCGAATGGTTGCATGTGTTTCAGCAGAAGACCTCAACGATGCTCAAGCTGCCGTTGGGACTTAAACTTGAGGCGTTAGATTTGAGCATTGGCAACGTTGTTTTATCGTGCCGTAGCCGCTGTGTATCTAAATACCTGATCCACCATCAACACGGTATTAGAGGTGCAACCATAGGTGGGCAAGTGTTTGTTGATACCATTACCAAGCGCTTTTCTGAATGCCGAGACGAGCTTGGTCCATCGACAACGACCTTTCACGAATTGCGATCACTTTCAGAAAGACTCTATAGAGGTCAGGGAATCGACACTCAAATCTTACTTGGTCACAAAGACCCGCGAACCACTGCTGCATATCATGATATACGTGGCCAGATGTGGATAGAGCTAGTGATTTAACACCAGAAAACACACTGCGTTTTGGAGAGGAATTTTGGAGTGATTTTGGAGAGAGGTTTTTATCTAATAATTACAATAAGTTAAACTTAAAGCAGATATTCCCCATACAGACCATTAAAATTCGTCTTATATTTTTTGCTTTTAACGCTTTATCTTCTAACAACTTAGCATCCTCTGGCAGTGCTATTTAGGGGGTGATGCGATTTGCCCAAAGGCGGGAGAAATACATTTTTTCACTTCAAAATGATAACCGTATTTCTCGTTAGCAGACTCGGTGATTTCCAGTATTTCGTAATCGTTTAACTCAACCACCACAGAATTGGCTAATTTTTCACAACGACTACGGCCATCGGCCTCAAACTTATAGGCAAATAACGCGATTAATTCTCGGATCCCCTTGTAGTATGTGTGCCCAAAAGTTCTTAAGGATTCGATAGTGCCATCAGCAGATTGCATGGTGAGATCATTAGCCGCTTTCTCTGCTTCAGTCTGGGCTTTTTCGGTTATTTTGACTTCAACAACAGTGTTTGCAAGACTCACTTTTTCATTTTTTTGTATTTTGTTCGCAACGTTCTCTAATAAAGTTTCACCATCGGAGATGGCAACAAGATTCATTAATAACACCACAGATAACACCATACGTAAAAATGCCGTTGTTACCACAAAGCGTTTTTTATTGTCCTGTTGGTTGGTCTCTAACCCTAAAATCCGTAAACCGATATGGAACAATAAATAACAAGGGATCACAATTTGCAGAAGCAGTAACGCGAGAATAGAAATACACACGAACCAAATGGGTAAATACAGCAAAATGGCAAAGTTGTGGGTGTAAGACAAATGTGAAGCTGAAACACCTGTGATTTCATTAACCACACTACCACTGGCGGCCAAGGCAAAGTTGGCAATAACAGCATAAAAGAGTAGGAAAATGGCTTTTCCAGCCAAGGAATGCCACGCCATTGCAAATTTTGGCCAAAACTCAATGATTAACGCAACCGCAGTGATAATAGCGGCCAGCCAAATATCTGACTGAAATAGCAATAATGCAATTAATGCTAATAGATAACAGCGCTGGGCAATGGTTAAACTTTGCAAAAACGCTTTAGCGGTGACAATGGGCTGCTTAGTCCATTTGGGAACCGTTAAGATTTTAGCCAAGCGTTGCTTCAAAGAATGTTCACTAAATTGAATATCAACCAAAACCTACTCCTTGGTGTTATTGCCTATTAATAATCAGTATGATACTCGGCAAAACCCTTATTGATAGCGTTCGATTTTTATCAATATTCAACAATTTCGCAACTTATTCTTTAACTTCTTTATCCTCAGGCACAATGTCTGTCCTGATCCGTAAATAACTAGCAAATCGCGGCAAGCCATTCACCGTTAACCCTAGATACTTGTAAGTGATAAGTGTACCGATAGCTGGGGGATGCTGACGCTCTGCAAGGTTAAAACCTGTGCCAATACTAAAAATTCGCCCCTCTGGTGTTTGCACTCTTAAGGCACCCATTTTCCCAGCAAATTGCCCTTTGCCAGCAACATAACCAATCACCGTCGCTTCAGCATCTAAATAGGGCTTTAACTTCATTACATTAGGATTACGTCCCGGCGTATATACCGCAGTGCGTCGATGTAAAATTAATCCTTCAGCGCCAAGGGCAACTAAGGTATTTAAAGTGTCATAGAGGGCCTCGACACTGTCGACACTAAATTGCTCAATAACTTGAAGATAAGCCGATTTTCCCACGATAAGAGTTTGCATTTGCAGATAACGGTCTTCAAAGCTCCCCTTGGTTGTCGGTAAATCAAATACCATAAAGCGTACCTTTTGCCAGTCCGTATCCTTTGGCGATGTTTGACGTATTAATCCTGAAATCGCCTCAAACTGCCCTCGCCCGAGCCATAACTCACCTTCCATTGCGATAGTGGGAAACTCGGCGGTAAACCAACTTGGGGCCAGAATGGGATTCCCCTGACGAGTAAACAAACGTTGCCCATCCCAGTAACCACGCACACCATCAAGTTTTTCACTGACCAGAAACGCGCCGATTTGAGTATGATCGTCGAGTGCATATTCGGTTGCTAATTGAATATTCGGTGCAGGACTTGCATAGCTAACCGCAATAAATAAGCTGCAAAGACCAATGAGAAGCCCAAAACACTTGGCAAGTGCATTTCTTAAAAAAAGTACGCGAATTTTCAGAGTCATTCCTTTGTCTCTCTATAAGTCATCCCACTGCAAGCTTAGTATTTAGCCTTGACTGCCGCTAATCCGGCCGCAATATGATCCCCCTATCAGAGCGAGCAATTTGTATAGTTAACTATTTATACACATAAATTATCGGGCTATACTGCGGCCTCTTTTTTAAGCTCGTTCAAAAGCCGGCACACCAGTCGTATTCGGTTTGAACGAAAATGCTCACGAACAACCGCCCAAGTCGATGGAATAATTATGAAACCAGCAAATAACCACGGTATAAAACGCATCTTTAGAGCGACGGGATTTTCAATGAAGGGCTTAAAAGCGGCGTGGGTCCATGAAGCTGCGTTTAGACAAGAATTGATGCTTGCGGTGGTGATGCTCCCCATCGCTCTATTGGTCGATATCAGCACCATGGAACGCTTAATGTTGATCTTAACGCTGTTTATCGTGTTAATTGTAGAGCTATTAAATTCTGCTATTGAAGCAGTTGTTGACCGTGTTGGCAGTGAGATCCATCCCCTGAGTGGTCAAGCAAAGGATATCGCCTCTGCTGCGGTGTTCATGAGTTTAGCGCTCTGCGGGATCACTTGGCTCGTGGTGTTATTACCGCGCTTGATATAATCCTTTGTGCGCATTAACACTGATTTAGGTCATTAAATTCGCTGATAAAAAACGCCTTTAGGAATTATCCCAAAGGCGTTTTTTATCCAACTCAACAAATTTAGTTATCTTCAATTACGAGCTTATCCGCTAAAAAACTTATCGCCTGCTTAATTTGCTCTAGTCTGTCATTTTCAGCCCAATAGGCGACATACACACTGCGTGAAATCGCACTCGCCCCCGCGACCAAATTCAGTTCGCCTCTTTGAAGCAAAGGCTGCACCAAATGCTCGGGTAAAAATGCGCAGCCGCCGTTATTTAAGATAAAATCTAAGGCGATACGAGCCGAACTGGTATGTAAAGTTGGCACAGGTAAAGCCGCATATTCCTGCGCATGAATAATATTAAAGGCCGTCCCCCAATCGACTTTGACATATTGTCCAGCTTGCACCTCATTAACGGACACATCCCGGGATTTAGATACCAGCAGCAAATTGATTTGGCCTAATTGGATTAATTCAAATTGGTCAAGTTTGGGTGGATCAAAAGAGATCGCCAGATCGAGAGTCCTATCCATCAATTGCCGTGTCATTACGGTGAGTGGCAAAACCTCGGTCCGCAATGCAACCCCAGGAAGTCCCACATGCAGATGCTGTAAATACCGCTGTAAATAGGCATCCCAAATATTGGGGCCCGCGCCAATCGCTAATTGAGTCGATTGTAACTGACTAAGCGAAACATCCTGCTTGGCGCGCTCCCATGCTGTCAATACCGCTTCCGCATGGCCCAACATCCGTTCCCCAGCAGGGGTCGGCTGAATATTATTTCGTTGGCGCTCAAACAAGGCAACACCAAGAATGCTCTCAAGCTGTTTAACTCTAAAACTTACCGCACTACGGGTAAGGTAGAGGTTTTCCGCCGCCTTACCAAAATGGCGGGTACGAGAGACTTCCAGAAAGGTCTTTAGTAAATCGGTATCCATAAAAATTCTTGACCAACATAGGCAAATTTTTTTGATTTATAAATCAATAATACTAGCCAATACTCCACTTGCAAATCTTTGTATACCAAAATCTAGAAGGTAACAGCCATGTCTGAACAGTCTTTTTCAAACGCTAACAGGGGTTCTGAGACGCTGAACGGCTCAGCTGCCAGTTTTGTATCTCACAAACGCTTTTACGACGATACTAATTTCCCCAAAGGTTTTAAGCGCAGTGGCGACTTCACTAGTAAAGAAGCCGAACTGCTCGAATTACATGGTCATGCCATGAAAAACCTTGCTGAAGGCAAAACACTCCCAGTGACCGCCGACGAAGCACAATTTGTCGAAGTCATCAAAGGAAACATCCCTCCGAGTAGCTTGTTAGAGCAGATCTGGTTAAAGTACCGCAAACTCGCCCGGGGTAAGCCCTTTTATGCAGTGGTTGGTACGGTTCATTTACCAGCAACCAAACCTGAGGTTGAGCCAGAAGCGGCATTCGATGTAGATGTGGATGTTGAAATTGAAGATGATGTTCAGGATGAAGCTGAACCCGAGGACAAAGCATGAAAATGAAGGTTTGCGATTAAATGCGTGGTTGGATTTTATATAAAGAAACCGCGACTCAGCTAAAACCTGAATGGTATGAAATCGAACGTCTGTTGGCGGCAGCTAAGGCCGACAATATTGAATTAGCCGTTTATGCGCCGGATGAGTTTGATCTCACCGTGACGAGAGAAGATAACAAAAGTATTTTGTTAAATGGACAACCCGTTGAATTGCCGGATTTTATCATTCCGCGCATGGGTTCTGGCACCACCTACTTTGCGTTGGCAATCATTCGCCATTTAGAACGCTTAGGGGTGTATTGTTTAAATCCTTCAAAAGCCATTGAGATTGTTAAAGATAAGCTCTTCTCCCAGCAACTGTTGGCCGAGAAGAATTTACCGACACCAAAAACCATGTTGGTCAAATTCCCGGTTGATATTGATCTGGTTGAGCGACATTTAGGTTTTCCCGTAGTGATTAAAACGCTCTCAGGCTCTCAAGGCAGTGGTGTATTCTTATCACACAAAGCCCGTGAGTTTGATGACTTAATGCAACTAATTGAAGCGACTAATAAAAACGCCAACATTATTTTGCAAGAGTTCATCGCCAATAGTCATGGCCGCGACTTGCGAGTCTTTACTATTGGCGGACGCGTTGCAGGCTGCTACGAGCGACGTGGGCAAGAAGATAGCTTTAAAGCTAATGTCAGTGCGGGTGGCTCGGCGAGGCCCTTTGAAATCACTCCTGAAATCGAATGGCTCGCGACGCAAACCGCCAATATTCTCGATTTAGATGTGGCAGGTATCGATTTATTGTTCGATAACGGCCATTACAAAATCTGCGAAGCCAACTCATCACCTGGGTTTGAAGGATTAGAATCGTGCTTAAATGTGGATATTGCTGCGCAAATTTTGCACTTTATCCGCATCCGTTTAGGCATGTTTAACAAGGACGAAAAAAGCAGCGAGCCAACATCGGCCGCTAACACGCATAACAATTGATGCGGTCTCGTTAAGCTCTTATCGGCGGCTCAGTCTCTACTGGGCCGTTTTTTTAGGCTTTACGACATATTCCCTTCACTAGGGCGTGTTGACGTTTCAGGGTTATTTTTGCAGCAATGTAGCTGGCTTTTATGCAAGGCAAAGTCCGTACAGTGTAGTTATTCTACATAAACGGACGATAACGCAGCAGAAACCTCAACACGCCCTAATCACCAAGATGTAAATTACTGTGATCCCTCCCTCAAGCCTGCGATACCAAAGCGATTTACCATACAACTTTTGTTTTAAATCACGAAAATCCACACTTTTCAAAACATTTTATTCACATTTAAAGATTTACTGATACACTCCAAATGGTCATAACTTATGGCACTTAAGTCTGATGTTTTCGCTGGATATAATAAGAAGAATACTGGAGTAGCGTTGATTTCCACTCGTCTAACCCCCTTAGTGATCGCCCTTCTCACTTGCACTCCTGTGCTGGCGGGCGAATTCAGCTTGGAGCTAGGGGGATTTTATTCGCAGTCAGATACCAATATGGAAGTGACTAACCCGAATACCGCGAGTAACTTCACCTTAAACTATGAGTCCGATCTGCAACTGGCCGAAAACGAATTTTTGCCCTTTGTTGAGCTAAATTATCACTTCAACGAACGCCATCATCTTTACCTCGACTGGAAACAACTACACCGCACAGCCGAAACCCAAGCCCTTTCCAAACCCTTCCAAATTGAAATTAACGATACAATTTACGATATTAAAGCAGGCGGAAAACTCAGCTCCACCCTAAATATCGATATTCTGCGTGTCGGTTACGGTTTTGATGCAATTCAAGGCAGTAACTATGATGTTGGTTTGTCTCTTGGTTTACACACAATGTTTATTAAGACAGGATTTGAAGGCATTATCGGCGTCTGTAAAGCCTCTGAGTTACTGAATAATGTCTGTGCGAGCCAGGCAATACCGCAAATTGTCGATGAGAATATCACTGCACCACTGCCGGACTTTGGCGTCTATGCTAATTACGAATTTATTTCTGGATGGGATTTAACCACTCACGCCCAGTATTTCTATATCAACCTCAATGATGTCAAAGGCGAGTTGGTTGATATTAAATTAGGCATAGATGCGCAAATTACTCCCAATTGGCGTATGAGTGTTGCCTATAACTACTACAAAGTTGACGTCGATATCGCACAAAAGTCCCCAAATAAAGAGACTCAAATTGCCGATTACAATATTTACTACAGTTTTATCGGCCCCATGCTTTCTGTTAGCTACACCTTCTAGTTAACCTGAACTCGGGATAACGAGTGTCGAAAAAATCTAAATTTAATAAACTAAATCAATGCTATAAATGATTCTTTTGAAAAGAAAAATCTTTTTTCTAACTGAATGCGCAGATTTTTGCGCATATCAAGGCGCTCTGTCGTATGCCATAGCGCGCTATGGTGAGACAGAGCAACGCAGAGAGGCCCGAAAAGATGCCTATTCAGCGGCTCTACTTATCCCGAGCTCAGGTTAATTAATTGAATAAACATAAAAAAGGACGCCGCAGCGTCCTTTTTACCTTAATCGGAATTACTTTTTACGGCCATCCTGCTCACGCTTAGTCTTAAAATCCGACGCCTCTAACCAATGTGGCCAATCTTTACCATTAGCTAAGGTCGTTAGCATGCTCGCCATCAGATCTAAATCCTGCTTCACCCCTTCGAGCGACCAGTTTGGATCATAATCATCGGCTCCTTTATGGTATTTATGGGCAATGTAGTCAGGATCCGTATCCCCAAGGCTCATAAATAACAAGCCGGGCACGCCTTGCTGGGCCAGAGCGAAGTGGTCCGATCTAAACATCAAACCATTTTGCGGTCTAGGATCAGCCTTGACAACCCGTCCCTGTGCCTTGGCGGCCTTATCTAAATAACCTTCTAACTCAGACACTCCCTCACCATAGCGCAGAATATAATCTACCCCTTGGTTCATATTCATGCCGTCAATATTTAAAAAAGCGACAATGTTTTTGGTCGGTACACTGGGATGCTGAGCAAAATGCTGAGCACCGATCAGCCCTGTTTCTTCGGCGGTAAAGGCACTAAACAGAATCGAGCGCTCAAGCGGCGCCGTTTTTGCTTGTTTGGCAAAGTAACGCGCAAGAGCTAACACACCTGCCACACCACTGGCATTATCGACCGCACCATTAATGATTTCCGGTTTACCGTCTTCTATCACTGTACCTAAATGATCCCAATGGGCATGCATCATCACCACCTCATCAGGGCGGCTTTTTCCTGGTAATAGTGCCGCCACATTGTGGGATTCGGCGCGTTCAATCGTATTATTTAAACTAACATTCGCCTTTAGCTTTAAGGGAATGGCCTTAAAGTTTGGCTTGGCGGCTTGTTGTTTTAAGGTATCAAAGTCCATACCAGCCTTAGCAAAAATCTTTTTGGCGACATCATGTTGCACCCAACCCATCACGCCAACCTGCCCTTGATTATTGTTTGCATCGATGAGGGTAAACTTGGTACCTGTGTTAGAGTTTTGCACGACACCCCAGCCATAGGCTGCGGGTTCAGTTTCATGCACAATAAAAACAGCTTCAGCACCTTGGCGAGCAGCTTCTTCGTATTTGTAAGTCCAGCGGCCATAGTAGGTCATGGCATTGCCTTTAAAGACCTTGGGATCTTGAGTTGCAAAACCAGGGTCATTGACCAGCACTATCACGGTTTTACCTTTTACATCGAGTCCCTGATAGTCATTCCAACCATATTCAGGCGCATTAATACCATAACCGACAAACACCACATCGCTATTACTGAGGTTGACTTTATCGCTAATTCTCTGGGTTCTGGCGGTAAACTCGCTGCCATTGGCAAACTTAAGCCCTCCCATATCGAGCTGCATATTTTGATCGGCGGTAATTTTCGCCAGTGGCACAGCCTGCAAGTAACTATCGCCAAATCCAGGCTTAAGCCCCATTTCTTTGAAGGCTTTCTCAAGATATTGAATGGTGAGTTGCTCGCCTTCGGATAAGGGCGCTCGGCCGCCGAAGGCGTCACTGGCTAAGGTTTTTACATCAGTACGATATTGGTTCAAATCCATGCTGTCACTCAACGACTGGGCGGCAACAGCGGGCAAGGACAGTAAGGCGCTTAAGGCACTCGTAAGGATGAAATTTTTCAAGAGTTTCTCCCAAGTTATTATCATTATTTAGTTTTAGCGATAAACTCTAACATATCCCCTTTGCCTTTTGGCAGGTTTATTCACCCCGCTTTTGGCTTGAGTTGTAACGGGATTTGACGAGCAAAATACTTACCCCTATGTGGTGCACATAGTTTATCGATTTATATTTATTGGGATTAATCCATGTCACGAGATTTATTACAAACCGCAGCCTTAAATCTTAAAAAAGCGGTTCCCTTAATGCTCAAGCATCAAATCCCCACGACTCCCATTAATTACGCTCTTTGGTATACCTACGTGGGGGAACAAAATCCGGCATTAAATGCACAGCTCGATACGGTTATCGCCCATTACAATACCTGCCCTCCCGTGAGTAGTGAGCTGTTATATCGTCAATATGTGGCAGACCCCATAGAACTGAATGTGCGAGATATGCGGCTTAACCTTGAGGCCATGGCCACTGAGTTATCGCAGTCGATTAAGGATACCAATCTGGATGCGACTGAGTTTCAAACCTGTATCCATAATAACTTTGCCAAACTGAATGGTATCGAAGAAGGTACGCTCAGTGTTGATCAAGTGCTCGATTTAGTACGTAATTTAGTCAAAGAATCCGACAATATTCGCTCGAGTACCGAGTTTTTTACCGCTCAATTGCAAAAAGCCCAGACAGAGATTGATGCACTGAAGCAAAAGCTTGAGAAAACAGAAAAAGATATGCTTTATGACGCGCTGACAGGCTGTTTAAACCGCCGCGCCTTTGATGCCGATATCGCCGGAATGCTAGCGCAAGCAGCGGAAGGAACCTGCCTAATCTTAGTTGATATCGATCATTTTAAAGCGTTCAATGACAACTATGGCCACCAGTTGGGCGATCAAGTATTAAAAGCGGTCGCGAAACGCTTACAGGAAGCCTGCCGAGATGGCTGTAAGTTGTACCGCTTTGGCGGTGAAGAATTTGCCATTTTAGTGCCCAAGAGCCAATTACGAATTACCAGGCAACTGGCCGAAGCGATGCGCCGCGGGCTTGAAAAACTAAGCCTTAAAGATAGGCGCAAAGACCAGCGAGTCGATAATATTACTGCATCATTTGGCGTTGCCCAATGGCAAGAAAAGCAATCTGTTGAACAGCTGATTGAAAAAACAGATAAATTGCTTTACGAAGCCAAACGTCTAGGCCGTAATCGAGTCATGCCGATCAACAGCTAATGCCACGCTAATTCTATGGTAGCGATAACTCATCAAACGATAAGCAGGCCGAGTGACTACTCAGCCTGCTTTAGCGATTATTAAGCTACCTTTTGCGGTATTTCGACCATATCTTTACTTTGATCAAATAGTTGCGGAGCATTCGTCGGTGAGGTAATCGGCACTGCTTGCACTACAAATCGCAGTTCCGCCCCACCTTGCAACGCATCGAAGGGATAGCAAGTGATGAGCGTTAAACGATTATCGTCAGTTGCCGCCATTAAGTCAGTTTGCGATTCGTGCACCACCTCAGTCGCCACTACTTGATAAACAATTTCCTTGCCCGTCGCGGTTTGCAGCGCTAAGCGGCGTCCAACACTAATACCATTTAACATCGCAAAATGCGTATCCCTGTGCCCGGCAATCACTGTGTTGCCTTGCGCGCCAGCGGGTGCACTCGATAGTACTAAGGCAGGCCCGAAGGCCAAATTACGGCCAGATGCGCCCGCCAGCACATATAAGCTGTCGTTGGATGCCGGACCATCGAAGTGATTCGGTCTTTTAGCCTGCTCGATGGAGAGCTTAGCCACGGGATAGGTATCGGCCCAGGACCAAGGTTTATGGGATTGACCATCGATTAAGGTTTTAGCCCAAGCTTGTTCAATCAAATATTGGGCAAAGTGTGCTTTCGCTTGCATATAGAATCCTTTTCCAAACAACGTGATGCCGATTAATACCAATCCCACCAGCAACCCTATTTGTATCTGTTGAGTCACGCGCATACTCACGGACATGACTCAAGTGTGTAGCGCTAATGACAGCGCGCGTTGCTGCCGCTGCTGGCGACGAATCGACAGTGCCAACATCAAGGCAAGCAGTAACACGCTGCCCCCTAAGAGCATGTCGAAACGGCTCGAGGTCGATGTTTGTGGCAGGACGCCCATTGGCTGCCAACCCAAGGGTAAATGCTGGCGCACCACCGCATCGCGGCTCATGGCATTGCTGGTGATGGGGGTTAAATCCACCGCGACTAAGCTGGTATAAGGGCTGACTAAGTGATAGTTCAGCGACAACGCCGTGACCTGTTGTTTGACCTTGTCATCGTTAGCGCCGTTTTTACTCAGCTCTAAGGCCGCAATCTGTTTGCGCGCCCAGAGTAAATCGAGTCCCGCCGCGGGCTGCGCAGCATCAGTTGCAGAATGGCTTGCGTCATTGGCTTGCAAAGATAACGACTGTTGCCAGTTTTTATGGCCCTGACGACCGGAGATCACCAGTTCCTGAGGCTCACGTGGGTGGCGCTTTAGGCTGATCAATACCGGCTCACCGCGGTAAAGATCGGGGCTTGGCGCTGGCCAGTAGTCAGGCACAGATCCATCGTCAAAGCGCACCTGTAAATCGGTGAGTACCGGATACTGGATTTTGGCCAGCAATTGGCTGATCTTTTGCTCCACTTCATCCACATCACCAATGTAAGTAAAAGTGCCACGCCCAAGTTCAGCCGCACGCTGCATAAAATGCGAGTTCGGCGCCGAGCCAATGCCTACGGTGAAAAGACGGTTGTCGCCAATTTGATTGCGGATTAACTCAAATAACGCCGACTCATTGCCGACGGAGCCATCGGTCATAAAGATCACTTGTCTTAACGACTTATCCTCAGCCGACGCTGTGTTAAACGCCTGTCTTGGCAGCGCGGCATTTAAAGCCAGCGCCATTTCGGTGCCGCCATCGGCCTGCAAACGATTCACAAACTGACGCGCCTTGTCCAGATTAGTCGCTGTCGCGGGCAGCGGTGTGGACGATAATAAAGACACATCGGAGTTAAATTCGATTATGTTAAAACTGTCCTGTGGCCTTAAACCGCGCAGCGCATAACGCAGGGCATTTTTCGCCTGAATAATGGAATCTCCCGCCATCGACCCCGAAGTATCAATCACTAAAATAAGCTCACGGGGCAAGTTCAGTTGTTCACTGGCCTCGACTTTGGGCGGCAGAACCATCACTAAGCTGTAGTTATCTGTATTGCTACTATTACCAGTTGGACCTGTATCCGCACTCGCATTCTTGTCCTGTGCCGTATGGGTTTTGCCCGCTTGGTTGAATACCCAAGCCACGGGACTCGTGCCCTGCTTAAGACGCCATTGCAGCACAAAGTCACGATTGGCGGGCACACGATTAGCCAATGCCGCCGTCAGTTGGCCCTGTTTTTCCGCTATCGTAATGGGATGATACGGACTCACCACGGCTGATTTTTCCACGTCGTCACCAAGCTTGACCTTAATATCGGCCTTGAGTACGGGATCCGCCTCGCTATTGGCATCGCGGATCGGGGCGATAATCCGGTCGGCATCGAAGACTTGGCTGCTGGTCACACGCTCACTCTGGTTCCCTCCGAGTGTTAGGCCTGGAATATAGCGCGGCGCCACCACCAGCGGAAAACGTAGGCTAAAGAGACCATCTTCATAATGAATGGTTTCTTGATAGCTGATTTCGACCACCAACTCCTCATCGGGAGCGAGGTTGGCGACTTCGGTCGTAAACATATTGGGCCGTTCTTGGCTGACTAGACTGGCGCGTTTCCCTTCGGCTTTTGCCTGCTCAAAAATCTGTTTTGCTTCCTGTTTTGGGTGAATTTCACCTTCGATGATCCGCTCACCAATGTGCAAACGCAGTGAGTCCACCGCCGCCTCATTGGGTAAAGGAAAAAGATAGCGGCCATTGAGGACAAATCCCGTTTGATTACTGAAAACCTGCTTTACGCTCACCCTATTGGTTAACCCAGAAACTTGCATCGACACCTGCGTGTCCACGGGTAATGACGGCATTAAACGGCCGCTGGCGGTTTGATACACCAACATCCCTTGGGTGACGTCATCGAAACTGAAAGCTGGCAATGTGCTCGCCGTGTGTTCATCGAAGGTCGCGGCAATATTTTGCGGCGCCGATAAGGTGCCCACACTGTCCGGTGAGGCTAACACCGCAAATGGTAGCCCCCAACAAATGGAGGCGCCGATCACTAGCATCGCCAGTGTTTGACAAACTTCTTTTACCCTTTTCCCTGTGATCATCACAAAGGCTCCTGATCTTGGTTGAATACGATTGATATTGTTGAATTATTCGGTCACGCGGCTCGCCATCAGCCCTTGGTTAGGCTGCATGGTCAGAGTGACTCGGCGATCAAATACATCGGATTCACTATCTTGCTGATCATTGAGGGGCATTCTGGCGCCGAAGGCTTGGGTGGTGATCCGCTCGGGGGCTACGCCTTGCTTAATCAAGTATCCCCGCACTTCTAACAAACGTTGCTCCGAGAGCGCTTGGTTGTAGGCCAGATCACCGCGACGATCGGCATAACCTTTCAGCTCGAGATTGGACTCGCTCGAGCGCTTCATCACCTTGGCGACATTGTCTAATTGGGGCAAAAAATGGCTTTCAAGCTCCGACGAACCCGTACGGAACTGCACATTCATGCCCAGCGCCAACTCACTTAACAGTTGTTGTTGCTCGGCGAGCAGTTCATCGAGTTGCTTTTGGGTTAAGGCATATTCGGCGGCGCGTTGCTCGCTGGCCTGTTGTTTGGCCGATAAGCTCGCCAGTTGTTGGCGCTGCAAGGCAATATGCTGTTGCTGGGTTTTAACCGTGTCGGTATCGGAAACCGATTGACCGATTAAGGTGCCAGTAAATCCACCGATAATGGCGCCAACGGGACCGCCTACTATGGCGCCAAGTAACGCTCCGCCGCCAAGACCTATCAGCGCTTCGCCATCATCCTCATCTTGCTCAAGTATCTCAGTCTGTGGTTCTGAGAGCACGGGTTGATTTTGCAGGGATACCCTGGCCGATACGCTAGCGATGGGCGTGGCGAATACACTCAGTACCAAGATATTAATCAGCGTCTTTTTCATCATCTCATTCCTTTTGATTTGTGCTGCGCTTACCCGCCTAAGTCATTAGCGCGGCGGGTAAAACGGAATGAGCTTATTAAACACAAGCGCCATGGCATAAGCGGGGATGGAAAATGGCAATGCGACTATCAATTGTGGCAACAAAATGGCAATTGCATTCGGGAGCTTTTCTCAGAAATAAATTCCTGTATAGTCACGAAAACTTATCCCCAGCAGTCAATAGGAAGATGGCTAAATGAAACGTATCGCCATTGTGGAAGATGAAGCGGCCATTCGCGAAAATTACAAGGATGTGTTGCAGCAACACGGTTACAGTGTGCAAACCTATGCCGACAGGCCATCGGCCATGCTGGCGTTTAATACCCGTCTGCCGGATTTAGCCATTATCGATATCGGCCTTGGCAATGAGATTGACGGCGGTTTTATGCTGTGTCAGTCCCTACGCGCCATGTCAAACACTCTGCCGATCATCTTCTTAACCGCGCGGGATAGCGATTTTGATACTGTGTGCGGCCTGCGTTTAGGCGCCGATGATTACCTGAGCAAAGAAGTGAGCTTCCCCCATTTGACGGCGCGTTTAGCCGCACTGTTTCGCCGCTCTGAGTTAGCCACCAGCCAAACATCGCAGGAGAATTTACTGGAGCGCGGACCGCTCACCATCGATGCCAATCGAATGCTGGTTTCTTGGAACCAGATCCCGATAGAACTCACAGTCACCGAGTTTTGGATGGTGCACGCCCTTGCCAAACACCCGGGGCACGTCCGAAGCCGCCATGAGCTGATGCAGGAGGCGAAGATTTTTGTCGATGACAGCACTATCACCTCCCATGTGAAGCGCATCCGTAAGAAGTTTATGGCCGCCGCGCCCGAATTTGATTGTATTGATACCGTTTATGGTATGGGCTATCGCTGGGACAGCCTAGCCTAAACCATGTCAAATAGCAGATTAGCCAGCATTCTATGACACGTTTTCCCTTAGGTCTTCGCACTAAAGTCATTGGCCTTAGCCTGTTTTTACTCTGCCTACCTTGGCTGGGGTACCAATATGTGTGGGAGATGGAAAAATACCTGCGCCACGGTCAGGAACGGACCTTAGAGGGCACCACCCAAGCCTTAGCGACCGCACTGCACGAGCGCCCCAAGCTGTTCGACGGTCAGGCGAGCTTTTTAAAGCAGGTTGAAAAGAGTCGCGATCTCTATGCTTACCCCTTAGCGGGCGCGATTCTGCTCGATGGCAAACTCAATGAATGGCAGGAATATCAGCACAGATTTATCCAGTACGGTGAGGCGAATCTCATCATGCGTGCCGATCCCAGCACGCCGCTCACCTTAAGTTTTACCCATATGGTGGGTCAGTACGATGGTTATCTGTATGCCTTTTTTCAGGTGGTCGATCCCAATGTGGTGTTTCGGGGTAAAAATGCCTTAAGCGTCGATAGAAACGATCACCTGTCGATTGCAACCCTTGCCCCCGACAATAAATTTAAGCGTTATATCGTGGCTACGACCCAGCCCGGTTGGATCAGTGCCTTCGAGCTGCCCGCAAATCCTAAACAAACCGTGCCAGTGACACCCGAAGTCCGTATTCAAGGGCAATGGGCGACCACGGATGTGGGCTACAATATCGAGCTGCGTATCCCCTTAGATATGGTGGGCAGCAAACTGGGATTTGCCATTGCCGATGTGAATGACAGCAAATACCGCGATGTGACCGCAGTGGTTGGCACCTCGGCCTTAGATACCGTCGACAAGCTGGGCACAGTGTTGGTGCCATCACCCGAAATTGAGAATATTATCAAAGGGATGAGCCACTATAGTTCACGGATTTGGGTGGTCGATAAACACGGCCGTGTGCTCGCGAAGTCTGGCGATATCCGTGACAGCAACAGTGTGTGGACGCGCACCCTCGATGATGAAAACAGCAATTCACTATGGCAGCGTTTTCAGCGCGACTACCTGCACCCGCTCTACTATAAAATCCTCACTAAACCGCCGAAGGATTTTATCGATTCCCTACAAGACTCGACTGAACTCAACGGTAGCCATATTCAAAAAGCCCTTGCGGGACAACAAAGCTCGACCTGGCGACTGACGCCAGACAATAAGGCTGTGGTGCTTGCAGCCGCCAGCCCGATTTGGATTGATAACAATGTGATGGGCGCCGTGGTGGCCGAAGAAACCACCCACGGTATTCGCACCCTGCGTAACCGCGCACTGGAAAAACTGTTTAACGTGATCCTGACCATTATGAGCATGGGCACCTTAGCGCTGTTTTTCTTCGCCTCAAGTATTTCGAATCGTATCCGCAAACTGCGCGATGAAGCCGAGAATGCCATCGACAGCCAAGGCCGGGTGCGGAACCATTTAAAACCCTCTAAGGCGCGGGACGAGATTGGCGATTTATCCCGCAGTTTTGCCAGCATTGTCGGCCGTTTAGGCCAATACACTCATTATTTGGAGAACATGTCGTCACGCTTATCCCATGAGCTACGTACTCCTGTTGCTGTGGTGCGCTCCTCTTTAGAACACTTAAATCTGCAAACCTTAGATAAAGACACCCAAAAATATGTCGACCGCGCCCAAGAAGGGGTAAGCCGTTTAAGCATGATTTTGAACAATATGAGTGAGGCAACGCGCCTCGAGCAGAGCTTAACTCAGGCCGATGTGACTAAGTTCCCGCTATCCCAAGTGGTGAGCGGTTGTATGCAAGGCTATCAAATGACCTACCCTGAGCAGCAATTTAGCGTCAAAGTGCCCGAGCAACCTTTGATGATGCAGGGCGTGCCCGAATACATCGCCCAATTGATGGACAAACTTATCGCTAACGCCATCGAGTTTTGTCATCAAGGCAGTGCAATTGAAGTGATTCTCACCCAAGTTGGCAAACAGGCTACTCTGCTTATCAGTAACTTAGGACCACAGTTGCCAGTGGATATGTCGGAGCAGATCTTCGATTCCATGGTCTCGGTGCGGGCCAATCAAGCCCAAGATAAACCTCACCTTGGCTTAGGTTTATATATTGCGCGGCTTGTGACCGAATTCCACCAAGGGAAAATTTTGGCCCGTAATCGCAGCGAAAACGATGGGGTCGATATTCTGGTCACCCTGCCGCTTAGCTAATACAAAGACTTACAACTTGAGGCAAACTCATCTGTTTGCCTCCTGCCATTTTCACGGGCAGATGCTAAGATGACGGCCATCACAATGGATAACAACATAAAAACTGACTTGCCAAGGTAAGCCCTATGACAGATAAACATCAGCTAGCCACCCAAATCGTCAGCGTCGGTCGAGATAAAAAATGGACCAAGGGTGTGATTAATCCGCCCGTATTTCGCGCATCGACTATCGTCTTCGACACCATGGAAGACATGCGTCACGCCGCCAAAAACAAAACCAATGGCGAAATGTTTTACGGCCGCCGAGGCACCCCGACCCACTTTGCGTTTCAAGCGGCGATCAGTGAGCTCGAAGGTGGCGTAGGTACGGCGCTGTATCCCTCGGGTGCGGCAGCGATTAGCGCGGCTTTATTATCCTTTTTACAGGCGGGCGATCACCTGCTGATGGTCGACAGTGTTTATGAGCCGACCCGCGATCTTTGCAGCCATATTCTGGCTGGCTTTAATATTGAGACTACCTATTACGATCCCCTGATTGGTGAAGGTATTCGCGCGCTTATCCGCCCCAACACTAAGGTGCTGTTTTTAGAGTCTCCCGGCTCCATCACCATGGAAGTGCAGGACGTCCCAACCCTGTGCCGTATCGCCCATGAACACGGATTAGTGACTATTCTCGACAACACTTGGGCCTCGCCAATCAATAGCAAACCCTTCGTGATGGGTGTCGATGTGTCGATTCAAGCCGCGACTAAATATATCGTCGGTCACTCTGATGTGATGATTGGCACCGCGACCGCCAACGAAAAGCACTGGCCGCAGCTGCGTGAGCGCAGTTATTTATTGGGGCAAACCACCTCCCCCGACGATGTGTATCTCGCCACACGCGGATTACGCACCCTAGGCGTGCGCATGGCGCAGCATGAAAAAAATGCCCTTAAAGTGGCTAACTGGTTGAAAACTCGCCCCGAGGTTGACCATTTACGTCACCCCGCCTTTGATACCTGCCCAGGACATGCGTTCTTTAAACGCGACTTTAGCGCATCAAATGGTTTGTTTTCCTTTGTATTAAAGCAAGGGGATCAGGAGGCGGTCACCGCACTTGTTGAAAATATGCAGCATTTTAAAATGGGCTTTTCTTGGGGCGGTTATGAGAGTCTGATCCTAGGGATTTTCGGAATTGAAAAAATCCGCAGTGCGACTCAATGGGATGCAAGCAAACCATTGATCCGTGTGCATATTGGGCTAGAAGATCCCGATGATTTAATTGCCGATCTTAGCGCGGGCTTCGAGCGCTTTAATGCTGTACTCGCTGCCAAGGCCAAATAAGGCTTAAACAACTTATATGTTAAACAATCAAGGCGGGAATTATCTCGCCTTCATTTTGCCCCGCCTTCGTTTAACCCCACCTTATTTTGACTTCGGTTTTACCCACTTTTACTATTTTGGCTGCGCCGCACTTATTGCGGGGTCAACCCACGCCTGAGAGCCGTATAAAGGCACGGTCGATAAGGCATGTTTGTGGCTGCCATTAGTCTCTTTGGTTGAATAAGACAAATACAATAGCGTTTGATTGGGCGCATCGTAAATTCGGCGCACTTTTAAGGTTTTAAATAAGATGCTTAAGGATTCGGTAAATACTACTTCGCCGTGTTTGCTCTTATCGATTTTGGCGATATCGGCGGCGGAAATCGGCCCCGTTTGACGGCAACTAATGCCCATATCGGAGGGATCGGCAAAATCAAGATTCGCTTCGATACGGCTAATATGGCAGGTCACGCCGGGGATTTTCGGGTCTTGCTTGGCATCGATAATCACGTCTTTCGTGGTAAATAAACCGAGGCTCACTTTACCTACGTCATCGCCGCAGCCCGTGAGCAGTGTCCCCGCCAACGTCACGGCCAGCAAAGACATTAAAGCCTGATTAACTTTCTTCATCTGTTTATCCTTATTCATCATCCTATTGAGCAAAACACTTTTGTGCCCAACGCGTTAAACCAGCCGTCACCGAACCAAAGTGATCCCCAACCACCACAGGCGTATTGGGGTAAAGGCTAGTGATTTTAGCGTAAATTGCTGGGCTTCGTGCGGTACCGCCCGTCACATAAATCACATCGGGTTGGCACTCATAGATTCCAGCCTCGACAGCCAGTTCTTCAGGTGCTAATCCATTGCCAGCAAGACTCTTGGCCGCCTGAGTCAATGCTTGGTGCATTAAGGCTTCTATCTTAGTCAATGACGGTTCAATGGCATTTTCAAAACAATCGCGACTCACTTCAACATTGAGCTTGGCCTCAATAAATTCCAGTGAACTTTCAGTTGTTTGAGCCTCAGACAAGGCTATTTTAGCTCGCTCGGCTAAACGTACAATTTGGTAGCTTAACTGTTGTTGCTGCACTTTGAGCAATCTTTTTAATAAATGTGGCTGCTCAGCTTCTTTGATCAGTTCATCTATCAACTTGCGAGTGCTTAAGGTGGTAAACTCACGCTGGGCACTGATATCGTTAACGGCAACCGCATTCCAAAAGGGATTACTTGGCATAGGTTTACCATTCCCCATAAGCGAACCTAAACCAAAGTGCGGCATAAAGGCATTCATCGCCAATGCGATATCCAGATCGTTACCACCAATACGCTGGCCGCTGTGGCCAAGACAATCGGCACTGCGGTCGAAATTCGACTGATGCTTAGGCCCCATTTTTACTACAGAACAGTCGGTGGTACCGCCACCGACGTCGACTACCAGTACGGTTTGATCGGATTTGAGGCTGGCTTCATAGTCCATACCCGCGGCAAGCGGCTCAAACAGAAATGCCACATCGACAAACCCCGCCCGTTTCGCCGCTAAGGTTAAAATGGCCTCGGCTTGGCGGTTACTCTCTTCACCACCAATGCCCTGAAAGTTCACTGGGCGACCAATCACTGCATGGGTAATGCTGGCTTCGCCTGCGGATGTTACGCCCTTTTCGGCGAGTACGGCTTCGGCGCGCATTTTAATATGCTGCATCATTAAAGTGACTATGTCTTCAAACAGGGCAACTTGCTCGGGTCTAAGGCCAGTTGCACCTAAAAAGGATTTTGGCGAACGGACATAAAAACCTTCTTCCGGCATTTCAAGATACGCGGCCACGGCCTGCTCACCCACAAACACCGCTGGCGTCTCGGCATCGAGATCTAATTCATGACGTACCATACGGGCGCGGCTTAATTGCGCGGCGCGTTTTTGGGCATAATCGGCTTTTAATTCTGTGGGAAGAGCGCGATAAACGGCTTCGGCAATTAACTCTCGGTCCATCGCATATAGCGTTGACGGTAAATAAGTTGAATCGGTGGATATTGGTAAGAGTGATACTTCATCTCCCTGCATGATCCCAACGGCACAGTTGGCACTGCCATAATCAAATCCAACAAACATCCGCTTACCTCTAAGTCATACCACAATAAAAAGCCGAGCACGTTAACACAGTTTGCCTCAATCCCAAAGAAAGCCTAGCGCATATCCTACCCTTTACCTTGTAAACTCATGACTAGCCAGCGTTAAGTTAAAGTCACATTTTTGTCACAATGGTCATCAATCTGACATATTCCGTTCGTATCTTTATAGACTAATGACTTTCGCCCGAAGGGGAATTTGCCTTTAAATCCCTTCATTTGTAGCAGTAAATCTGATTGCACTCCGATGTATGAATGCTATTGTATACTGCGCCATGACGCTTGCTTAAAGGAGCTGTGCAGTGTCCCCGAATACCGATAAACTGTCGATTGATAAAGAACTCTCTTGGTTGTCATTTAATGAGCGAGTGCTGCAAGAGGCCTGCGACCCCAATGTGCCGATTGTTGAGCGCGTGCGCTTTTTGGGTATATTCTCCAATAATATGGATGAGTTTTTCCGGGTGCGGGTCGCAGCAGTCAGGCGCTCTATATTACTGTCTTCCCTACAGGAAGGGCGTAGTAATAGTCGTCACTTAATGGCAAAAATTCAATCCAAAGTGATGGCACTGCAGGAGCGTTTCGACAGTATCTATGCCGAGCTGATGCGCGAATTAGTTCGCCGTAATATATTGTTAATTAATGAAAAACAATTAAGCGACTTCCATAGTAACTGGCTTAAAAAGCATTTTCGCGATCATTTTAAACGCCATATCGCGCCGCTTATCGTCAATAACAATCGCGACCTCGTAAAACATATCAACGATGATGCAACTTACCTTTGCGTATGCTTATACACTAAGTTGCGCAGACAATATGCTCTCGTAGAGGTACCCACCAAAAATGTCCCGCGTTTTATCGAGTTACCTGCTGAGAAATCTAAAGCCAAAAAATACCTGATCCTGCTGGATAATATTATCCGCCACTGTGTGGATGAGTTGTTTGGGCCGTTTTTTGAATACGATGCGATTGAAGTTTATTCGATGAAGCTCACCCGCGATGCGGATTTTGATATTACCGATGAGCTAGAACAAACTCAGCTAGAAAAAATGACCAAGGGTCTGAAAAAGCGCCTGACGGCTGAACCTGTGCGTTTGGTATACGACAAAGAAATGCCCGAACATATGCTTGAAATGCTGAAGGAAAATTTAAATATCAGCTCTACTGAATGTTTGATCCCAGGCGGGCGTTACCACAGTTTCAAAGACTTTATTGGCTTTCCCAACCCCAGCCGTGATTACCTCGAAAACGAGAAACTGCCCGCGCTGAATAGCTCGGGCTTTGGCCGCAGTGCCAACAGTTTCGATGCGATCAAAATGGGCGATATTATGCTTAATTATCCGTACCATAAGTTCTCCCACTTTACGGAAATGGTACGTCAAGCCGCCTACGATCCTGCGGTACGGTTTATTCGCATCAATCTGTACCGGGTAGCGAAAAAATCCCATGTGATGCAGTCACTTATCGATGCAGTCAAAAATGGTAAACAAGTCACTGCGGTAATAGAACTACGGGCTAGATTTGACGAGCAATCCAACATTGAATGGACGCGAGTACTCGCCGAAGCCGGCGTAAAGGTCCACCATGGGATCACCAGCTTAAAAGTACACTCTAAGTTGTGCTTAATTGGCCGTGAAGAGCAAGGCGAAATGAAGCTTTACTGCCATGTCGGCTCAGGCAACTTTAACGAAGGCACGGCACGGGTCTATACCGATTTGTCCCTCTTTACCGCCAATCAGGAAATCGCCCGCGAAGTGGAGCAAGTGTTCGACTTAATTGAACATCCCTACCGCCGTGATAACTTCCAGCATTTGATTGTGTCACCCTATGATGCGCGACAAAAGCTCACCCATTTGATTGATAAAGAGATTGTTAACGCCCAAAGCCATATTAAGGCGGCGATTACTTTAAAATTGAATAACTTACTCGATGAGTCTCTAGTACAAAAGCTCTATGAAGCATCAGCTGCGGGCGTCAAAGTCAAATTATTGATCCGCGGAATTTGCTCGCTGATACCGCAAATTCCGGGGATCAGCGATAACATCGAAGTCTACAGTATTGTCGACCGCTTTTTGGAGCACTCTCGGGTGATGCTATTTCACGCGGGTGGTGAAAATAAGTTGTTTATTTGCTCCGCCGATTGGATGAGCCGCAATATTGATAACCGTGTTGAAGTGAGCGTACCAATCTATGATCCGCGTCTAAAACAAATGGTGATGGATATTTTATCGTTACAATTCAACGATAATACTAAGGCTCGCATTATCAATAAGGAACAGAGTAATCCTTATCGTAATCGCGGTAATAAACGTAAAGTGCGTTCTCAAATTGCCATTTATCAATATCTGATTAATTATGAAAAGCGGTTACAGCAAGAATTAAACGCCCAACGGGAAGCTGCAAAGCTTGAAGTAGAGCAAGCACAAGCGCTGACTCTCGATCCCGCATTACAGGCCAAAGCCAGCTAACGCTGGCTTTATTTTAGTCTCGATTGCCTAAGGATAATCCGATTGGTTGCCACACATTCACAGCCGCGACACTTTGTCGCCATCGACATGGGCTCAAACAGTTTTCACTTGGTTATCGCCCGAGAGCAAGACGGCAGTTTGCAGATATTACACAAAGAAAAACAGCAAGTTCAGTTAGCGACAGGCCTCAATGCGCAAAATATTCTCAGTGCTGATGCTATCGAACGCGGCCTAAATTGCCTACGGGACTTTAATCAGCGTTTTTCAAACCTCGACCAAGCACAGGTACGCTTAGTCGCCACCCACACCTTAAGAGTGGCTAAAAACCGTGAGCAGTTTATTGAGGCAGCGCTGCGTATTATGCCCTACCCAGTGGAGGTGATTTCTGGCCATGAAGAAGCGCGGCTCATTTATAACGGCATTGCCCAAAGCCAAGTACTTGGGAAACGTAATATCATTATCGATATCGGTGGCGGCTCTACCGAAGTGGTGCTCGGGCAAAAAAATACCCCTACCCATTTATCGAGCCTACGATGTGGCTGCGTGAGTTTTAATGAACGCTTTTTTATCGATGGCCAAATTACTCCAGCGTCGTTTCGCGGGGCGCAAAGCGCTGCCGACAAACAATTTGCTTCACTGTCGAAGGAATATTTCAGCGGCGATTGGGACTTAGTGCTCGGCAGCTCTGGCACCGTAAAAGCTATTTGCGAAGCAATCCAAGAAGAACATGGTGATGAAGTCGTCACCCTCGCACGCCTCAAACAATTAAAGCTGAAACTGATTAAGTGCGGACACATCAGCCAAGTGCACTTTGCTAATATCGATGATAAACGCACGCCGCTAGTGCCTGCTGGCCTTGCGATTTTAATCAGCTTTTTTAGACGCTTACCCATTGAGCAATTGGAGTTTAGTCCAGGCGCCCTGCGCGAAGGCGTGCTCTACGAATTAGCCAAAATTGGCCAATATCAAGACATTCGCCACCGCACCGTTGACAGTATTGCCCAGCTTTACCATGTGGATATGCCCCATGCGGCTAAAGTGCGTGACACCGCCATGGCGCTGTTTGAGCAAGTCGCCGATGAATGGGGATTAAGACCCCATGCACGCTTACTCTCCTACGCTGCGACCCTGCATGAAATTGGGTTACACATCAACTCCAAGGCATTACATAAACACGGTGCTTATATCATTAGTAACAGTGATTTACCGGGTTTTAGTGAGGCGCTGCAACAGGATTTAGCCAGACTGATCGCCAACCACCGTAAGAAACCCAATGAATTGCTACTGGCCGAATTAGAGCCTAGCCACAAACTCACCCTCATTCGTCTCGCCTGTCTACTGCGCTTGGCAGTGTTAGTGCATTTAGGCCGAATTGCCAAAGCCCTAGTGCTTGAGAAAATCCAAGTGGTACCAGATGGCCTCATGCTAGTGCTTCCTAGCCACAAGCGTAAAATAAGCTTGTTTATGAAAGACTTGCAGCGAGAGCAAAAACAAATGGCAGCCCTAGGGATGCAGTTGCGTTTTGTTTCAAGCCTTGAGCAGCGCCAAGAGAAACCGTAAGAAGTAAAAAGTGGCATGCTAAACAAGCATCGCCAGTGAATAAAAGCATTTCATCCCTCAGAGACATTGAGTGCTCTAAGGGATGAGCTGATAAACGCCTTATGCTATTTATCCCCCTTCCCTTGGGGTATCTCGAGCTTATCAAGCTCACAACCACAGCGATTACAGTAGGTTGCATCTAAATCATGACCCATTTTATGGCATTGATTACAAGTACGCAGATCCCTATGCCGTCCCGCTTCTTGGGAAATTTCAGCGGTTAAAATACCCGTAGGGATCGCAATAATGGAGTAACCCAGCAACATGGTAAATGCGGCAATCGCTTGGCCTAGTTCGGTTTTCGGCGTGATATCTCCGTATCCTACCGTCGTGATGGTCACAATAGTCCAATATACTGACTTAGGAATAGAGCTAAAGCCATTCTCAGGCCCCTCAACGACATACATCACGGCACTTAATACCATGATGATTAAACTCACCGAAAAGAAAAATAGGAACACTTTACGGCTAGATTGCATCATCGCCTTAAGCAGCAAATTACCCTCGCTTAAGTAGCGCAGTAATTTAAGCACCCTAAAAATCCGAAAAAGTCGCAGCACACGAATCACTAAGGTGAAATTAGCTCCAGGAATAAAGAGCGCGAGATAACTAGGCAGTACCGATAATAAATCCACTAACCCATAAAAACTGCGGGCATACAGTACAGGATGGGTCGCGCAATAAAGCCTCAAACCGTATTCAACGGTAAAAATCAGCGTAAACACCCACTCTAACACCCGAATAATGTGTCCATAATCCCGATGAAACGCTTCCACTGTGTCAAGAAACACCAACGCCACACTCAGCACAATACAAATGATCAGACCAAGATCAAAATAACGGCCTGCGGGTGTATCGGTACCAAAAATAATGATGCGTAACTTACGTTTAAATGGGCTTTCAGTGTCCAGTTTTTCAAGCGAATGGTTTGACATAGGGGAAAACATCCTTGCGGTAAATAGCGTTATCTGATCCTAATTTCCAAAGTCTGCCATGCAATTGCTACTCGCTCAAAATTATCTACTCACATTGGCAAAAATTTGCGGTATGATGCGCAAAAAAAGCGTTAACAGCGTCATTTTAGAGGAAGACATGCGCGTACCACTACTTTCCAAATCCATTACTGTGGCAATAACTCTCGCCGCACTGATTTCTCCCCAAGTGCTCGCCTCATCGAGTATTGGCAAAGTCGATTTAGTGGTAATCACTAAGTCTGAATCCAATATGGCCTTATTAAGGGATGGCAAAGTCCTGAAACAATACCGCATTGCTATGGGTGACTTGCCGACAGGCCATAAGTTGACTGAAGGCGACCAACGTACACCACAGGGCCGTTATATTCTGGACTATAAAAAGTCCGATAGCGCCTATTATAAGTCCATCCATATTTCTTATCCGAATGAAGAAGATAAGCTAAGAGCCAAGGCGCTAGGGATCAGACCCGGTGGCATGATCATGATCCATGGCCAGAACCCACGCTCTCCTCTCCCTCCTGAGCAAGCACAGCAATACAACTGGACCGATGGTTGTATCGCCATTACTAACGCCGAGATGGACGAAGTGTGGAAAGCCGTTGATGAAGGTACACCCATCGAGATTTGGCCCTAAGCCATCACAGAATACGCCCAGTTAAATGGGCGTTTTTATTTGTGTTACCTGCTTTAAGGATTTTTGATGTCAACAGCAAACACAGAAGCTAATGTATTGAGCTTCAAAGCATTAGAACAGACATGGCCTGAATTTGAGGCGAAGATATTAGCGTTTCTAGACCAATTGGGCTTAGCAGATAAAGCATTGCATTGCGATCATGTCGCCCTGAGGGTGAACAGTATCGCCGCTGCCGATGAACTCAAGCAAGCCTTAAGTGCCCGCGGGCAGATCATCTCGGATAATCAAATTAATGGTCGCACAATCCTGATCATTGAACTGGATAAGCCCTTAAGACTCGGCAACTTTAGCATCGACTGTGTCGAACTCCCCTATCCTAGTGATACCGTTTATCCTCAAGAAGGCTGGGAGCATATCGAGCTGGTATTGCCATCCACTGCACAGGACTGCGACAGTCTAGGTCAAGAACTGACTCATTTGAGCCCCTCACTTGTGCAATTACTCCAAGGGCATTCGGCATCCTTAACCGAAGCGCCAATAAAAGTGAAATTTAGCTCGCCTAAGGGCGATAAAGAACGCTTAGCTAACCCCACCATCGCCTTTAAACGAGCCGATATCTGTATCAAAATCCACCCGCACAGCATTAAAGCGGTTATCGCCAGCGAACAGGCGGAGATATAAGATCAATCGAGGCGCAAACCGTTGACATTAGGAATGTGACAGCAATTCCAATGACATATAATGGATTGCATGAAACAGGCAGTTTGCGAAAAAATCAGCAGCAATAACGGTTGAAATAGCCTAGATTCAAACTATTAACACTTTGGTTAGTCATTAGATTTTCTCGATTTTGTGTTATCGACCACGGAAGTCGCCGATGCGCATTGCCGTGATACCCATAAGGATGCAGCACATGAAGCCACATAAGCACGAGGCACAGCTACTCAAACTCGCCCTCGAAATTGGGATCGGCTACGCCAAAAAACGCGGTTTTGATGACTTTGACAAGGGTGTGTCGCCCAAGGATAAAGTGGAATGTATTTATCGACTTTTAGTGACCGATAATCTGATCCAACCCTTAGCAAAAGATAAAGAAGACGGCCCGAATATGAAGCACAAACTGGTACTGTGGATCATCCGCCATCTGCCGACAGATCATCCTTTATTGCAATAAGCGCTCAAACACAAAAACAGGGCGCCAATGATTGGGTGCCCTGTGTGGAAATAAGAAATAGACGCGGGAGTTACTTCGCGACTTTTTGCACTTTCTGTGCTTTTTCCGCCGCCAACACAGTGGCCATCGGTGGCACAATGGTTGTCGGATCGAGGCGCATTTGGAACCAATTCAATCGCCAATCTAAATGCGGACCATTCGCTCGTCCTGTCGCCCCAACTTCAGCCACAGCTTGCCCTTGCTTAACGGTTTCGCCCGCATTCACATAGAGTTTGCTTAAGTGTAAAAAACTTGAACTCACGCCATAGCCATGGTCGATAACCATAGTCCCGCCTGAATAAAACATATCGGGAACCGACAGGCTAATCACCCCATCAGCGGGTGCGACCACCACAGTGCCAGTTTTCGCAGCGACATCCACACCAAAATGTGGGTTGCCAGGCACATCGTTATAAATACGCTGACTACCATATACACCAGAGATCCTGCCGGTTAATGGCCAAATAAACGATTGTAAAAACGCGGTTTGTTCACTAAAAGTCCCGCGTGCCGCTTTGACCTGCGCCGTATCCTTTGCTGCTCGCTCCTGCGCCACGGGATCGGGCTTCATAATCTTATTGCTGATCCCTTTTACATTCTGAATATTGTACTCTCGCTTCTTGATATTTAACGGTTTAACTTCAGTTAAGCCATCGGGATACACTAAGGTAAGCTGTTGAATAAGCTCTGCGTCCCTATCAAAACCAAAGGCAAAATGACCATCAGGCGTCACTTTAACGGCCTCGCCATTAAGACTTACCTGCGTACCCGCTGGGGCTTTACCACGAATTAACGCACCCTGTTCAAATTTACCGTCAAAACTCACTTGTGCTTGAGTCGATAAGCTAAACAGGGTCAAAAGTGGCAATAACGCCGCCTTACAAGTGCGCGATAGCATGTTCGGCAACGTTTTTAACAACTTATATAGAGCATTAGGTACAGCGTTTAGCATATTTTCAAAAATCCTTATTCAAACAATAACGCCCTAAAGATTAGGGCGTTAAAAAATCGACAGGGTTAATTCCCTTTGGTCACTATGGCGCCTTTACCCACACCTTCGTAGGCAATCACAGTAAACTGGCTTGAAGGCACTTTCGTGGCTAAAGTGGTTGCCATATAGTCTGCCAGCAATTCGACCGTGGTATCGTGCGGGATCAAATCACAACATTCCTTGGGCATCGCCAGTTGGAAATCCCCCTGAGGCGCTTGATAATGGAAACCATAATGGCTGTCATCGCTGATCCGCGTTTGTGGCGATAGGTTTAACGTCTTCACCGAGACTAAATCCTCTTCGCTACCGAGGTAGATATCGTGCCAACGCTTGGCCCAATACTCATCCCATTTCGGCGCGGACACTCCATTCTCAAACACTTGAACTGGGCTGCGATGACCATGGGCAATCCGCTGGCAATTACCATCGTGTTTACGCAAACCATGGCTGTAGTGATAGTAAGGCGCGTTCAGGATCTCATGCCTTAAAGTGAGGCTAATTCCTTCAACATTATCAGGCAGAGTTTCCCGTAGGGCTTTTTGCAAGAAGGCATTGACGCTTGGAATATCAATCTGTTCCGATGGAACGAGTGCAAAGGCTTGGGAAGGACAAGCTAAATGGATCTCACCGAGCGCGCTTTCAAAATCCATCCACACCCGATCGCCCTGCTGCTGCCAACGCACGCCGCTGCAGGCGGTAGGCACCAATAAACGATGATCGGCCACCGCATCAATCGTGTGTTTAATAGCACGTTTGACCTTGGCAAAATCGAGCACCATATTTTGCTCGTCTAGACCGCCTTCTAATACCACATCAACAATCCAGCTTTCCCCCACCATGCCACGCTTTGGGCACAGGTAAGAAAAATCGATCACGGTTAAATCTTTTACAAACAGTTGCATTGACTCTCCTCGGCAGAAAAACAGTCCGCCTTAATAGGGATTGCGCCACTTAGCGATGGCCGAGCACGCTCACTTGGACAGACACCAAGCTTACCCAAATAATAAGGATTCTAATCAATTCTGCTTCGCCCCGCGACAAATGAATCCTTTCTTAGATACTTTTTATCTTAAGACATGTGTTAACGAACTTGAGCCCACCATAGTTTGCTATCGCAATGAGTAACAAACACGAAATAACGCAAACCGTTTAATCGACCATATCGTGACCGACAGATAGTTTCAGCCGCACACTAATAGACGCTACAGATTAACAAGCAAAACCCTAAACGAAACACCGCAAACCCTACAGAGTTAATCGAGTAAAAACAGCGAATTAGCTCACAAAAATCTAATCCACAACAGCGATAGACCCAATCGAAACAAGGCGTTATCCCTAAGCCATTTTAGTCGTTACTATCGCCCCATAAACCATACAATTAACAAGGTTAATAAGGGAGAAAACCAGATGACAAAACTTACCGCTATCGCGATAACCCTCACAGCTATAGTAGCGAGTAGCTACGCCGTTGCCGCCGAACCGATTGAAGTCATTTCCCCAGCAAAAATCACTGAACCCGAAAAGGTGGAGCTGGGTAAAATGCTGTTTTTTGAACCAAGGCTGTCTAAATCAGGTTTTATTTCCTGTAACTCTTGCCACAACCTCTCCACCGGCGGCGTGGATGCCCTGCCCACATCGATTGGTCACCATTGGCAAGAAGGCCCAATAAACTCTCCGACCGTGCTAAATGCTGACTTTATGCTGGCGCAATTCTGGGATGGCCGCGCCAGCGACTTAAAAGAACAAGCCGCGGGCCCAATTGCCAACCCCAAAGAAATGGGCTTTACCCATGAACTCGCCACCGAAACCATTGCCTCAATGCCCGCTTACCGTGCCCGCTTTGCCAAGGTTTACGGCGATGAAAAAGTCGATATTGACCGCTTAACCGATGCCATTGCCGCCTTCGAAAAAACCTTAGTCACGCCAAATAGCCCATTCGATCAATATCTATTAGGTAAACAGGATGCGATAAGCAGCGAAGCCAAAGCGGGTTACCAACTGTTTAAGGACAAAGGCTGCGTCAGTTGCCATAACGGCCCTGCGGTCGGTGGCACTATGTTTATGAAGATGGGCTTAATCAAACCATTCCACACCAATAACCCCGCCGAAGGGCGTAAAGGCGTAACGGGTAAGGATGCGGATAAGTTTGTGTTTAAGGTACCGACACTGCGCAATATCGAACTCACCTATCCCTACTTCCACGATGGCAGCGTATGGACGCTCGAAGAAGCAGTAAATACCATGGCAGATATTCAGTTAGGGCAAAAGCTTACCGACAAGGAAACCAAGGAAATGGTGGCGTTCTTAAATTCACTCACAGGTGAACAGCCACAGATCACCCTGCCGATCCTCCCCCCATCGAATAAAGAGACTCCACGCCCAGTACCTTTTGCGACAGGAGCAAAATAAGGGTTAAATCTAAGAAGCATTTAGCATAAAACAAAGGCCGAGGATAAACTCCTCGGCCTTTTTGTTTAATACTTGGTGCTTAAAAAGCTGACGCTTAAAGCTTAAGCGATATTATCCCAAGCGGCTTATTCGCCCTTAAGACGTCTATCTAGCTGATCTTTTAAGTTTGCCGGCACGCCTTTAATCAAAATTGTGTCGGAAATCGGATCGTAAATCACCCGTTGACCTAAATGGCCACCATCGAAGCTAATGGTGACACCGCCACCGGTACCCGAAAACTTCTTCAATTGTCTTAAGGTCGATTTATCGGCGGGGAATTCTTCATCCAGCTCATAACTGCCACCACGGGCAAAGTCATAGAAAGACTCCATACCTTGATCGGCAAGCTCATCCGCTAAATCTTTGATCTCAATATCGGCGCCTTCATCGAACCGCTCGGAGCAATATTCAAACACTTTATTACGACATTGCTGACGTTCTTCTTTGGTCAGATCGCTGCTGGCGACAAAGTCTTCCACCGCGTTCATCAAGGTTTTGTTTTGCGCCTTGGTATTTACCCCTTCGACACAGCCCATAAAGTCGAGGAAGAAGTCCGCCACTTTACGGCCTGCACGCCCACGGATAAAGGAGATGTACTTGCGAGAATCTTTATCAGCCTGCCATTCGGTGAGATCGATTCGCGCAGCCAACTGGATATTGTTTAAATCCAAATGGTTATTTTGTGACAGCTCCATATCATCGAGTACCGTCATTGACGATTTTGCACTGAGTAGCGCCACAAACAAATAATCACTCGCCATGTTGGTGTAGCAGGACATCAACAGGAATCCGCCTTGGCTAAAATCATATTTTGCCAACTCTTCCTGCAACAACTTACTGGCTTGGCCGGTAAATTCGACGAAACCTAAATTCCCTGCACGGTATTCCTTTAGCGCATTGGCAAACGCCGGATTAGCCTCACCATCATCACCGTGAATACCAAAATAACCGAATCCTTTGCCGGATTTGCTGGTATAAGTCTGATGCAACTCTTCGAGCATCATCTCGACAGCCTGACCGTTCAGCAGAGGTTGAGGACGTAAACGGCAGCGTAATTGACCCTGACTGTCCTGGGAAATCTCGTGAATAATTGCTTGTTCGATGTTAATACTCATAAGCCCTGATAGTGATGCTGGAATAAATCCGCTATTATATGCCGCTAATCCATTCCAAAGTGAAACATTTTTTGATTATGGCAATCCAATCGAAATACTCAAACACACAAGTTGAATCATTAATCGCCGAGATTTTAGCGGTACTCGAAAAGCACAAAGCTCCTACTGACTTAAGCCTGATGGCGCTAGGCAACTGTGTCACTCACCTGCTCGAGCGCAAAGTGCCAAGCGAATCTCGCCAAGCGGTAGCAGAACAATTTGCGAAAGCGCTCGCACAATCGGTGAAATCCAATTAAGTTAGTCGAGTAACAATGATTAAAACAGCATAAGATACAACGCCTTTTAGGAATAAGCGGATCACTATGGTCGAGCGAAAAAAACAAATGAGCCGCGATCGCGTATCGCGACTTATCAACTGGGGACATTGGTTCGCCTTCTTTAATGGCCTATTGGCTATGATCGTCGGCACACGCTATTTAAGTAGTGTGGGTTATCCCGAAACCTGGTTTGGCTGGGGCTATCTCGCCGTCAGCACCATTGGCCAGTTCAGTTTTCTTGCTTTTATCGCCTACTTGATCTGCCTATTCCCACTGACGTTAATCTTACCTTACTCCAAGATACTCAGAGGCTTAGCGGCCGTTATTGCGACCTTAAGCCTGTGTATTTTATTGTATGACACGATTGTTTATGCCGATTACGGCATGCACTTGAGTCCCTTCGCCTTTGATTTAGCCTGGGCTGATTTGAGCGCCCTACTCCACGGTACGTCCTATATCGTCACGCCCATCGCCATTTTGGTGATTGAGCTAACGGCGGCGAACTTCCTGTGGAAACGGATTGAAAAAATCCAAAAACTCAATCTTGGCAATAAAGTCATAGCCTTTGTTGGAGTATGCTTTGTTAGCAGCCATTTGATCCATATTTGGGCCGATGCCGCTGATATCACCGAAATCACCCGTTTCGATGACACGTATCCGCTGTCGTACCCCGCAACGGCTCGTAGTTTTATGGAAAGCCATGGCATTGACGGTTCATCCCAAATCGATGATGACGCGAATTATGCCACTAATGTGCTCAGCTATCCTATCCAGCCACTGCAATGCCAAGCGGATAATAAACCAAACGTATTAATGCTAACCATCGACAGCTTACGTGCCGATATGGTGGACGCCAAAACCATGCCGTTTTTGCATCAATACACCGAGCAGAATCAGCATTTTACTCACCACTACAGTGGCGGCAATCAATTTAAGACGGGCATGTTCTCCCTACTTTATGGTTTACAAGGCAGCTATGGCGATGCACGCATCTTCAATACTACAAGTCCAATCATCACCCGCAGCTTTAAGCAGGCAGGTTATGAACTAGGCTTGTTTATCCCAGAAACCAATCTGAATTTACGCTCCGCCCAGGCCATGTTTAATGACTTTACCCCCGTCATTGCCAAAGAAACAAATGGCAGTGCCGAGGCGGATGTTCTTAGTGTTGGCCACTTTACACAGTGGCAAAGCGTGCAACAACGTCCTTGGTTTGCCCTAGTAAACCTTAAAGCACCCGAGAATTTTGATACACCGGTAGGCTTCCTCGGTATCGAAACTGTCAAAGCCGATGCGAATTTACAACCCGCGCAAAAGGTATTATTTAACCAATATCGCCAATCATTGAATTTTATTGATAAGCAAATTCAATCGATTGTAAGTCAATTACCTAGCGATACCTTAGTAGTGATCACCGGCGTCAACGGCAAAATGTTTACCAGCAATAGTGACGAAGCACTACGTAATTTGTCACCAGATAGCGTTAGAGTCCCACTGGTTATCCACTGGCCAAATGTAGGAGCTAGCACAGTTAACTATCGCACTAGCCACTATGGTATCGTTCCCACTTTAATGACCCATGTCTTAGGCTGCACCAATAACCCCACAGACTACAGTGCAGGCCGTAGCCTGTTGCAACCGAGCCAAGACACCTGGATTTACATCGGTGACAGTCGCATTTTTGCCATTTACCAACAGTCGGAAATCACCGTCATCGACCGCCATGGTAAATACCGCATTTACGATGAAAACTTTGAGCACAGACTGCACAAAAAGATGAGCGCACCTGAGCTTATTCAAGTGATGCGCGAAGGCAGGCGCCTTTACAATCACTAAAAAGTATTTTACCTCAAAGCCCTAAATCACTTAGGGCTCTTTGTTTTAACAATTTCATTGCGAGTAGCGTGTTGCAAAGCCAACAACTTGATCACATTAATCACACCATTACCAAACTAATATCAGACAGTTAGTCCATTAAATGCTAAAATAACTATATGACTCATAAATGATATTTTTATTTGGCTGATCTCATTCCATGACTCTTATTAAAAGCGATCAGAATCAAGCCTTTGACGCCATTCATACCATCCTTAACAGCCTAGATGCGCTGGTCTACGTTTCTGATTTACACAGCTATGAGCTACTGTATTTAAACGATTATGGAACGGCCATTTGGGGCAAACCCGCCGGTAAAAAGTGCTATCAACTCCTCCAAGCAGGCCAAAATAGTCCCTGTGCTTTTTGCACCAATCACAAACTAATTGGGCCCGAGGGCAACGCCACTGGTGTACATGTATGGGAGTTTCAAAATACTCAAAATAAGCGTTGGTACCAGTGTCGAGACCAAGCGATTCGTTGGACCGATGGCCGTCTGGTGCGGATAGAAATCGCCACTGATATCACTGAACGTAAACACATGGAACAGGCATTAATCGAAGCTAAGTTCATCGCAGAGCGCCTTGCAAATACCGACGAACTCACAAAACTCTTCAATCGCCGCGCCTTTTTCCATTTTGGGCGCCCTATAGCACATCAGTCAGGCCAAGCGCTGGCGTTTATTATGTTTGATATTGACCATTTTAAGCGCGTCAATGATCAATGGGGACATGCTACAGGCGATGCTGCCCTTATCCATATCGCACAGCTGACGCAAACTAAACTGAGAACAAATGATATTCTTGCTCGTTTAGGCGGCGAAGAGTTTGGGCTGATTTTACCCAACACCCAACATGAACAAGCATGGCAAATTGCAGAGTCTATTCGCCATGGATTTGATACACAGCCACTTTACCTTGATGGACACACCATTCATTGCACCGCAAGCTTCGGCATATCATCCTTGATCTTGCCTCAGATCAATCATCCCGATGAAGCACAAGCACTCTTGGAGACTCTATTCAATAATGCCGATCAGGCTATGATGCGAGCAAAGCGCACAGGCAGAAATCGAGTCTGTGATGCGGAATAAACCAGCTCAAAGAAAGTTTAGCCATTTAAATTCAGCTTAAGACTCGAGATCGGATAAGTATTTTTAGCCAGTAAGGCAGTTTTTATCGCCATTGAGCCTGCTTTATAGTCCAATAGAATGGTTTCGCGGCTTAACAGTTTATTCCTCAATTCAAGACAAATTTGTCGTCAGGTGTACTGGATAGCCCATATACCATACATTGTTAGTCGATTTCTGGTAAGGCCAAACATAGGCAAATAGATAAGAATATGTATGGTAGCAGGTGTGGGAATTTTCGGTTGAGCTAACGACCCGAAACACATAATGGGTCAAAAGCTTTTAGCCAGATGAACAGTTCAATGGTCATTAAGATTGGCATTGTTGCAACTGTGACCGTTGGCGGCATGGATGCCGCCGTCGAGCCCTCAGGGATGCTTCTTGTGAAATAAAATGGCGGCCTGTCACAGGGAAAACAATGACAATTCATCCTACACACCTGACGACAAACTTATCTTACTTGGGGCAAAAGCCTTTAACCGGATTAACCGTGTAATGGTTAGTTAAGATTAGCATCAATAATGCAGTCTCTTAACGGCATAAATATCATCCTAACTAACCTTCCCTATCTCACTAAATAACCCCAACTCAACTATTCTCGGCAGATAGTTAAACGGCGAAGCGCAAATATACCCAGTAGCGAAAGGATTAATAGGGATAAACTGCCACCGCCGCTATAACCTTGTTTATGTTCTATGGTCGCAATATGTTCTTCTTTCACACGGGTTTTAAAGCGGGCTAATTCGGCGTCTAAGTTAGTGATCATATCGTTTACCGCCAGTTCAAAGCCTTCGGTGGATTTTTCACGTAGCACGTTGGTGACGCTCACCGCGGTTGACGTGTCGGTCAGTTGGTTGATGCCGGGCGCCCTAAACAACATTTTTTGGCTGCGCATATCAAATACTGCGGTATCGACAAAGGTTTGGATCGCGTTTTCATTGCCGGGCACCATATACATGCCGACTATGGTCCAATACAGCAGTGAAGCCTTATTCTCGCTGCTTTGTAACAGTTGATCGTAAGACACCAGTGCCATCACATCGACATCGTGTAAGCGGGCAACCTGCTGCAAGGTGCTAAAACCTTTGCCATTTTTAAGGTAAGTGCTGGGAATTAATTCGATACGGTCAATAAAGTCGTATTTCACAAAAGACTGTTTCACTTTATCCAGCAAGGCGATTTGTGAGCTGCTATCGAGGGCTTCAGATTGCCAATGGGAGGAAGGTAAAAAGGCGATGCCGACCGTGATGGGAAGACGTAACACGGGAATACTGGGCTGCTGCGCCTCACGCTGTTTATCGTCGGGATAGAGATATTCAACCAGACTGCTGGAAACCACGTTTTTTTCGGTGGTGTTACCGTTAAAAAAAGCACTGCAACCACTAAGCAAGATGCTAATCGATGCCAGCGCGCCGACAAGCGCTATAAATTTTGTTTTCATCTGTTTCCCTACCGTATCCTTACTGCACACAGGCCCATACAACCCGTGCATATTGCCGCTACCTTAGCGAGTCACTGCTGTAAAAACAAGCCGTTAACTTCACATATCGCGCTTTTGTTTGGCTTTTTAGAGGCTTAGAAACAACCAAGCCGCATCGAAATGCGGCTTTGGCTTTGATAACGACATAAATAACATCACAAACTAATCATAATGATTAAGCTGCAACCACATGCCGCTGTGCGCGAAGTGGGTGTAAACGATTATGCATTACTTTAATAGTTTCGAACTGCACCATAGTTTTAGCACCGGATAACACACATTCAGGCGATAGCAACATCACTAGCGCCGATTGTAAGGTGTTTTCGACGACTAACACTAATGCACGTTGTTTTTGGCATTTAAGCTCAAAGACTTTACCTACATCACTGTAAACGCATACATCGCTGGTATCAAAAAACCAAGATTTAGGCATTTGGGGAGTCAGCATAAAATGGGCCGCTGTCGCATTAAGGGCAATTTGCACTATTGCGGCATCGGTTAGGGATAAGTTTTTTGGCAACTTGTCGAGTAAGCTCATATAGAATTTGGCGTGCGCGATATTAAATTCCATGCTTGATAAGGCATCAGGAATTAATGATTTCGCTTTATAAGCCGTCAGAAATTCTATCTCGGAACCTAACGAAACGCCTAATACACCATACGAATCGTTATATTTCCAGTGCCAATCCTTTTGTGGCAATAATAACATAACGTTTACCTACTATTTGAACACTGCCACATCATAGTAGATATTTTATGCAATATCAAAATAAAAATAATAAAATACAAATTAATTAACAATTACTTAGAAGATCTATTTAGAGATCATAACCGCGATCTGATGATCGTTTTAGATCGCGGTTATGATAAAAGATCTTGTTTTAGATCCTTAGTGAAATTTAAAGATCATTATTTTAAGCGATAAGCTTCAACTATCTCTTTAATTAACTTTGGACCTTGATAAATAAAACCAGAGTAAATCTGAACCATTGTCGCACCGGCATCAAATTTTGCTAAGGCATCTTCAGCACTATTAATCCCGCCCACACCAATAATTGGGAGTTTTCCCTGTAAAGAAGTCGCCAATTGTTTAATCACTTTTGTTGACAGTTCTGTTAAAGGTTTACCGCTTAAACCACCGCTTTCATTAGCATTGGTAAGTCCACTAACACCGTCACGAGTTAAGGTTGTATTGGTCGCAATTGCACCATCAAACTGATTTTTAATTAATGCTTGAGCAATATTTTCAATTTCTTCTGTGGTTAAATCGGGAGCAATTTTAAGGGCTATTGGTACATATTTTTTATGCTTCTCAGCTAGCTCAAGTTGCTTGGTTTTTAATGCGCTTAATAATTCATCTAATAGATCGCCATATTGCAACGATCGTAATCCTGGCGTATTGGGTGATGAAATATTCACCGCAATATAGGCGGCATAAGGATAAACTTTATCCATGCAGATCAAATAATCGTCTTTCCCCTGCTCTACTGGCGTGTCTTTATTTTTACCTATATTGACCCCAACCATGATACCGGTTTTCTTTGCGATCAAATTTTTGACCAGATTATCGACACCTTTGTTATTAAAGCCCATGCGATTGATAATCGCCTTGGCGGGTTTTAATCTAAATAAACGGGGTAAATCATTACCGGGTTGTGGTCTTGGAGTAACAGTTCCCACTTCCACATGACCAAATCCCATCGCATGAAAAGCATCGATCGACTCACCATCTTTATCCATACCTGCGGCTAAACCCACAGGATTTGGAAACGTCAGCCCCATAAAACTCACTGGCGCAGGAGCAATATGCTGAGCATAAAAAGCATTCAGAGGGCTATTACCTGTCAGTCTCAGGCTACCAATGGCTAAATTATGCGCTCGCTCAGGATCCATCTGAAACATGACTTTCTGTGCGATTTTATAAAACATGTACTTTCCTCGACCTAAAAAAAGCCCCGGCGATCGCCAGGGCTTCTGATTGTTATAAAAGTTTACTTTTGCCCTTCGCAGTGAAGGATCAGAAGGTTAAGTTCACGTAGGGCGACAGAGAACTTAGCAAACTCATGGCTTTGCGACGTTTTAAAGTCAGCTAGCATATGGAACCATCTTTCCAGTAAGGCTTGATTAGTATCAATCCACTGGGAAATCACGCTCTGTGCGTTACAGGTTGCACTGCACGTTCTTAAAACCACTGACGTCAACGCACGTTGCTGCCAATCCAGCTCTTCCCTAAAGGCTGCACGGGCCAGTGCTTGCCAATGGTTAGTAACTGGTTGCGCACTGATCTGTTCTAGGAACCAGTGCAGCTCAACACGGGCACCGAGTTTGAAATAAGTCTCGGCAACAAGCGCAACTGTCTTCTCTTCTGTCTGCGCAATTTGCGCAATATCAAGCGTAGAGAACAGTGTGCTCATATTAGCAACGGTAGAGGCAACATCCTGAGGCACATTCTCTTTAATCAGAGCATTGATCTCAGCTTGGATACCTGCCGCTTCTTCTTCGACTAAGTATGAATGAACATTCGCTTTGAGTTGTTCAAATACCGGTTTGAAGAAGGCAACAGTTTGCTCAATGCTCCAACTACGGTTACGGTGACGCAGGAACCAGCGGCATGCACGACGCATATTACGACGTAACTGGTGCAACATTTCACCTTGAACCACAGCAGGTACAATACCGTTTAAGTCAGTGATTGATTTAGTTAGTTCAGCTAAACCAAAGACTTCGCGAGCCATAGTGTAACAAATCGCCGCATCGGCAACTGAGGCACCTGTCTCATCTTGCATACGTTGAACAAAGTTCAGCCCCATGTCGTTGACCAACTCGTTGGCCAACGATGTAGCAATGATTTCACCGCGCAATGGGTGCGTAACCATTTTATGACTGTACAGTTCCTGAAGTTTTTTCGGGAAGTATGCAATCAACAATTGGCTCAACAATGTATCTTCAGTGATTTCAGGGGTGAGTAACTGCTCTTTCAGTACCATCTTAGCGTAAGCCACCAGCACTGATAGCTCTGGACGCGTTAATGCACGGCCATTAGCTAGACGTTCTGCGAGTTCTTCTTCCGAAGGTAAGAATTCTAACGCACGGTCTAACTTGCCTTCTTTCTCCAGATACTGGATAAAGCGAATTTGCTCTTTTAGTTGTTCTGCACCACGGACTTGAGTCACCGAAATCGTGCGAGTTTGGTCTTTACAGTCTTGTAGAACAATTTGACCCACTTCTTCGGTCATCTCTTCCAGTAAACGGTTACGTTGCTTGAGTGTCAATTCACCCTCAGCCACTAACGCGTTTAACAGAATCTTGATGTTTACTTCGTTGTCAGAACAATCTACACCACCTACGTTATCCACGAAGTCAGTGTTGATACGACCGCCGTTGGCCGCGTACTCAATACGACCTAATTGGGTACAACCTAAGTTACCACCCTCGCCCACGATCTTGGCGCGCAGTTCACGACCATTGACGCGCAGTGCATCGTTAGCGCGGTCGCCGACTTCAGCATTGGTTTCGCGGGAAGACTTAACGTAAGTACCGATGCCACCGTTCCAAATCAGATCGACTGGCATTTTCAGCAGCTCTTTCATCAACTCGGTTGGTGTCATCGACGCCTTTTCAGTTTCCAGCATTTGCTTCATTTCAGCAGATAATGGAATCGACTTGGATGAACGCAGGAAGATGCCGCCGCCTTTAGAGATCAGTTTGCTGTTGTAGTCTTCCCAGCTTGAACGTGGCAGTGCGAACAAACGGGCACGCTCTTCATAACTGGCGGCAGCATCCGGATTTGGATCGATAAAGATATGCATATGGTTGAATGCAGCCACAAGTTTTGTGTGCTTAGACAACAACATACCGTTACCAAATACGTCACCCGCCATATCGCCGATACCTAAACAGGTAAAGTCGGTAGTTTGGCAATCGATACCCACTTCGCGGAAATGGCGCTTAACAGATTCCCAGCCACCTTTAGCCGTGATGCCCATTTTCTTATGGTCGTAACCATTACTACCACCCGATGCGAACGCATCACCTAACCAGAAATTGTATTCTTGGGAAATAGCGTTAGCGATATCAGAGAAGGTCGCAGTGCCTTTATCCGCAGCCACAACGAGATATGGATCATCCTCATCATGACGCACCACATCTACTGGATGTACGATTTCACCGTTAACGATGTTGTCAGTAATATCGAGCAGTGCACGAATAAAGATGCGGTAGCACTCTTGGCCTTCAGTGAAGAACGCCTCGCGGCCCCCTTCAGTTGGCAGCTGCTTACAAACGAAACCACCTTTTGCCCCAACAGGGACAATAACGGTGTTTTTCACTTGCTGTGCTTTCACTAAGCCAAGCACTTCGGTACGGAAGTCTTCACGACGGTCAGACCAACGCAAACCACCACGAGCCACTTTACCACCGCGTAAATGCACACCTTCAACCCGTGGCGAATAAACGAAAATTTCGAATTTCGGTAGTGGGCGTGGCATTTCAGGGATCATCGAAGGCATAAACTTGAAGGAGATATAGCTCTTCGGTTCACCCTTAGCATCTAATTGATAGAAGTTTGTCCGCAGCGTAGCGTTAATCAGATCGAGGTAACGACGGATAATACGGTCATCATCTAAGCTCGATACTTCGTCTAAACGTAGGTTGATCTGCTCCATAAACTTGCCCAATGTGCGGGTTTTCAGTTTTGGATTGAACTTACGGATAAACATTTTTACCAACAAATCAGCGATTTGTGGATAACGACCGAAGGTTTCTTCAATATAGGCTTGGCTGAATGTCGCATCGATTTGACGCATGTATTTAGCGTAAGCACGCAGTACAGATACTTCACGGCCCGTTAAACCTGACGCCAGAATGATACGGTTAAAACCGTCATCTTCTAATTTCTTTTGCCACACTTGAGACAGTGCCGTTTGGAATCTGTCTTGGCTATCGGCGATGTTGTCAGTATTGGCGACTTTGACCGTCATTAAGAAGTCTAAGATCCAGAAGGTTGAACCGTCTGAGGTCGTCACTTCATAAGGGCGCTCGTTGATCACGCGCAGACCAAAGTTTTCCAGCATTGGCAGTACGTCAGAAAGATGGATTGGTTCATCTTTATGAAACAGTTTTAAACGCACTTTGTTGTCGTTCAGCGCAGCTTCCTGCGGTTGATAGAACAACATGCCTAACTTGTGTTCGTCATCTAGCGCTTCAAGCTGTTGCATATCCACAACGGCCGAGCTTGGCAATACATCTTCTTTATAGCTTTGTTCGAAGGCGTTAGCGTAACGCTTCATCAGATGAGTACCGGCTTCTTCACCTAAGGCGTTATTTAGCGCAGTATTTAACTTATCTTCCCAAGAACGTGCCGCTTCAATTAAATTGTTCTCTATGGCAGCCACATCTACATCCATATTATTGTTATCAACTTTGACAATGTAGTGAGTACGGGCCAGGGTCGACTCGGAGAAATATGTCGTAAACTCTACATCTTCTTTACTGTTGAAATGCTGGGCCAGAATACGCTGGGTATCTTGGCGAAGTTTAGTATTGTAACGATCTTTAGAAACATACACTAAACAGGATAAGAAACGCCCGAAACCATCTTTACGAACAAAGAGCTTCAGTTTATCCCTGTCTTGCATCTCGAGCACACCGTGCGCTGTGTGGGCTAAATCTTCCACATTGGCTTGAATTAGCTCATCGCGCGGTAAGTTTTCGAGAATGTTCAGTAGGGCTTTGTAATCGTGAGAACGTGGCGTTAAACCTGAGCGATCTAATACACGTTGAACTTTTTCGTTCAGCAGCGGGATCTCACGTGGGCTGCGGTTATACACGTTTGAAGCGTATAAACCGATGAATCTGTCTTCACCAACCACATTGCCTTTTTTGTCGAAGCGTTTGATACCGATATAGTCAACATAGGCTGGACGGTGCACACGGCTCTTGGCGCTGCTCTTCGTCAGGATCAACAAACTGTGATCTAAGGCTTCTTTACGCGCACTATCAGAGAAGCTTGATAGTAACAAACCTTGCTCTGGTTGAGCCTTATGGTGCTTGTTCATTAAGCCTAAACTCGAGGCCATATTCGGCACCAACTCAACATCCCCTTCAACACGTTTTAAATCGTATTGACGGTAGCCCAGTAAGGTAAAATGATGATTATTAAGATAAGTTAGGAAGTTAATCGCTTCTTCTAACTCTTGCTTCTCACCGGGGAATGGACGCTTAGGCAGGTCTTTAATCGTTTCACTCAGCTTAGCTGACATGGCTTCCCAGTCATTAACTGATGCGGCGACATCGCCAAGCACTGATTGGATTTCACGCTCAAGGGCTTTGATATCCGCGCTACTGTTTTGACGATCGATTTCAATCAGGAAAACCGCCACCTGCTCAGTGCTGTCAGGGCTTTGCTTCAAGTAGGTTACTTTAGTGACTTCTTGCGCCGAACGCTCAATCGCCAGCGGAGTGTGTAACATCATATGGGCCGTAATACCCATGCGATTCAATGCCATACCAACAGAATCAACCAAGAATGGCATATCAGGTTGGATGACTTCAATGATCGAATGGGTCGATTGCCAGCCGTGTTTAGACTGACTTGGGTTGAATACTCTGAGGTGAGTTTCCCCTTTCGGGGTTTTATTCAGTGCATTCCATAAACTGAGAACGGCACCGTACAGATCGCTGTCATTACGCGCATTGAGGTCGTCTTTCGACATGTGGGCATAAAGGCAGGTCGCGAACTGTTCAACTTGCTTGGCTTGTGAATTAGGGACTTTAGCGTGAATTAAACTGACTACATTTTCAAGTAGTACTGAAGGCATTGCATCTTTCAAGGCCATGTTGCTGTTTCCTTAAGCGTCTATGGCAGCGCTTTTTTTCATTATTTGGATGCTTCGGCTTAACAATCTGAGAAAAGCGAGTGTGATCTAGATCGTCGCGCGAAGTTTATTACTAAATCCTCTGTATTTCGAGGAAAATTTTAGTGGTACATCCTCTTGAAATCCAGTCGCCACGCGATTAAAGCACACAAAATGACCAAACAATCGTAAAAACAGACTATCTATGCAAAAGAAAATGGGGAGTTAAACTCCCCATTCATTGATACTACTTAGCTTGTCGCCAAAACACTGCCGACAACGCTGGCAAGATAATTATTGCCCCCAACATATTTACCACAAACATGAAAGTAAGCAGGATCCCCATATCCATTTGGAACTTTAGCGCCGAGAAAAACCAAGTGCTTACCCCAATCGCCAAGGTTAAGCCGGTGAATATCACTGCACTGCCCCGCTCGACTAAGGCTTCATAGTAGGCTTGTTGAACTGGCATCCCATTCGACAACTTGGACGACATGGTCGACAGGATATAGATACCATAGTCGACCCCGATGCCTACACCAAGGGCGATAACGGGTAAGGTACTAACAGCTAAGCCAATATTGAGCTGAGTCATCAACGCTTGCGCCAGTGTTGAGACCACATAAAGTGGAATAATCACCGCTACTGTTGCCTTAAATGACTTAAAGCTGATAAGGCAAAGTACAAATACTGCGCCATACACATAGATCATCATAGGTAATTGGGCTTCAGCAACGGCTTCATTGGTTGCGGCCATCACTCCCACTGGGCCAGAGGCTAGCTTAAATTGCAGCTTATCATTATTCATTTTGGCCGCGACCGCTTTCACCTTGGCAACCACAGTCTCAATGGTTTCTGCTTTATGATCCTGCATAAATAAATACACTGGCATCACCGAGCAATCACCATTTAACAAGCCTGACGTCGTAGGAATTTGACCAATCGCCTGCACTAAACTCGCCGTTGTACGCGGCAACACTTCCCATCTTGGATTGCCTTCGTTAAAACCTGCGTTTACCTTTTTCGCCACGGATGCCAAGCTAACGGTTGACTCAACGCCAGGAGTATTACGTACCAACCACTCAAACTCATCAATCTGGGTCAATACATCGTGATAGGTACAGGCTTCTGGAGTAGCTTCAACTATCACAGTCATTACATCCGTGGTGATAGAGAAGTGGTCGGTAATAAAGAAAGTATCTAGGTTATAACGTGAATCTTGGTGCAGAGCAGGCGCGCCGCCTTGTAGATCACCAATTTTCATCTGGTTTGCCTGCTGCAGCCCCAAAAAATACAAGGCTATCGTTGCCACTATCACTACCATCGCATATTTAGGCGTAGCAAATTTTGCTAGGTAGCGCCAAATCGCCTCGGCACGCACTTCATCCGATGATGGCGCACCACCTTGTGGCGCAACTTTGAGCTCAGTAAAGGAAATCACCAGCGGTAACAGGATAAGGTTAGTGAAAATAATCACACCGACACCTAAGGATGCCGAAATCGCTAGCTCTCTAATAATACCAATATCAATAGAGAGTAACGTAATAAAACCCACTGTATCAGACAGTAATGCTACGCCACCGGGGACGAGTAAGCTACGAAACGCCGAAGCCGAGGCCGCCTTGGTCGTTTGTCCATCCATTACCCGACGTCTTACCGCGTTAATAATCTGTACACCGTGACTAACACCAATCGCAAACACCAGAAATGGCACCAGAATCGACATCGGATCGAGACCGAAACCAATTACCGTTAATAAACCGAGCTGCCAGATCACCGCAGTTAAGCTACAGACGAGAGGGAATATTGTCAGAATAATCGATTTAGAAAACAGATAGACCATTACAGCCGTAACTAAAATGGCTATCACAAAAAACAGCAATACGCCTTTGGCGCCATCGGCCACGTCCCCCGCCATCTTGGCAAAACCAATGATATGGATTTTCACCTTATCGGTTTCATACTTACCGCGAAGCTCCTTCTCCAACTGAGCGGCAAAGGCGATGGTATCTAAGGATTTACCCGTTTGTGGATCAAAGTCCATCAACTGGGCCGACACCATAGCCGCACTGTAATCATTGGCAATCAAACGTCCTACAATGCCTGCTTTTTCGATGTTATCGCGCACCGTATTCAAACCCGCTTCAGTGGTCGTAAAATCGGCGGGGATCACAGGGCCGCCAGCAAAACCATCTTCGACAACCTCAGTAAAACGAGTCGAAGGTGAAAACAAGGACTTCACCTGCGAGCGGTCAACACCGGGAATAAAAAATAGCTGATCGTGAACGTTTTTAAGGGTATCAAAAAAGTTAGGGTTAAAAATATTGCCGCTGGTGTCTTCCACCGCCACCATAATGCTATTGGCGCCACCAAAATCTTTTTGGTGTTTGAGGTAGGTTTGCATATAGCTATGATTGAGCGGAATATTTTTAATGAATGCCGCATCCATTTTTAATTGGCTTGCCTGGTAGCCCAAAAAAAACGTCAGCAGAATAAAAATGCTCACCACCCAAGCGCGGTTGCGGAATAAAAATGACTCAAATCCGTTGACCAGTTTTTCTAACATCTTATCGGCCCTGTTATTGTTGTTTTATAATTTATGGCTTCAGAGTGAGTAGCCCTTGGCTACCCGATAACCACACATTCCCTTGGTTATCTTTGGCAATTGAAACTAAGTTTTCCCCTTGGCGACGAGTGACAATACTCGAACTGTCATCCTTATTTAACTGGATAACCACGCCAGCATTTCCGACTAGATAAAGGCTAGTGTCCGAGCTAACCATGGCGCCGTTGATGGATGATTTAACCGGCATCTCAATCTCATCCCATTGGCCAAGACTCAAATCCGCCTTAAACACATGCCCCCTAAGCCCCATTACGTAGACTGAATCCTGCAATTGGATAGCATTGAACATAGAGCCATCGTAATCAAACCCTGTGCGGGTAAAGGTTTGGCCTTTATCAGCCGACACCGCCACTAAACCAAGCTCTCCGACTAATAATAAGCGGCCATCATTAAGCTCAATCATCCGATTAAAATGTGGCAATAATGAAGCGCGTTCGGTCAGATAAGCGTCTTGGTCGCTATTTTTTAACTCAGCTAAATAGGACACATCTTCTTCTGCCAGTAACTCTTCATGGAATTCCTCAGCCCAATTTGCGCCACCATCACGGGTGCGATAAAAAAGCCCGTAAGCACCAATCGCTATGCCCTCTTGTTCATTTAAAAACAACACATCAAGGAAAGGCTTTTCAATTTCAGTCGACTGCATTTGTAACGACCAAGTTTGGCCGCCATCTTGAGTGTGCAAAATGGTGGCATCGTGACCGACAGCCCAACCGAGTTTTTCAGTTAAAAAGAAAACCTTTGTTAACTGGACCGAAGTTGGCGTCGGAACTTGTTGCCATTTGTCATTTAACACTAACACATGACCACGCTCACCCACGGCAACCAAATGCTGCCCAGCGTGTGCAATATCGAGCACTAAAGAAGATGCGGCCAACGGCTGGATTTGTGGAAAACGCTCTGGCACAGCAGAAAACAACGGGGAAGAAAATAAACAACCAACACTTATCGCAGCGACACATTGAAGGATGCGAAACGACATACAAACTTCCTTAAACTAATGAGGGGCGCTTAGCGCCCCTTTTACCGTGGCTGATTAACGAATACCTTCGCGACGCAGCGCATCTGGGGTGAAGTTCGCTTCACTCAGTTTGGCATCGAAATTATACATACCGCTCTGGTTGTCTAAGCCCATAGCTAAGTAACGACGGGACTGCAAATCATGGAACACTTCTAAGGTATCCCACTGGGTAGGTACTTCGTAATAGTTCAAACCATGAGCAACCGCCACACGATAAAGTTCATTACGGTTGTCATACAGATCGGCAATCGATACCTGCCAAGAGTCTTCATCAAGATACATCACGCGGGTTTTATAGATATGGCGCATACCGTCTTTCAGTGTCGCCTTAACTTCCCACACGCGGTGTTTTTCCCAACGGACGAACTCAGGATTGATATGACCGGGTTTTAAAATCTGATCATATTTCAGCTTATCTGAATGCAATTTGTAGTCGTTGTAAGGAATATAGATTTCTTTCTTGCCCACAAGCTCCCAGTTGTAGCGCACGGGTGAGCCGTTGAACATGTCGAAATCGTCAGTGGTGCGCAGACCATCGGATACGGTACCCGGAGTATCAAACGCAACGTTGGGTGCCTTACGCACGCGGCGCTGACCTGTGTTATAGGTCCATGCTTGGCGCGGTAAAGCTTCTTGATCCATGGTTTCTTTAACTAGCAGCGCAGTACCCGCTAAACGTGCAGGTTGAGTCACTACTTGTTTAAAATAAAACAAGGTGTTGCTCGCTTTTAACTGATCTAAAGTAATCTCAGGACGAGAATACTCGAAACGGATTTCCTCGGCAGTTTCCACTAAGGTGAAACTACCATCAGCTGTCGGTGCCGCTTGGCTACGTGAGGTTTCAACATCCACACCACGGAAGCGTAGAATATGGTTCCAAATCGCTTCTAAACCGTTAGCCGGAATAGGGAATGGAATACCAATCGATGCACCCGAAATACCATTACCTTGCGCCACCAATTCGGCACGGGTCGCATTGGCTTTGGTCGCATCGTAGACAAATTGCGGTACGGAAGCACTACGACGAGTCTTGTACACATTCATCTTGTAAGTATCAGGGTAAAGCTCAAATAATTTCATCTGACCTGGGGTCAAAAAATCTTTATATTGCGCTTTGTTTGCATTGGTAATGGTAAATTCAATCTTATCTTCAGGGAAAGGATCAGGATGATGCATCCCCTTAGTGTAACCCGCTACTGGCTTAGTAATACCACCATCCCATGCGGGGATAGAACCATCAGCATTTCCAGCCTTTTCAGCACCTAATGGGGTTAATTCGTTACCCAGTTTTGCGGCCTCGACTTCGGATACTTTAGCCATCGCTGCTGGTGCTACAAGTGCCATAATGACCGCACTTGCCAATATCGACAGTTTCTTCATTGTTATAGTCCTTTAGATCGAATACTTGATATTGAATGAAATATAATCACGATCTGCCATCGCGTTGGTTGTACCTACACCACCAAAGAAGTTGTTGTAGGACAGATCGGCCCCCCAACGGTTTTGGTATTCAAAGTTCAGACCCAAAGCGACTGACTTGCGTCCCTCAGTGAAGAGGAACATAGGATCTGGTGTAATACCATCAACATCGTGCGAGAAAATCATCCGTGGAGACATGTTCACACCCGCAAACAAGTTGTTGAACTCAGCTTTAGCTACAAGGCGATATCCCCATGCGAAATCGGTTGGGAATGGGTTAGTTTCAGGGCCGTTATGCAACGCTTGAATAATGCCTGGCATATCAGGATTACCGCCAGAACGCGCCGTTCCCGGACCATTTAAGCGCAATTCATCAAACCCAGGCATATCATGGATCCACACCCCGCCAACTTCAGCTAACATCGTCAGGTTATCTAGGCCCAATGTAGGACCAAATAGGTGAGTGAAAGTGACTTGTGCCTGAGTCGTATCTAAGCGGATAAAGCCGTCAACGGTATCACCAGGCTTTACTCCATCAATTTGTGAAATACCGTCGAAATCGGGGCGAATACCGGCATTTGCTAACTGCTGAGGCATGCCTGCAAACAGTAATTCTACGTCATCAATTTGCAGCGGTTCATCTTGACGGTGGGCAATTTCAGCACCAACTGAAGTATCGCCTAGTGAAGTGTTAAAACTGAAGCCATAAAGCTTGATGTCTTCAGGGTACACAATTTGCGCTTTAGAGAAACTCTTTAAACTGAGCAGTAATTCGCGGTTGATATCACCCGCATTTTGCCCCAGAACCGCTAAGTCAGATAACAGAGCACCGGTGCTAAAATCGGCGGCTGTACCGCTGATCAGCGGACGGCGGCTATGGTAGTTCATAAAATAGAAACCAAACTCGGTATCACCCAATTCAGGCGCGTAATACCCCAATTTGACACCATATTGGCCATCATTACTTGGCTCTTGTTCATCTTGCACTAAAGTGACTTTAGTTGGATAAGCTAATGCCATCGCGACGAGCTGTTGCGTTGGAATTGTCTGACCACTGGCAATCATCCCTGCTAGACGTTGATATTCCTGCATCACAAAGTCTAAGTTGATATCAGGGTTGGCGTTAAAACCTAACTGTGCGTTTTGATTGTAACCACCAAAGCCGGCAAAATCGTTAGTCGCAAAAATTGAACCGGGTGTTGGCACCCAAATAGGTTCCCAATCATATTGATAGAAAGCTTCTACCGATAAGTTTTCTGTGATCCCAAGAGAAGCCCACACCATCCCCTGAGGTCTAAAGGCTTCTTTCAGTTCTGCACCGGGAGCATTAAGGATGTTCAAATCAACAGGGTTAATCTCACCAATACCATGGGCGATAAGAGTACTTTCCCCCCAAGAAACCACTTGGTTACCTAAACGGATAGAGAGTGGGTTGGCACCGTCATTTAAATCAAAATTCGCATAAACAAAGGCATCTAACAGACGGATGTCCTTACATTGCACTTCTGAAGCACGATTATCCTCACAAGGATCGAATTCTTTGCCTGTTATCGGATCATTGAAGTCATAGTTACCATCGTTTAATTTACGATCGTAAAAATACATGCCACGAGCAAACAGACCATAGTTCTCATACTTCAGGGACAGCTCATGTAATCCTTTAACGATCTCAGAAGTAGTATCACCCTGAGAATAAAGCAAATTACTTAAATCGTTATTGCTTGAATAGGAACCTGGCTGTGCCCAAATCTCAGCAGATGTGTATTTAGTATTGCCAAACGCAGTATAATTCGACCAATCAAATTGTGGCTGGTTAACTTTACCAATTTGTCCATCCCAATCGCGCTCACCGACACGCCAACTGGCACCCGCGGTCCACGTTGAGTCAAACGTGCCTTGTACCTCCCCCCAATCGAACGCAACCGCATTAACATTCGATATCATCAACAAACTCAATGCCGACGCCACCCCCAAAGCAAGCGCCGACTTGTTAAAACTTTTTTTAACAATTTTCATTTTAGCTCTCCGTACCCTGCTGGATTCTTTGTTTTAGGAATTACAACCAACATCTTGTTAGCTCACAGGTAACATCATTGTTACAGCAATTAATCCCTATGAGCAAGGCACAGTTAGAGAAAATTTTCTAAAGAATTAAGCACGTAGACACATTTATGTCATCGAGTACAAAGATGGGATTTAAATTAGTAAAGCAGAAGATTGGAATGCTGAAGCAAAACAAGGTAAAAACTCATAAATTTCATTAACATAATCACAAAGAAATTATCATATTTTATTAATTGTAATTAGTCGACCGTTTAAAGTAATTACTCTAAGGTAAAATCAACAATTTGTTTCTATAACCGCTCCAATGACACAAATTGACCTTTATCATCGAGCACGAGTTTAAACTGCCCATGAATACCATTTTCAGTTAAAAAACGCCTAAAATGTCGCCCGCTAATCCAAAGGATCCGCCCTTGACGTTCACGCACTTCAACTTTATCGGCCAGCCCTTGATAGTAAGGTAAAAAATCTTGATAGCTAAGGGTTAACTTAAAATACAATTCCATATTGATAAGGGCAGCAAAATGCTGCCCTCCTCCTCTAATTAACCTGAACTCGGGGTAACGAGTGTCGAAAAACCTAAATTTAATAAACTAAATCAATGCTATAAATGATTATTTTGAAACGAAAAATCTATTATCTGGCTGAATGCGCAGATTTGTGCGCATATCAAGGCGCTCTGTCGTATGCCATAGCGAGCGATGGTGAGACAGAGCAACGCAGAGAGGCTCGAAAAGAGCCTATTCAGCGGCTCTGCTTATCTCGAGCTCAGGTTAATGACGGCTTCGCTAACGCTTTGGACACTTTTTCGAATAAATCCTTAGAGAGTCCAGGTAAGTCTAATAAACGCGTTAAACAGGCCTTAATCTTACGCTGACGTGTTTCATCGAATTTACTGAATTGGATCAGCGGTGTCACCATTCTGGCGGCAACTTGTGGGTTAAGCTGATTTAAGTTAATAAGGCACTCAGTTAAAAACTCATAACCTCTGCCATCGGCGCGGTGGAATTGATAAATATTCCCAGCGGCAAAACTACCAATAAGCGAACGTACCCGATTGGGATTACTCATGCTAAAACTCGCGTGTTGTTGTAATTGACGTAATGTATCAATCACATCATCGCTATCATGAGTCGCCTGTAACATAAACCATTTATCCATCACTAGCGGCGTATCACGCCAGCGCGTCTCAAATTGAGCCATTAACTGGTCACGGCAAGTTAAAGAGCCAACATTGGCTGCCGTTAATGCGCCGAGCGAATCCGTCATATTACAAGCCTTAGCAAACTGCTCTACCACAAAGGTTTCGGCATCATTGCTAACTCGGCTAAGCCAATTTAGACATTGGTTTTTAAGGGCGCGGGCTTTAGTGCAATCCAAATTAACCAATGAGCGATAAAGTGCCGTTAATTCATCTTCGCAGTAAGCAGCAAGCTCGGTGAGCACAAATTCACGCGCGAGCGCTAACGCATCAAGGTCAACAGTATCAGTTTGCTCAATCAAAGCGGAAGCCGATGGAATCGCTAAAATCTCAGCCATTAATGCCTGATCGAGTTTCTCATCGAGTAAAGCCCCTTTAAAACTATCCTTCACTCTTTCATCTAAGGTCATCGTCTGATGTTGCTGTAAATGTTCAACATTTTGCCAAATTGCTTGGCTAACGAGAGTAACGGATGCCTCCCAACGCGCCACTTCACTCGAAGCAAAACGCATCAAATGAACAAGTTGGTCAACTTCGAAGGGATAGTGCAATTTAACTGGCGCAGAGAAATCTTGCAGCAATGACGCCACAGGTTTATGGCGGAGTCCTTCAAAAGTAAATACTTGTTCGGCGTCAGTAAAACTGATCACTTGGTTGACCAGTGATAGTCCCTTATCGTCCAACAGCTCCAGACTAAAAGGAATATGCAGCGGCGAGGTGCAGCCTGTAAGAGTCTGTTTAAGTGTTAACTGATAACGCCCTGATGCAGCATCGAAACTGTCGCTTGCGGTTACTACCGGCGTACCTGCTTGGCTATACCAGAGGCGGAATTGGGTTAAATCGATACCACTGGCATCTTCCATCGCCGCAACAAAATCATCGCAGGTCACAGCTTGGCCATCGTGGCGTTTAAAGTATAACTTCATCCCCGCTTGGAAACGGGCTTCACCAAGCAAAGTGTGCATCATGCGAATAACTTCGGCGCCCTTGTTATACACTGTCACCGTATAAAAGTTATTCATCTCAATCACGGACTCTGGACGAATTGGATGTGCCATTGGGCCTGAGTCTTCAGCGAACTGCTGGTTTTTGATGACTTTAATGGCGTGAATTCGATTTACCGCGCGCGAACCTAAATCCGAACTAAACTCTTGGTCGCGAAAAACCGTTAAGCCTTCTTTGAGACTTAATTGGAACCAATCACGGCAAGTGACACGGTTGCCCGTCCAGTTATGGAAATATTCATGGCCGACAACGGATTCAATACCATGGTAATCCTCATCAGTCGCAGTCAAAGTATCGGCGAGGACATATTTGGTATTAAAGATATTTAAGCCTTTATTTTCCATCGCCCCCATATTGAAAAAGTCGACGGCAACGATCATGTAGATATCTAAATCGTATTCAAGGTCAAAACGGGACTCATCCCAAGCCATAGACTTTTTAAGGGATGTCATCGCATGGTGCGCCTTATGTAAATTCCCTTTATCAACAAAAACCTGTAGCACCACTTTGCGCTGACTGCGGGTAATAAACTCATCCTGTAACAGATCAAAATCACCTGCCACGAGGGCAAAAAGATAGGCCGGCTTGGGGAAAGGGTCCTGCCAACGTACATAATGGCGTCCGCCATCGAGATCACCTTTGTCAATCAAGTTGCCGTTACTGAGCAGGAACGGGAACGCCAGCTTGTCGGCTTCAATACGCACAGTATATTTAGCCAATACGTCAGGACGGTCGAGGAAGTAAGTGATACGTCTAAAGCCTTCAGCTTCACACTGGGTGCAATAGGCACCGTCAGACATATAAAGCCCTTCGAGGCTTGAGTTGGCTTCAGGATCCAGTTGGGTGATGATGGTCAGCTCAAACTCATTTAGGGTCGTTTCGATTGTCAACTGCCCTTCACCAACTTGATACGCTACCTGTTGACCATCAATCGCCACGCTGACTAAGGTTAATCCTTCACCATCAAGCACTAAAGGATTAGCGTGGGAAGAGCTACGTTTAACCTTGCTAATAGCCTTAACAACGGTATTTTTACCGTTAAGATTAACATCTAAGTCGATGGATTCAATCGTGAACTGGGGAGCTTGGTAGTCTTTAAGGTATTTTGCTTGAACTTGTGTCATTTCGTTCCCTTTAACACTGATTTAAATAAGAAAAACGCGCCATAAGCGCGTTTTAAGGTAAGGTAAACAGACGTAACTTCCGCCTATTTAGTGCCAGCGTTAGCTAGCTTTTTCGCATCCACCATATCTAGAGTGATATAAGCCGTTTCATCTAAAAATGCATCTGGCGCAGCAACATCATCTTTAATATCTTCCATAGATTTAACTGGCGCTAAACCATTGGCTACGCGACGCTCATTGGTTCTATCGAGCACTTTCTTCTCATCAGCTTCACGTGATGCAATACGCTCACTTTCCACTAAGGAGACTGTTTTCTCTTTGTGATGCTTTTTAAAGTCAGCAATATCTTGATTGATATAGTTAAACTCAACACTGTTTTGAATACGGGCAAGGTGCTTTTTCTCTAAACTCGCCACCAGTTCAGGGGTGATATCATTTAGCGTACCGTATTGCGCCATCGGGACTTTGTCCCAAGGCAAAGCATTCTTCTCTTCAGCTTCACCATACTCACCAGGCTCTAACGCACTTGGATACGCAATATTCGGTGTCACACCTTTGAGTTGTGTACTACCACCGTTAATGCGATAAAACTTCTGAATGGTGTATTGCACATGCCCAATAGGTTTCTCGTACATATCGTAGATGCGACCTAGGCTCTTATGCTGTTGCACTGTGCCTTTACCGAAACTGGATTCACCAACAATCAGCGCACGATCATAGTCCTGCAATGCTGCTGCAAAAATCTCAGAAGCTGATGCGCTGTAACGGTCAACCATCACGGTTAACGGACCTGCGTAGGCAGTCTTGCCATCGTTATCGCGGTGAGCTGACACACGGCCATCGGCGTCACGGATTTGCACCACAGGGCCCATGTCAATAAAGAGTCCGGTCAGTAACACGGCTTCGGTTAATGCACCGCCGCCATTACCACGTAAATCGATAACGACACCTTCGACTTTTGCTTCGTTGAGTTTAACGAGTTCCTTTTCCACATCCTGGGATAAATTCATATAGAATCCAGGAATTTGGATAACTCCGACTTTACGATTGGCGTATTCACCGTCTTTAGGTTCGATGATTTTAGAAGTCGCGGCACGGTCTTCTAAGCGAATCTTGTCACGTACTAAAGTGACGTTAAACGGCTTAGCATTTGAGCCACCTTTCTTCGGTAAAATCTGCAAAACGACTTTACTGCCCTTAGGACCTTTGATGAGCTCAACGACATCGTCTAAACGCCAGCCGATAACATCAACGATCTCGCCGCCCTCTTGGCCAACACCAACAATCTTATCTTCTGGTGACAGTTTTTCACTGCCAGCGGCAGGACCACCTGCGATTAAACTCTTAATCACAGTGTAATCATCTTCGAGCTGTAACTGCGCGCCAATCCCCTCTAGGCTCAAGTTCATTTCCATTTGGAAACGCTCAGCATTACGGGGGGATAAATAGCTAGTGTGCGGCTCAATGCTGCGAGAAAATGCATTCATCACCGCTTGGAACACATCTTCACTATTGGTCTGAGTCAGACGTTTGATGGCGTTGTTATAACGTTTTTGCAGAATCTCAACAATTTCAGGCCATTTTTTGCCAGTAAGCTTGAGATTCAACGCATCGTATTTCACTCGCTGACGCCAAAGCTCATTGATTTCAGCTTGATCTTTTGGCCAAGCGACATCTTCCCTATCGTACTCGTAGGCATCACCAGGAACGGTAAAATCCATTTCTTTATCGAGCAGAGAAAGCGCGTACACAAAGCCTTCGTAGCGACGTTTTTGAACCAAATCAAACATTTTGTAGGCGGGGTCGAGTTCACCTGAACTCAGCATATCGTCAAACTGATTGATATAAGGCTTAAAACTGTCGACATCGGCTTGGGTCAGCACATTGCGACGGTAATCAAGTTGCTGTAAATAGCGGTCAAAAATCTGCGCAGAAAACGCGTCATCGAGCGCAAATCGATGGTAATGCGAACGAGTGTATAAATCTGTCACTCGTTTACTGGCCACTTTATGCTGCGCTTCCTGCTTGAGAGTGGGTAACTCGCTGATTTGAATCGTAGGAGGCACAGCCCAAGCCGAGAATCCGACAAAAACAGTGGCGATGGATGTAGCCAAAATGAGTTTTCGCATCAACAAGTTACTCCGTTAGATTAAATGATTACAGCAGAATATGTTCTGCTTTCACTTTTATCGTTAAGCCGCTATCAAGCTGAACATGAATGTCTTCTTTGTTAATGTCAGTGATCACGCCGGCTACTGGCGTCATACCTAACTTAACATTGACACGCTGTTTCTTAGCTAAATCGGTCAATTGCGCTTGGACTAAGTTAACAGCAGGTTCAGCCTTAGGAGCCACTTTGGCAGGACGCTCAGTCTTGCGGGCAGGAACAGCTACTTTCTTAGGGGCCTTTTTCGCTGGAGCTTTGCCAGCCGGAGCCACTTTGGCAGCTTGAGCAGCACGCTTAGCTTTGGCTTTTTCTTGGCTTTCTTTCAACATGGCTTGAGCATGATCGATATGTTCTTGCTCTAGCTCGCCACAAGGTTGACCATCAAGATCCACACGCTGGGCACCAGCTTTTACCGATTTGAGGTAACGCCAACTGCTAGTGTAGCGTCTTAACGCCACGCGCAATTGAGTTTTACTGACTTTAGAATCATCAGCCAACCTTTCAGCCAAATCTTGAAACAATCCGATTTTTAATGGCTTAGTTTCACCTTCAGCAATAAAGCACAAAGGAAATGTTTCATACAAATACGCCAAAATTGCGTTGGTGTCGGTCAACTTATCTGTTGATTCCATCATTACTTCCACAGTTAAAAAGGGACATCGAATTCGAGGTGATATAAATCAGCTTCTTACGTGTCGTTTATCTTGGTTAAGCTCACAATTGAGCCAAAGTACAAATTAACATTCTCGCCGAGTTAACTAAAGTTAAAAAATATCAGTTAACCATTTTTTACGGCTAAACCTCTCAGGTTTATTCGGGCCATGCCCAAACAAACCTTATCAGGGCATGCGCTATTATAAGGCGCACGCCACCGATTGCGACTATGAATTATGCGTTATTGTACGCAAATTAAGCAAATAGGCAGTTTTCGAAGCTTTTTACCAATAATTCCAAGCCCTTTTGGTCTTCTTCGTCAAAGCGGTCAAAAATAGGGCTATCAATATCCAGTACAGCAATCACCTGACCATTGGCGCGAACAGGGATAACAATTTCGGAATTACTGGCCGCATCGCAGGCGATATGTCCATCGAATTGATGCACATCGGCAACCCGTTGAGTTTGATTAGCCAGTGCTGCAGTGCCACACACGCCTTTACCCATCGGAATGCGGGTACAAGCCACTTTACCTTGGAATGGGCCTAATACTAACTGTTCGCCGCGCATAACGTAAAAACCTACCCAGTTTAGTTCGGTTAGGTTGTCATTAAGCAGGGCTGAAAAGTTAGCCATGGCAGCCACTAAATCATCTTCGCCTTCGAGTAACGCTAACGCTTGACGGTTCAGTGATTCATAAAATTGCGGTTTCATATGCTTCCTAAAAATTATTCAGCAGCATCGTCCTTCTTAGACGCTTTTTTGGCTGTGTTTGGTTTTGTTGGCGTACTATTAACTTGAACCACGCCTTTAAGCAAGTTTGTTAGCTCATCTTTATTGTTAGCAAAATAGAATGCGAGCTGTTCGGTTAGACTTTCATCAATCCCAAGTTCCGCTTTCTGAATAAATGGAATGAGGTTATCAGCGATGTCGAGCATCTTATCGTAGGCATCAGCCTCCTTTTTCGATGTGAATGTCATCTTTTCTACCCCTTCTCTTACCACGACAAACTGTGTAATAACTGCCATGACCGCCCTCGCACTGTTTTTATATACAGTAACCAGAATGACATAAAGTGAACTAGTGATGCAAGTGTTCTGATTATTCTGATATTATGACTGCGCTTTATGTTGTGGAGATGGGTCAATCAATTTGATATCTCACCTTATAATTTGTTGTTTTCGGATTATTTGCTCAATCTCAGTGGCTTTGGGGCTAATATAATATTTTTATATGCATGACAATACAGCAGAAAACTCTGTAATCCTCTGTCGTTCCTGCGACTTGGCCATTCGGAAACGAGCCCTCCCAACTGGGGTCAGAGCGTTGTGTCCGCGTTGCAACACCGCACTTTATGACACTCCATACTGTTCAGTAAATGGCATGTTGGCACTGTGCATTACCGCGTTGGTGTTCTATTTTCCTGCTAACTTTTTTCCTGTACTAGAAATCCATTTTCTGGGCAGTATTCGCACAACAACGGTATTTCAAGGCGCTTTTGCCGTCTTCGAACAAGGTTATTGGGTGGTGGGATTAGCCGTACTTGCTGCCGCAGTGGTTGGCCCAGGTTTATTGATCCTATCGATTCTTGCGCAAATTTTGATTATAAAATGGGGGCTTGCAAGCCCATTTTGGCGCCATAGTCTCAAACAATTACTCACATTTCAGGGGTTCCTTTCGCAGCTGACGATGCTTGAGATTTATGTGATTAGCTTCCTCGTCTCATCATTTCAATTGTCTGATTTTTCAGATATTTATTTTGGAATGGGTACCTTTTGCTTCACCATGCTTTTTTTAGTCACCCTGTTTTTACAGCGTGAATACGATATTGAGCATATGTGGGGTCTTCTTATGCAGGAACATCACTGATATGAAGCAGCAAGGAAAGGATTTAGGCCTGTGTTTGTGCCGCGTTTGTAGGCAACTCAATAGCAGTGAGGATAGCCACTGTAGTCGTTGTGAGTCAGAATTACAGGTCCGCGATTACAACAGCTTACAAAAAAGTTGGGCGCTGCTTATTACTGCCGCCATTTTATTGGTTCCAGCCAACCTCTATCCCATTACGGTGCTCACCAATCAGGGAAAGGTACGTCACGATACGATCTTTTCCGGAATTGTTCATTTAGTCCAATCGGATATGTTACCCATCGCCATTATTGTGTTTATTGCCAGTATTTTAGTGCCTTGGGTAAAGATTATCGGCTTAGCCACTTATCTGTGTGCTATCAGTTTCAACCTGCCAATTTCGAAGCAAAAACTTATGGTGGGATTTCATGTTATTGAGTGGATTGGCCGCTGGTCGATGCTCGATTTATTTGTGATCTCGCTGACCGTTGCCCTGGTGAATATGGGGCAATTACTCGATGCAAAGCCTGCACCCGCGGCCACGGCATTTGCATTGGTGATTTTACTGACGCAACTTGCCGCAAAAGTTTTAGACACTCGTTTACTCTGGGATCGACTGGAACCTCAAGATGACACAAATTGAATCGCCAAAAGTTGTGAAGAAAAAGCTCTTTTCGCCGATTTGGCTGCTCCCGATTGTGGCGCTCGCGCTTGGCGCATGGCTGGGTATTAAGAGCATCAAAGAATCGGGCATTGAAATTCAAATCCACTTTCCCAGTGCCACTGGGATCGACGTGGGCAAAACCTTAGTCAAATACCAAGGCTTAACCGTTGGTAAGGTAAAAGATATCGGTATTGATGATGATCTTAAAGGCGTTAACGTGAAGGTGATGATGGACTATCGCGCTAAGCCTTTCTTAAATAAAGAAACCCTCTTCTGGTTAGTTACCCCAAAGGCCAGCATCACAGGCGTTGAAGGTCTGGATGCGCTGTTTTCAGGCAACTATATTGCAATCCAACCAGGCAAAGGCAATGCCGCCACCTTGTTTGAGGCAGAACGCCAACCGCCACCAATGCAAATTGGCTCCGAAGGGGTAATGATTGAACTGACGGCCGATAAACTCGGCTCATTAGATGTGGGCTCGCCAGTGTTCTTCCGTCAAATCCCTGTGGGCAGCGTGGTCAGCTATCGTTTAGACGGCAACGCTAGAGTGATTATCAGCGCCTTTATCCAAGAGCAATATGCACGTTTAGTGAAGAAAAACTCTCACTTTTGGAATGTGTCAGGCGTTAAAGTCGATGCTAGTTTAGCGGGCATTAAAGTTAACACTGAAAGCCTTGCTTCTATCCTTGCGGGTGGTGTGAGTTTCAGTTCCGATGAAAAAGCGCCTGCGGCACAAAATGGCGACAGTTTTGCCCTCTATGATTCAGAAACCAGCGCTCTTGGCGGGATTGAAGTCAGTCTGACCATGAGTGATGGCAATGCTATTGATAAAGGCACTCGCATTGTATATCGCGGCATCACCATTGGTGCAGTTCAAAGCAAGCAACTCACCGCTGCAGGTGTAACTGCGGTGGCAAAATTTGAGCCTGAATACGCCAACCTATTAACTCGGGACGGCCAGTTTTGGCTTGAGGGCGCCGATATTTCGCTCTCTGGGATCAAAAACCCCGAGCGTTTACTCACAGGAAGCGTGATTAACTTTTTACCCGGCACCCATGCTAATTCGGCACTGCCAAGTAGTTTTGCCTTGCAATCCTCAGCTCCTGATGTGCTACAAGCGAAAAAACTTAAGGCAACAATAACCTCGGCCGAAAACATGGGCTTAACCGCTGGTGCCGAAGTGCGTTACAAGCAATTACCTATCGGTCAGGTGCTCGAGGTGAAATTAACCAAAGATCTGTCGGCCGTTGAATATCTACTCGAGCTGCAACCTGAATTTGCCAGCTTAATCCGCAGTGATAGCTATTTTGTTCCCGAATCAGCGTTGAACGTCGATGCGTCTCTTGATGGTGTATCGGTCAAAGCACGCGATCTAGCGACATTAACTAAAGGCGCGGTGAGTCTGATCCCTGGTACCAGTAATACCCCGCTGGCGGCAAATGCGCGTTTGCCACTCTTTAGCTCAATGGATGAAGCTAAGCAATTCTTTGTCCGTCAACAGCGTTTATACTTTACTCTCATCAGTGCTGATGGCGCCGATGTTAGTCAAGGATCTCCGATTTACTATAAAAAAATGCAAATTGGTAGCGTGGAGTCGGTCAACTGGCAGAGTAAAACCGAAGACTTTGCGATTAAGATCGCTATTGATAAGCAGTTCCAACCCTTAGTGCAAAAACCTAAAGTCTTTTGGCGTAACAGTGCCGTGGATGTCAGCGCCAGTCTTGCGGGTATTGATGTCGCCGTTGCTCCACTACAAGGCGCGTTAAAGGGCAGTATCAGCTTAGGTTTATTGGACAGTTCAACGACTGAGCCTAATGCGGCACTTAAACTATACGAAAGTAAACAGCTCGCCTTAGCGCAGGCTCAAGCAATCAAACTCACCTTACCCGCCTCGGCAAAATTGGCTGCAAAAGCCGCCATTCGTTACCAAGGTCATCAGGTGGGTGAAGTGACGCAAGTTAAGCTCAATACCGATTTAACCACCCTTACAGCCACCGCCTATCTCTATGGCGACTATGCCGAGCATTTCAGCCGCAGTGATACTGAGTATCATATGGTCGAGGCGCAAATCTCCTTAGCAGGCATTAAAGCCCCTGAAACCTTAATCACTGGGCCATATATTGGCGTGTTACCGGGCAAGAGCAAGCAAAAGGCGAGTCAATTCCAGGCCAAATTGGTTGAGAGCAGCTACGCCAACGTGGCCGAAGATGCGCTTAAGTTTACCTTAGAAGATAGCAACCTTGGCTCGATGAAAGTCGGCACGCCTATCTTCTTCCGTGGCATTAAAATCGGCCAAATCGATGGTTATAGCCTATCGTCTCAAGGTAACAGTGTACTCATGCAAGCGCACATTGAGCCCCAGTACAGTCACTTAGTGAATCAGAGCAGCCAGTTCTGGGACGCCTCAGGTATCAAGGTCGATGTAGGTATTTTCTCTGGTGCGCAAATTGAAGCCGGTTCGCTCGAAACCCTATTAGCGGGCGGCATTAATGTCGCTACTAAGGAAACGACGCAAGCAGGTAATAGCTTAAACCAAGGCACTGTGATCCCGTTGCAACACAAAGCCCAGAGCGAATGGCAGGAATGGGCTCCAGCCCAGTAGCAAATCCATTTTGCTAAGGCCCTCATTCAGGGCCTGTATTACGGAATATTAGTGAAAGAACTGTTTTAATTTTAGGTGAGTCATGAAAGGAAAGTACTCAAAATTAATTCAAGAGTATTGTGAGCAAGAAAGTATCTATATTCCTCCCGGGTTTAAGCGCCATTCAGCTTCTCATTTGGCGGTAATCCGGCATGATTCAGGGGAGCCCAAGTTAGTCGCTAAAACCTTCTTTAAGAAAGAAGATCTTAATTATTATATTTCTTCGACATTAATGGAGTTGGTGCTTGATAGTGGGGGAAACCTTCCCGCAAAGGTGGTTGATTTCAAAGAAAATATAGAATTCAAGATTGCAAGTAATGGTGCACTGATTAAGTTATAACCCGTGTTTTTGCGTGATAATCAGTCCAGCAAGCTTAGTATCATTTAACAATCAGGCGCATTAGATAAACTCTAATGTGCCTGATTGTTATCCGCTAAAGTGACTGTCTGCATCGCTATGCATTGCGCCTTTCGCCATCTCATACTTAGCCATAGAACCAATAACAGACAGCAATAGCCGCACTGATCCCTGCAAAATCCGCCGTTAGACCACAGGCGAGCGCATGGCGCCCATGACGAATACCCACTGAACCAAAGTAAACAGCCAGCACATAGAAAGTCGTTTCAGTGCTGCCTTGGAAAATCGCCGCCAAGCGCCCCGCAAAGGAGTCCACTCCGTGGTGCGCCATGGTTTCGAGCATCATCGCGCGCGCGCCCGAACCGCTAAAAGGCTTCATTAATGCAGTTGGCATTGCATCGACGAAGCGAGTATCAAACCCGAAAAGACTCACGCAACTCGCAATCAGTTGCAGCAGGTAATCCAACGCGCCCGATGCCCTAAGTAAACCAATCGCCAGCAGCATGGCTAACAGATACGGGATCAGTTGGATCGATTGGTTAAACCCCGCTTTGGCACCTTCGATAAACTCATCATAAATAGCTACTTTTCGCACGCCCGCCACCAGCACAAAACTGAAGACTAACAGTAGCAATACCCCGTTGCCCAAGGCGGTCGACACAGTGCCAATCGCGTCTGCCGTTAAGGTCATCAAATAAAAACCACTGGCAACTAATGCCGACAGCAGCACTGCGCCATATCCGAGTACCACGGCATTGAGTAGTGAAAGGCGCTGCACAAAGGCGACAATCAGAAGCCCTGCTAATGTCGAGGCAGAGGTTGCGAGGAGTATGGGTAAAAAAATGTCTGCCGGAGCCGCCGCGCCCTGCTGAGCACGGTATAAAAACACCGTGACAGGCACTAACGTCACCGAGGAGGTATTGAGGACTAAAAATAGAATTTGTGCGTTAGTGGCAACGGTTTTGACCGGATTAAGACTCTGCAAATCCTGCATTGCCTTTAAACCTAATGGAGTAGCGGCATTATCCAATCCAAAAATGTTGGCCGTTAAGTTCATCGTCATACTGCCAAATGCGGGATGCCCCTTGGGCACTTCGGGCATTAAGCGGCGCAGCAGTGGCTCAAATACAAAGGCAATCGCCCCAACAACACCGGCTTTTTCACCAATTCGCATTAATCCCATCCACAGGGACAACACACCCACTAAGCCTAAGGCGATTTCAGCGGCGAGTTTAGCGCTGGCAAACAAGGCCTCAACCGCGTTGGCGAGCACCTCGATATGCCCATTAAAAAGCTGTATTGCCATCGCCAACAGCGATGTGAGGAAAAACACTAACCACACCCGATTTAGCACTCTGCCCCTTCCTTATTGTTATTCAAACTGTTTATTCGTGTCGCTTTGTTTATTTAACGCAAATCTGAACCAACGATAGTAGAGGGATAAAATCCCAGCCCCACTAAGGGATTATGATATACTTGCCGCAGTTGATACACAGCCAAATTCCGTTATGGTTCAATTAAATCAAAATTTTATCAGTACAATTGCCCAAGAATTGCCCGCCCATCTGTCAATGGATGACTTTATTGCGGCCTGTTCAAGACCACTACGTCGCTCAATTCGCGTCAACACCTTAAAGATCAGCAGCGAAGATTTTAAGCGTTTGATGCAGCCGAAAGGTTGGACCTTCGAGCCTATTCCCTGGTGTGAGGATGGTTTCTGGATAAGCTATGATGAAGAAGACCAGCTCGGCAACGCCCTGGAGCATATTCAGGGATTGTTCTATATCCAAGAAGCCAGCTCCATGCTGCCCCCTACAGCGTTATTTACCCCGAATGCAGATTGGCAATGTGTCTTAGATTTAGCCTCGGCGCCTGGATCTAAAACCACGCAAATGGCAGCGTTAATGAATAATCAAGGCTTATTGGTTGCCAATGAATATTCCGCTAGCCGCGTCAAAGTACTCCATGCCAATGTGCTGCGCATGGGCGTGAGTCACTGCGCTCTAACCCACTTCGATGGCCGAGTATTTGGTGAGTATCTGTATGAAAGTTTTGATGCGGTATTAATTGATGCGCCTTGTGGCGGTGAAGGCACGGTCCGTAAAGATGCGGACGCGTTAAAATCTTGGTCGCTCGATGAGGTTCTTGCGATTAGCGAAACCCAAAAAGCCTTAATCGAATCCGCATTTTTGGCCTTAAAACCGGGTGGCAGTTTGGTTTATTCAACCTGCACCCTTAATCGGCACGAAAACCAAGGTGTATGTGAATATTTGCAGCAAACCTATGGCAATGCAGTGCAATTTGAGTCCTTAAGCCAATTATTTGATGGTGCTGACAAAGCCACTACGCCAGAAGGCTTTTTGCACGTTTGGCCACAGATTTACGACAGCGAAGGCTTTTTTGTCGCGAAGTTGACTAAAACCCGTTCGGTACCACGCCTACAGCCTGAGCCGAAATTGCAAAAGAATTTCCCTTTTACGGAGGCGAGTGCCAAACAAGCCAAAGCCATTCAAGCCTATTTTACCGATGATCTGGGTATCGAACTGCCCGATGATCTCATTATGGTGCGCGACGATGAGTTTTGGCTATTTCCCCATGAATTTAAAGACTTTATTGGTAAAATGCGCTTTCAGCGGATTGGGGTTAAGCTTGCCGATCACAGTAAACATGGCTTTAAAGTGCGCCATGAGGCGATTATTGCTCTAGCGGGTAAAGCGCTTAAAGCGGGGGCAAAAAACGGCGCTAAAGTCGTAGAAGTGAGCGATGAGCAGGCAAAAGAGTATTTGATGGGACGAGATATTCCCCTCGATACGGCTGGCAAAGCTCAGGGTGAAGTGATTGTCTGTTATGGCGGCGCGCCTTTAGGCATGGCGAAACACTTAGGCAATAAATTAAAAAACAACCTGCCCAGAGACTTAGTGAAAGATAAAGTGTTATTGCTACCACCGCAGGCATAATGGTTATAAATAGGTGATTTTTTAGCGAGAAATAACCTAAAAAACGGGGCAGAGAAAGTGTTACTCATACTAAACTCAACTACACTGAGTCTATTGTAAAGTGCTCTGTATGGCACTTTCGTTTGTAGCGCACGGCTCTTCAACGAGCCATTCCCCTAGGCCCAAACAGCTAGAATCGTTTTGGGCCTTTTTTTATGGGCTTGCGTTTTAACGAATATGAGCAAAATTGTGCTCACAAGAGAGGGGCAAACCTAAATCAACGCCCAATCAAGCGCGCCGCATCCTTAAACAAGTTAAAGAAGTTCTCACTGGTATACTGCGCAAGATCTTCGTAACGCTCTCCGCGCAGCTCTGCCACAAACTCGGCCACATCACGCACATAGGCGGGTTGATTTTCCTGTCCACGGTGTGGAATAGGCGCAAGATAAGGCGAATCGGTTTCCACCAATAAACGCTCTTTCGGCACTTTGCGGATCACGGTTCTTAACTCACCGGCATTTTTAAAGGTTACAATGCCTGAGACGGAAATATAAAAACCTAAGTCAATCGCCGCCTTGGCCATTTCCCAGTTTTCGGTAAAGCAATGCAACACGCCACCGACTTTATCCGCCTGCCCCGCTTTAAGCATGTTGATGGTGTCTTCACGGGCATCACGGGTATGCACAATCAGCGGCTTATCAACTTCAACCGCCAAGGCAATTTGTTGCTCAAAACATTGCTGTTGCAGGGCTTTAGTTTCATCGGCATAAAAATAATCTAACCCAGTTTCACCAATGGCCACCACTTTGGGGTCCATTGCAAAACGGCGAATTTGCTCCACATCGAGGCCGTCTTTCACATCCAGCGGATGCACGCCCGAAGATAAAAACACCTGCTCGAAACCTGCAACCTTGTCGCGCATCGACTCAAATCCCTGCTGGCGCACATTGACACAAAGCATATAGTCGACACCGCGCGCCTTAGCGTTGGCGAGGATGAATTCTAGGGTGGGTTGATCGGGAGCCGCTTTCAGGCGATCGAGATGGCAATGTGAATCAATAAGCACAACAATGTCCAAGCAGATAAACAAAAAGGAGCACAAGGATACTCAGCGATGGGATCGAGGTCAAATTTCGCTAAGGCTTCACTCAGCACTTAATACTCAGTGTCGACCCTAGCCGACCACTCTATGCATTACATCGTGCAGGTTAAGTCACCAGAGGCGAGTTCACGGGATAATAGTTTTTCAATATGGTGTTTATGGCTGTCGGGCTCTGAGACTATCTTGATACCAATCCCAGCAGGACGTCCACCCGATGCTCCCAAAGGATTGATCCACACAACGACGCCACGAAATTCGTTTGAGGTGGTCGCGCCGGGTAAACGATAGGCGATGGTTAAGGTCTCACCGAGGTAATGGGTTTCCCCGGTGGCGACAAACAGCCCTGCCGGTTTGATAAACGGCATATAGGCGCGGTAAAGCTGATGTAAGGTATCAAAATTGACGACAAGATCGACCATGGCATGTTACTTATTTGTTATTTCTTTATATTCTAAGACATAACTTTGACACAAGCCTAAATAATTGACACTCGGCATTGCACTTAAGCTATGACACATTCCCATGATTTTCGCCGCCAAGTTCCCTATTTGCGCTTGCACAAACGCATCTTGGTCGCCGTACTTCAATAAAACTTGTCTCAGGAGTAAGTATAAAACCTTAAGAGCATCAATGATTTGTTGTTCACTTATCGTTAACAAACTAGCACACAGATGGCCCGACGACAAACTTTGCACCCAATCTTTGCGAAACCCTAACAAGGTTTGATAACGACTGGGTTGCGTACCGTCGGATAGCAAACTTTCGGCCAACTTTAATGGACCGCCGACCACACTCAAGCACCAAGTCACATCCTCTTGGATCTGACATTGCTGAATTAACCAGTTTTTGATCAACATTTTAGACGGCGTCACAAAGGGAAGCCGCTGACAACGACTACTGATCGTAGCCATTAAACGTGCGGGCGTATCGGAATGTAATAGTAGTAAGGTGTCTTTACCCGGCTCTTCGAGCGTCTTGAGTAGCGCATTGGCAGAGGCTGAGTTTAAACGCTCGCTATGGTGGATAATGGCTACACGGCGGCCACTTTGCTGGGCAGTCGCACTTAAGCGGCTACAAAGCTCACGAATTTGATCGACTTTAATTTGATGGCCATCGGCCTCGATTTGATAAAAATCAGGATGATTACCCGCATCAAATAACTGGCAGGACTTACAAAAACCGCACCCGCCCGCGGGAGTGGGTTGTGAACACATGGCGGCGCGCGCCATAAATACACTCAAAAGTTCACCGCCATAGGCAGAATCGATACCCACGAGTTGCGCGTGAGGGACTTTTTGAGTTTGCAACTGGGTTAAAAACGCCTGCCTTGGCGCATCGAGCCAAGGCAGGGTTAATACATCAAATCCGCTTTGCGTTACCATGCCATCGCCTGTAACACGGCCAGAATATCTTTATGGACTTCGGCCATGGTTTGGCTGGCGTCGATAACGACAATTCGCTCATCTTCGCTGGCAAGCTTGAGGTAAGTTGCGCGCGCCCGTTCAAAAAAGTCGATGGCTTGCTGCTCAATTCTATCAAGTTCGCCCCGCTTTGCTGCTCGTTGCAGCCCAAGCTTAGGGTCAAGGTCAAGATAGAGGGTTAAATCGGGTTTAAACCCTTTGAGCGTTGCGTTACTTACGGCTTCGACTAAAGGCATTAAGCCACGTCCACCGCCTTGGTACGCTAAAGATGACAGATTGTGTCTATCCCCCAACACCCACTTGCCTTGGGCCAATGCAGGTTTGATGACATTGGCGACGAGCTGGGCTCTGGCGGCATAGATCAATAAACATTCAGACTCATCACATAAAGGATCGTTTGGGTCGGCAATTTTCACTAAATCACGAATGCGCTCGGCCAGCGGCGTGCCGCCTGGCTCGCGGGTGCAAACAGGCGCAAGCCCGGTGTGCTTTTCAATAAAATCGCGAATAAGGGCAATCGCACTCGATTTACCGGCGCCTTCCAGTCCTTCAACAACGATGAATTTGGCGGATGCTTGGGTCATTTTTTCTTTCTCTGATAAATATCGACGGCGCGGTTATGTTCTTCCAAAGTGGTCGAAAATACATGGGTACCATCGTTACGCGACACAAAATACAAATAACTGACCTTGGCGGGTTTCGACACTGCCTGTAATGAGGCCTTGCTCGGTGCCGCAATCGGTGTTGGCGGTAAGCCGAAAATCCGATAGGTATTAAACGGTGTCTCTTCGACTAAATCTTTACGGGTGATATTGCCTTTAAATCTGTCTCCCATGCCATAAATCACCGTGGGGTCGGTTTGCAGCTTCATGCCTAGATTCAGTCGATTAATAAAGACGCCGGCGATTTGATCACGCTCAAAGGCTTGACCAGTTTCTTTTTCGACAATCGATGCCAAGATCAGCATTTGGTAAGGTGATTTAAGCGGTAAACCGGGCACACGCTCTGCCCAGGCTTTGGCGAGTTCTTGCTCCATCATTTTATAACTTTGGGTCAGCAGTACCTTGGCATCACTGTCAGCGGTGTAATGGTAAGTATCGGGGAAGAATTTACCTTCGGGCAACGCCGAATCGTCCCCCTGCTCCATTAATACGGCACTAAAAACCTCTGGGGTCAGTTGTAAATGGGGCGCACTTGCCAGTTGTTGTTCCCACTCGGCAATGGTTTTGCCTTCGACTAAGGTCAGGCTAAAGGTTTTCACCTTGCCATTGACTAAGTCGTTAAGTAAGTCGGCAAGCGTCTGCGAGGGTGACATCTCGTACAGACCAGTGCGGATCTTGCCCAGCTCTGGACGCAATCTAAGTAACCATTTGAGTTTCCATTTGTCTTGGATAACGCCATCGGTTTCTAACTGCTGCGCCAACTGGTGCACACTCGTACCACGAGCAATGGTTAATTCTTTGGCTTCGGTTAACGCTAATGGCGTTTGGCTGTAATCAATAATCGTACGGTAACCCCAATAACCCGCCAAGCAAGCTAAGGTCAGCAAGGCCAATAAGGTAGAGCTTGCGATCAGAATGAGTTTTTTCATAGTGAGAGTGAAAGTGTGTGTCTAAGATCGGCAGTCAAAGGAGAAGGCTTGAAACTGTGCGAATCGATCGCCAGTACATCCACCACGCCTAAGATGCTGTTAGTGATAAATGCCGAGTCAAACTCCACTAAACGCTCGGCGCCAAAGGGCAAACAATCAATATTCATCTGCCGTGCAAGTAAGGCTAACATCACTTGCTCGCGCATGACACCCGCAACGCCGCAGCGCGCCAAAGATGGGGTAATCACTCGATGGCCTTTAACAAAAAAGATATTCGCCATCGAAGATTCAATCACCAGCCCATTACAATCCAGCACTAACCAATCATCAAAACCCTGTGGTAAGGGGTGGGATTTGATTAACACTTGCTCGAGGCGATTAAGGTGTTTTATCCCCGCCAATAAGGGTTGATGACCTAATTGGACTGCGGAGGTTTTAAGACGAATCCCCTGTTGTTGCCACGCAGCATAATGGGCAGGAATGGGATGAACAGAAACGATCTCCGTAACGTTTACCTGCTCAGGCGGGGCATAGCCTCTGCCCCCAACACCGCGTGTGATCATCAATTTAATACAGTGATGCGGGTACTGTGCAGCAAGTGTATTGAGCTGCTCAGCAAGGGCTGAACTCATTTGCCAGTCAAACCCAAGTCTTGCAGCGCCAGCCGTAAGACGGGCTTCATGCTGCTCAAAAAACAAAATACCACACTCGCTACTTCGCATCGTAGCAAAGAGGCCATCACCATAGGCAAGTCCCCTGTCCATAGGAACAATGCTTGCCTGTGAAACCCCATTAACCCAAATCAAGGGTATTAGTCCTGACTGATACGGCTAGCAACCGCATCCTGTTGATCTTTATACTTGGCATTTTTGCGCTTGTTATACGGACGCGCCACTGGGCCACTTAAACGTTCAAAGTTTAACGCACCAATGGTCATCCGTGGGCGCAGCGCTAAAGGCAACTTACCGCTGTTGTAAAACTCGAGCACGATTTTACCCTGCCAACCCGGATCAATCCGGTGCGCAGTGACGTGCACCATCAAGCCTAAACGCGCCAGTGAAGAGCGGCCATCGAGCCAACCGACGATATCGGCAGGCAGTGTCACGCTTTCATAGGTCACGGCGAGCGCCAATTCACCGGGGTGTAGGAAGAAGGCTTCGCCGTCTGGGATTTCGATGATTTCGCTCATCACCCGATCGAGCGCCGCCTGCACTTCAATACTCGGACCACTGAGGTCGATAAAAGGCGCAGTATGATCCTTAAAGACGCGAAATTGCCCACCTAAGCGCACATCCACACTGACGCCAGAAATCGCATCTATGCTTGGGCGAGGTTCTATAACGATAGTGCCGTTATCAAGGGCCTGTTCAATTTCGATATCGGTTAAGCGCATCTTGCCTTTTACTCCCTGAGTTTTAGTCGTTATTTTGCCAGTAAATGTTGAATACGAGTCTTCAAAATATCGGTCGCGATACGGTTTTTACCGCCGCGAGGCACGATAATATCAGCGTATTGTTTTGAAGGTTCAATAAATTGCAGGAACATAGGACGCACTGTCTTCTTGTACTGTGAAATCACTGACTCCATCGTACGGCCACGCTCGGCCACATCGCGGGTTAAACGGCGCAGGAAGCAAATATCCAGCGGCGTATCCATAAACACGCTCGCATCCATCAATTCACGTAATTTAGGGTCTGTTAACAGCAGAATGCCTTCTAAAATGATCACTTTTTTGGGGGTCATTTTAACGGTTTCGGCCATACGCGTATGTTCGGTATAGCTATAGCAAGGGATATCAACAGCTTCGCCAGACTTTAGCAACTGCAAGTGCGTGCATAGCAGCTGATGGTCTAACGCCTTGGGATGGTCGTAGTTAGTTAACACACGCTCATCCATGGATAAATGACTCTGATCGCGGTAGTACGCGTCTTCGTTAATTACCCCAATCTGATCTGTGCCTAAATCGCGGCGAAGTTCGTCAAAAATCGTCTTGGCAATTAAACTCTTGCCCGATGCTGACGCGCCAGCAATTGCAATAATGACACACTGCTGAGAATTCATACCCTTAAACCTTACTCGTCATCTGATACGCTAATAGAAACTGTTTTCTGGCTCTGTTTAAGTGCCAATTCAGCGCCCACTTTACGGGCAATTTCCCGATAAAGTGCCGCCACTTCACTGTCAGGCTCGGCCACAACCGTCGGCGCACCCACATCCATGGCTTCACGGATATTGATGTGCAGCGGTAAGGCGCCTAACAGTGGAACTTGATAACGCTCAGCCATTTTACTGCCACCGTGCGTACCAAAGGGATGTTCTTTATGGCCACACTCTGGACATAAATGGAAACTCATATTCTCAACAATGCCGAGGACGGGGATATTCACTTTCTGGAACATGGTGATGCCTTTCTTGGCGTCGGCGAGAGCGATATCCTGCGGCGTTGTCACAATCACCGCGCCACTTACTGGCACTTTTTGCGACAGAGTTAATTGAATATCACCCGTGCCCGGTGGCATATCGACGACTAAATAGTCTAGCTCTGGCCACTGGGTTTCATTGAGCAGCTGCGCAAGCGCGCCCGCCGCCATAGGACCACGCCATACTGCGGCTTCATCACCACTTAACATAAATCCAATCGACTGAGCAGCAATACCATGGGCACTGGCGGCGCTCATGTGTTTACCATCGAGGGAAACGGGCCTGAAGTTTGGGATCCCAAGCATTAATGGGACGGAAGGACCATAAATATCGGCATCTAAAATACCAACCTGTGCGCCCTCAGCGGCCAGTGCTAAAGCAAGGTTGACCGCCGTGGTTGATTTACCCACACCGCCTTTGCCGGACGCGACAGCAATCACTTGCTTCACATTGGCAATCGGTGCGATAGAAGCAATCGCCGAATACACCTTAGGTTGAAAATCGATTTCACACTCAACCTCATCGATGGCATCCAGCACAGCGAGTTTGTTGGTCAGCGCCATCACGGTATCGCGGTATTGAGTCATACAAGGGTATGGATAGACTAAGCCAAGCTGCAAACGCTTACCTTCAATCGCCAATTTATTAACGCATCCTGCGCTCACTAAACCCTTCGCTAAATACGGGTCGATATATGCATCGAGAATGGCCAGAACTGGCCCGAGAAGATCGTCACTTAAACGATAATCAGTTTGAGTTGAAGACAAAAGCATTACCCCCACCAATAAATTTGCCCAAGTGTACCAGATAATGACAAAAACATTAGCGCAGATTTAACCCAATCGACTCAGGTTTTGATGAAAATCATCCTGTAATCGGTTAGTATCTCTACCATTATTTTTGGCCCACCACGATATTTGAGACAAGATGGCAACTTCACAACGTAAAATTCTCGTGACCAGCGCACTTCCCTACGCGAACGGACCGATTCATTTAGGTCACATGCTGGAATACATCCAGACGGATATCTGGTCGCGTTATCAAAAACTTCGTGGACATGAGTGCCACTATATTTGTGCCGATGACGCCCACGGTACACCGATTATGCTCAAGGCGCAGCAATTAGGTATGGCGCCTGAAGAAATGATTGCTCAAGTCAACAAAGAGCATCAGCAGGATTTCGCCGATTTTAATATCGCCTTCGATAATTATCACAGCACCCACAGTGACGAAAACCGCGTGCTGGCGAGCGATATTTACTTAAAACTGCGCGCTAATGGCTATATCAAAAGCAAGAGCATTTCTCAGCTATTTGACCCTGAGAAGTCGATGTTCCTGCCCGATCGCTTCGTAAAAGGCACCTGCCCTAAGTGTAAATCGCCCGATCAATACGGCGACAACTGTGATGCCTGCGGCGCAACTTACAGCCCGACTGAGCTTATCAATCCAAAATCAGCGGTATCGGGTGCCACGCCAGTGATGAAGGACACTGAGCACTTCTTCTTCGACTTACCCGCCTTCGAAGACATGCTCAAAGAGTGGACTCGCTCCGGCGCACTGCAAACCGAAATGGCCAACAAACTTGACGAATGGTTCGAACAGGGTCTGCAGCAATGGGACATCACCCGCGATGCACCTTACTTCGGTTTTGAGATCCCAGATGCACCGGGCAAATACTTCTACGTTTGGTTAGATGCGCCTATCGGCTACATGGGCTCATTCAAAAACCTGTGTGACAAACGCCCAGAGCTAAGCTTTGACGAATTTTGGGCGAAGGATTCTAAAGCCGAGGTTTACCATTTTATCGGTAAAGATATCGTTTATTTCCACAGTCTGTTCTGGCCTGCGATGCTCCATGGATCGGGCTATCGCCAGCCAAACAGCGTCTATGCCCACGGTTATGTAACGGTTAACGGCGCTAAGATGTCTAAATCTAAGGGCACCTTTATTAAAGCCCGCACCTATTTAGATCACTTAGATCCTGAATATTTACGCTACTACTACGCGGCCAAACTCAGTAGCCGTATCGACGATTTAGATTTAAATCTGGAAGATTTCGCCCAGCGAGTGAATTCAGATCTAGTCGGTAAGCTAGTGAACTTAGCCTCGCGCACCGCAGGTTTTATCACTAAGCGCTTCGATGGCAAGCTCGCGAAAATTGCGGATACCACGCTAACTGAGGCGTTTTTAGCCAAACAAGAACAAATCGCTGAGTTTTATGAGACCCGTGAATACGGTAAAGCGATGCGTGAAATCATGGCACTCGCGGACATCGCCAACGGTTTTGTCGCCGATGCAGCGCCTTGGCAGCTAGTGAAGCAAGATGATCAACAGGAAGCCGCGCACCAAGTGTGTTCAAACGCGCTGAACCTGTTCCGCATTTTGGTGACGTACTTAAAACCTGTGTTACCACGCTTAGCGCAAGACGTTGAAGCCTTCTTCCAGCAAACCCTAACGTGGGATGGCTTAGGCCAAGATATGGCGAGCCATGAAATTGCGCCATTTAAAGCCATGATGCAACGTGTTGAGTTAGACAAAGTTGAAGCTATGGTGGCCGACTCTAAGGAAAACTTGCAAGCCACGAGCGAGCCAGAAGCACCAAAAGGGCCATTAGCAACCGATCCCATTAGCGATACCATCAACTATGACGATTTCGCTAAAATCGATCTGCGTATTGCGCGTATCGTTAAAGCCGAGCATGTAGCCGAAGCCGACAAACTGTTAAAACTGCAACTTGATATCGGCGGCGAAACCCGTCAGGTATTTGCAGGCATTAAATCAGCCTATTCGCCTGAGGATCTCGAAGGCAAGCTGACTGTGATGGTTGCCAACCTTGCACCACGTAAGATGCGTTTTGGCATGTCAGAAGGCATGGTCTTGGCAGCAGGCCCTGGTGGCAGCGATTTGTGGATTTTAGAACCCCATGAAGGTGCACAGCCTGGTATGCGGGTGAAGTAATCGACACTACGCACCCGTCAAGTTACAGGTAAGTAGACATAAGGCCGCATTTAATGCGGCCTTATTTATTAAACACACATTCCTTTACGCTTTATCAGGGAGCGTAAGTTGATGTGGCCTCGACAAGTGACTGACAGTGCGACACTATCGCGGCTATGGCTAAGCCGCACTGATTCAGCGACAACGCACTATGGAATTTTCGAGGAGAAGTTATGGGCAATATCATTGAGCAGCTGTTGTTTTCTGCTTCAATAACCGGTCCCATCTGTTTAATGTTAGCCTTAGGCGTGATGCTTAAACGCACCCAAGTCATTGATGAACACTTTATTGATGTCGCTTCTAAACTGGTTTTTAATGTCACCCTGCCGGCGCTGTTGTTTCTCAGCATCATCAGCTCGCATCACGATCTTGCCGCCAGTGCGCCATTAATCGGTTATGGCTTACTCGCCAACTTACTGTTTTTTATCCTCTCAACCTACACGACAAAACGATTTTTCCCCGAGCCGAAGGATCAAGGCGTCATCATTCAAGGGGGATTTAGGGCCAATACCGCCATTATCGGCTTAGCCTATGTCTCTAATGCCTATGGTGAATCAGGCGTTGCTTTAGCGGCCGTTTATGTGGCGTCCATGACGCTGCTCTACAATATTCAAGCCGTGATTTGTTTAAGCCCGCGGGGGGAAGAGTCGAGTCGCAGCGCATTTAGTGTAATGGTGAAAACCATCACTAAAAATCCGCTGATCATTGCCATTATCCTTGGCATGCTGTTCTATTTTCTCTCCATTCCATTACCGAAAATGGTGCTCGACGCGGGCCAATACTTTGCCAATATGACCCTGCCATTAGCGCTACTGTGCACTGGCGGTTCGCTGGATATTGGTTCACTCAAACATGAAAAGTATTCCACTTGGTTCTCGACCGCCTTAAAACTTATCTTTGCGCCACTGTTTATCACCCTAGGCGCCTTGATACTTGGCTATCGCGGAGTTGAACTTGCCTTGGTGTTTTTGATGAGCGCCGCGCCCACGGCAGCCGCAAGTTATGTGATGGCGCGGGCCATGGGGGGAAATGCCACGCTTGCGGCCAATATTATCGCCTTAACCACCGTTTGCTCGCTGCTCACCTGCACCTTAGGCATTTTTATCCTGTCGACCCTAGGGCTTATTTAAACTTAGGACTGATTTGAACTTAAGGTTGATTTACATAAGACAAAGGCGAGCATGGCTCGCCTTTCATTTACCAGATGTCGATAAAGCAAGATTGTTAAACAGGGTTAGCGATATCTACAAAATGGTGCACCAAATTAAATTCGCGAGCGAGATGACGCCCCAGCGCCTCAATACCAAAACGCTCGGTCGCATGGTGACCCGCCGCATAATAGTGAATTCCCTGCTCCACGGCGCTATGGAAGGTACGCTCTGACACTTCGCCACTGATAAACGCATCCACACCGAGACTCGCGGCAACATCGATATAATCCTGCGCACCGCCCGTACACCAAGCTAAATATTGGATTTCATCCGAACTCTCGCCTATATGCAGCGGCGCTCTGCCAAGCACTTCGTCTAAGGTCGCGGCAAATTCACTGGCACTGACGGGCAAATCGAGCTTTCCACGCCACACTAATCCCTGTGCCACATCTTCTACTGCTTCAGCATCAATGATCCCCAGTTTGCGGCCTAAGACCGCATTATTACCTAACATTGGATGGGCATCTAAGGGCAAGTGATAACCAAACAGATTGATATCGTGGGCGAGTAAGGCTTTGATTCGGCGCTGCTTCATGCCAGTGATCACCTCAGGCTCACTCTTCCAGAAAAAACCATGGTGAACCAAAATCGCATCGGCTTTGAGGCGAATCGCTTCATCGATTAACGCTTGGCAAGCAGTCACACCTGTCACTATGGTGCGGATATCTGCTTTACCTTCAACCTGCAAACCATTGGGGGCGTAATCTTTAAAGGCCGATATCCGCAAAAAATCGGCTAAATATTGGGTTAGTTCTGTCCTTGTCATTCCATCACCGTTTAACGTTCTTTATTAATGTTTGGCAGTTAGGCTTAATTTCCTCGCGTTAGTTGCATGGCTTAGTTACATGGCTAAATCAACGCGAACCCCACCTTGCAGGTACACCACACGTACCCTATCCCCCGCATTGAACACCATGCCAGGATCATAATCTTGGATCACCATGACTTGCGTGCCGTCTTCCTGAGAGATCATCAGCTCCACGAGCTTGAGCGATTGCACCGTGGTGCCACTGCCATAACGATTGCCAACCCCAGCGCCAATCAACGCCCCCAACACTGTCGCGATATCTTGGCCTGAGCCGCCACCAAATTGATGACCAATCACCCCACCCGCTAATGCGCCACCGAAAGTTTTCCAACCTTGGTTTCTGTCTTCAATCAATTGGGTTTCGGTGATATTGCGTACCGAGTTAATATCGCCATAGAGGACTTTTTCGACCGGCACCGCCTGATTACGATCGTAACCTGCTTGCACCGGAGAAATCACTAAAGCACAAATAAACATAAAGCTCGCTAGTGTAGGTTTCCACATATCCGAATTTCCGCTAACTTAGTATAAGGGTCTATTACTGAATCATACGCAATTGTGAACTCACTGTCTTTTCTGAATCACGAATTTGAAGCTTTTCCTTCACCCGAACTCGCCCTCACCGATCCAAACGGCTTATTGGCGATAGGTGGTGACCTACGCCCAGAGCGTTTGTTGACCGCCTATTATCACGGCATTTTCCCTTGGTTTAACGCCGAGGATCCTATTTTATGGTGGTCACCCGATCCCCGCGCCATTTTTATTCCAGGCCAAGTGAATATCAGCACAAGTTTACGTAAATATTTAAAAAAACAGCCTTGGCGCTATACCATCAATCATGCCTTTACCGATGTGATGGCGGGTTGTGCTCAACCTCGGCGTAAACAAGCTGGCACTTGGATAACCCATGAAATTCAAATGGCCTACCGTGAGCTACACCATAATGGCCATGCCCACTCAATCGAAGTTTGGCACGGTGAGCGATTAATCGGTGGGCTTTATGGTCTCGCCATTGGCCAAGTGTTTTGTGGTGAATCCATGTTCCACCGCGAAACCAATGCGTCAAAGGCGGCCATGGCGGTGTTGCAACAACATTTAATCAAAATGAACTTTAAACTTGTCGATGCACAGGTAATGAATCCCCACCTTGAGAGCTTAGGGGCAAAACCCGTTAAACGTGCGAACTTTATACAACTCTTAACCCAGTTTAGGGATAACACGGTCAATCCTGCAGCTTGGATACCAAGTGAGGTCACACTTGAACTCTAACGCGAGTAACACCCCAATCGCCATTGGGATCAGCCACATTTTCCCCTGCAGTTACCTCGATGGTCAGCAGGAGCAACTGTTAGTCATTCAGGAGGAAACCCTCGACCCAATACTATTTGAGCGGCTACTCGCCATAGGTTTTCGCCGCAGTGGCAGCGCCATTTATAAACCCCGTTGCCCCCGTTGCAATGCCTGTCAGCCGATTCGGTTACCAATTAAAGAATTTACACCGTCTAAACGGCAAAAGCGCACCCTAGCCCATAACCGTGATTTAACTTGGCGCATCACCTCAGAACATACCGAGGCTCAATATGCCCTGTATGAAAAATACATCCGTGAGCGCCACTTCGATGGCCCAATGTTTCCGCCAAGCAAAACCCAATATGAACAATTTTTATTCTGTCATTGGCTGCCCCCCACGTTTATTGAAGTCTATGATGGCAATAGACTTGTGGCTGTAGCAGTGACAGACACTCTGCCCAATAGTTTGTCAGCCATTTACAGCTATTTTGACCCCGATGAAGAACGCCGCTCCCTTGGCGTATTATTGATCTTACTCCAGTGCAGATTGGCTAAAATGCAGGGTAAAGATTTTCTTTATCTGGGGTATCAAATTGATGCAAATCGGAAAATGTCCTACAAACGCTTATACCGCCCTTATCAGATTTTAACCCCCCAAGGCTGGGAGTATTCCCAAGTTTGCTAGGCACATCCCCTTTACAGCAAGGTGAATTTGCGGCATGATACGCCCGTTTTTTATATTCGAAGGCTAATGGGATAAATAATTAATGGCGAAAGAAGATAACATTGAAATGCAAGGCACTATCCTTGAAACCTTGCCAAACACAATGTTTCGCGTAGAGCTTGAAAATGGTCATGTGGTGATAGCCCACATTTCAGGCAAAATGCGCAAAAACTACATCCGGATCCTGACTGGTGACAAAGTAACAGTTCAGTTGACCCCTTATGATCTGACCAAAGGTCGTATTGTCTTCCGCGCACGCTAATATTCCCCTTTAGTTGAAAAACCCGGCGAGGCCGGGTTTTTTTGTTGGCGTGAGATTAGAAAAATGGCTGCAATTGCAGCCATTTTTATTGGGTTTTCGCGAGAGATTAAGCCTTAGTGGTACTTTTCTCGTGGCGTTCGGTGTGGATCACGATTTCACCGTCTTTGGCATCAACATGAGCAACACCACCATGTTCCAGTTCACCGAAGAGAATAGCATCCGCTAATGGACGTTTAATAAGCTCTGTCACCACGCGGGCCATTGGCCGTGCGCCCATGCTCTTATCATAGCCTTTCTCGGCGAGTAGGGTTCTGGCCTCATCACTGACTTCAAGTAACACATGTTTCGCATCAAGTTGTGCTTGTAATTCCACCAAGAATTTATCAACCACCTTGGCTATGATAGTCATATCTAAATGGTTGAACCAAATGATGGAATCTAAGCGGTTACGGAACTCTGGCGAGAATACTCGATTGATTTCCGATAAGGCATCTTGGGTATGATCCTGCTGAGTAAAGCCAATAGACTTACGGATCGTTTCCTGAACACCTGCGTTTGTCGTCATCACTAAGGTGACATGCCTAAAATCCGCCTTGCGACCGTTGTTATCGGTTAAGGTGCCATGATCCATCACCTGCAGTAACAGGTTGTAGACATCGGGGTGAGCCTTTTCGATTTCATCGAGCAACACCACGCAATGGGGATTTTTAATTACAGCATCGGTGAGTAAACCACCTTGGTCGTATCCTACGTATCCAGGAGGAGCCCCAATCAAACGAGAAACCGTATGGCTTTCCATGTACTCCGACATATCGAAACGCACTAGCTTCATTCCTAGGCAACTAGCTAACTGATTGGTCACTTCTGTCTTACCTACCCCAGTTGGGCCTGCAAACAAAAAGCTACCAACAGGTTTTTTATCTGTACCTAAACCACTGCGCGATAATCGAATCGCCGAGCTTAAGGATTCAATCGCCTTGTCTTGACCAAAGACCACCATCTTGAGATTGCGCTCAAGGTTACGCAGTAAATCTTTGTCGCTGGCGGAGACTGATTTTTCTGGGATCCGAGCAATCTTCGCCACAATGGTTTCAATCTCGGCCTGACCGATGGTTTTTTTACGTTTGCTCTGTGGCAACATAGCCATGCGCGCACCCGCCTCATCGATCACATCAATAGCTTTATCGGGCAAGTGTCTGTCATTAATATGTTTAGCCGACAGCACTGCCGCACTATTGATTGCTGCTTGGGTGTAACGCACACCGTGGTATTCTTCGTACTTGGACTTTAATCCCATCAGAATTTTAGTGGTTTCAGCCACGGAAGGTTCGTTGATATCGACCTTTTGGAAACGACGAGCCAATGCGCGGTCTTTCTCAAAAATACTTTGGTATTCTTGGAAAGTGGTTGAGCCCATACAACGTAAATTGCCACTCGATAATAAGGGCTTAAGCAAATTGGAGGCATCCATCACCCCACCTGATGCGGCACCAGCACCAATAATGGTGTGGATTTCATCGATAAATAAAATGGCGTGTTTGTCCGCACTGAGCTCTTTTAGTAAATTTTTAAAGCGTTTTTCAAAATCGCCACGGTATTTAGTGCCCGCAAGTAGAGAGCCTAAATCGAGGGAATACACTGTCGCCTGCGCCATCACCTCTGGCACTTGATGATTAACGATACGATAGGCCAAACCTTCTGCGATCGCGGTTTTACCTACGCCCGCCTCACCGACCAATAGTGGATTGTTTTTACGGCGACGACATAAGGTTTGGATGGCGCGCTCGATTTCTTGATCACGACCGATAAGCGGATCAATCACACCTTGTTTTGCAAGCTGGTTTAAGTTGGTCGCAAACTGCGACAACATGCTACGTTCCTCGCTAGCCTCGGCTTGCTCTTCGCTACGATCTTGATCTTGATGAGCGTCGCTGTCCTCATTTTTTGGAAAACCATGGGAAATAAAATTCACCACATCTAATCGGCTGATATCGCTGCGGCGCAGCAGATAAACAGCTTGGGATTCCTGCTCACTAAAAATGGCCACCAGCACATTAGCACCAGTGACTTCATTGCGGCCCGAGGACTGCACATGGAAAACGGCGCGTTGCAGTACCCGCTGAAACCCGAGCGTTGGTTGGGTTTCTTTATCATCATCCATATCCGCAATGATTGGGGTGGTTTGTTGAATAAAGCTTGCTACTTCATCTCTAAGTTTATCTAAATTCGCTCCACAGGCGATTAGCGCGTCTTGAGCCGCAGGGTTGTCTATCAGAGCCAATAACAGATGTTCAACCGTCATATACTCGTGACGAGCCTCTCTGGCTTGCTGAAACGCCAGATTTAAGGTGACTTCCAGATCTTTGTTCAGCATAAGCACCCCCAAAATTAACAACTGACAACAGAGTAAGCGCTGTTAAGCCTTCTCTAACGAACACAGTAACGGATGTTGGTTTTGTCTTGCAAATTGATTTACTTGTATCACCTTAGTTTCTGCAATGCCGTAGGGGAAAATCCCGCAGATACCCTTTCCCTGGTGATGAATAGTCAACATGATATCTGTGGCTTCCTGCTCATTCTTGCGAAAGAAGATTTGTAGCACTTCTATCACAAAATCCATTGGCGTGTAATCGTCATTATTAAGGACCACCTTATACATCGAAGGTGGCATTAACTCAGATTCCACACGTTCTTCAACGTGCTCTATGTTTCCTGTCTTACCCATTTTTTAATACTAGCCTCTCGTGTTGTCCTCTTCCAATTGCTATCTTCAAATTAATCAGTTGTTACCTCTTTGTTAATTTTAGCTTGACTTCCGCTTTTACTCCTTACATTCTGTAGCTCAGACGGTGAAACACTCCCGTCTATACAGGTTTTACTATCTTACTGGTAAGTAGACAACAGAAGGAAGTGGAAGTATGGCAAGCGGAACTGTTAAATGGTTCAACAACGCCAAAGGATTCGGGTTTATTTGCCCTGATCAAGGTGGCGAGGACGTTTTTGCACACTATTCTACCATTGAAATGGAAGGCTATAGAACTCTAAAAGCAGGCCAACCAGTTCAATTTGAAGTAGAACAAGGTCCAAAAGGAATGCACGCTTCAGCCATTTCACCAACAAAATAACGTTTGGTGAGGCCAATGATCTAAAAGGCAGGGATTATCCCTGCCTTTTTATTTTGAGTAGAATAACTACACGTCATGTCTCATTTTGTAAGCATAGGTGTATCGGAGCGAATACATTTTCATCTCTAAACGTTAACTCGCTCTGGTTAATTTACAACTTACTCCTAAATTTAGTGCAATAAAAAGGCCTGCAATGCAGGCCTTTTCAGTATTAATGCTAAGTTAACGATAAATCGTTAAGCAAGTAATAGCTTGTTCAGTGTCTCGCTTGGGCGCATGGCTTTTTCAGCTTTTGCGGCGTCTAAACGATAGTAACCGCCTAAATCCACTGGTGCACCTTGCGCATTGTTGAGTTCAGCCACAATCACTTGCTCATTGGCGCTTAAAGCGTGCGCTAATGGAATAAAGTGAGCTTGTAACTGCTCGTCTTTGGTTTGAGCGGCTAATGCTTGTGCCCAGTACATCGCCAGATAGAAATGGCTACCACGGTTATCCAGCTCTCCAACGCGTCTTGATGGCGACTTGTTGCTATCTAAGAACTGACCAATAGCTTGATCTAAGGTATCCGCCAGTACTTGCGCTTTAGGGTTACCCACAGTTTGGCTTAAATGCTCTAACGAAGCCGCTAATGCTAGGAATTCACCTAGAGAGTCCCAACGTAAGTGACCTTCTTTTTCAACCTGTTGTACGTGTTTAGGCGCACTACCGCCCGCACCCGTTTCGAACAGGCCGCCACCATTCATTAATGGCACGATAGATAGCATCTTAGCACTGGTACCCAGTTCCAAAATTGGGAACAAGTCAGTCAAATAGTCACGCAGTACGTTACCAGTAACAGAAATAGTATCTTTACCTTCTTTGATGCGCACTAATGAGAAACGAGTCGCTTCTTCTGGTGACATAATGCTGATGTCTAAACCGCTGGTGTCATGCTCAGGCAGATATTGCTTCACTTTAACAATCAATTGTGCATCGTGGGCACGATTTGCATCTAACCAGAATACCGCAGGAGTATTGCTTAAACGTGCGCGGCGAACGGCAAGTTTGACCCAGTCACGGATAGGCGCGTCTTTAACTTGGCACATTCTCCAAATATCGCCCGCTTCGACGTTGTGGCTCATTAACACTTTGCCACTGGCATCAATCACGTTAACTACGCCATCAGCTGGGATTTCGAAGGTTTTATCGTGGCTGCCATATTCTTCGGCTTTTTGCGCCATCAGGCCCACGTTTGGCACACTGCCCATAGTGCTTGGATCGAATGCACCGTGTTCTTTACAGAAAGCGATAGTTTCTTGATACACACCTGCGTAGCAACGGTCTGGGATCAGCGCTTTAGTATCGTGCAACTTGCCATCTGGACCCCACATTTGGCCAGATGAACGAATAGCCGCTGGCATAGAAGCATCGATAATAATGTCGCTTGGGACGTGTAAGTTGGTGATGCCTTTGTCAGAATCCACCATCGCCAGCGCAGGACGCTCAGCGTAGACCGCCGCGATATCGGCTTCAATTTGGCTACGTACATCGGCAGGTAAGCTGGCGATTTTCGCATATACATCGCCAAAACCGTTGTTCACATCAACGCCTAATTCAGCAAATAATGCTGCATGTTTATCAAATACCGGTTTGAAGAACACTTTCACTGCATGGCCAAACATGATGGGATCGGATACTTTCATCATGGTGGCTTTAAGGTGCAGCGATAACAACACGTTTTCAGCCTTGGCATTGGCAATTTCACGCTCAAAGAAGCTGACTAAGGCTTTTTTGCTCATCACTGACGCATCGATGATTTCACCCGCGAGCAGTTTCAGACCTGATTTAAGGACGACTTCTTGACCGTCTTTTTGTGCCAGAACGATGTTAACCGTGTCTGCGTTAGCCAAAGTCACTGACTGCTCGCTACCGTAAAAATCACCTTCGCTCATATGAGCAACGTGTGACTTAGAGTCTTTCACCCATTTACCCATAGAGTGTGGGTTCTTTTTCGCGAAGTTTTTCACTGATAGCGGCGCGCGGCGATCAGAGTTACCTTCACGCAGGACTGGGTTTACCGCACTGCCCTTGATCTTGTCGTAACGCGCTTTAATTGACTTTTCTTCGTCAGTTTTTGGCTCGTCAGGATAGTTTGGAATGTCATAACCTTTCTGTTGCAGCTCTAAAATACAGGCTTTTAACTGTGGGATTGACGCACTGATATTAGGCAGCTTGATGATATTAGCTTCTGGTTGATTCGCTAGATCGCCAAGCTCAGCTAAGTGATCGCCAATCTTTTGCGCGTCAGTCAGTTTTTCTGGGAAGTTAGCAATCACACGGCCTGATAAAGAAATGTCACGGGTTTCAACCGCCACACCCGCCGCATTGGTAAAGGTCTTGATGATAGGTAACAGAGAAAGCGTTGCCAGTGCTGGCGCTTCATCGGTTTCGGTATAAATAATTGTTGGTGAGTTATCTTTCATGTTACATCCTACATTATTGTAAAATTTAGTATTTTTATAATAATTTTATATCATGACGAACAAACATTGGCACGAAGGAATTCTCTATCGAGGCAATCGTAAACGCCCCTATAAAACCTATAAACCCGCTGCAACATCCTCTTTGCGTTCGCCAACGTGGGTAAATCGACTCATTAATACCTAACAAACATTTAGGCTTAGATCACATTTTCAGGCCGACATCATAGAGCATTCACAATAATATTCAAATTCCACTAACGGCGAATGCCAAGTACACTGTGTGCAGATAAATAACACGTCTTCTTTCTGACGTCTGCTAACGGATAGGTTCAGTCGCATATCATCGGCGACGACGTAAAATGACTAGACTGTCTTAAGCGACTATTCGCCACGGTATGAACAACAATTAGTTACAGCATGAACAAAAATAACCCGCTAACATCTCAAGCAACGCCTCGCACTCGCGGCCAGAACGCATCCACCACGCACCCGCAGCATAGGGCAGATAACCGCAGTAAAGGAAATAAACCAAGCTCCTTCGCCAAATCTGCCAAGGTAAGTTCGCTGCGCGATACAGGGTCACAACAGAATAGTGCCAAAACACGGCTTCAAAAACGCCCATCGGCCCCACGCGTCAAGCCTCAAGCTGCGCCTATCATCGTCTTATTTAACAAGCCCTTCGATGTTCTGTGCCAATTTACCGATGAGCAAGGCCGTAAAACATTAAAAGATTTCATCCCTATTCCGGGCGTTTATGCTGCTGGGCGATTAGATCGCGACAGCGAGGGACTGTTGCTGTTAACCAATGACGGTCAACTCCAAGCCAAACTGACTGAGCCAAAAAAGAAAACCTTTAAAACCTATTGGGTGCAAGTAGAGGGGGAACCCACGGAAGCAGATTTAACCAAACTGCGCCAAGGGGTTGAATTAAAAGATGGTATGACACTGCCCGCGAAGGTCAGCATCATGGCGACGCCGAATGTGTGGCCGCGTAATCCACCAATCCGTGAGCGAAAAAACATCCCAACCACTTGGCTGGAAATTCAAATCCACGAAGGACGCAATCGCCAAGTTCGGCGGATGACGGCCCATATTGGTTTTCCGACCTTAAGACTTATTCGCTATAAAATAGGCCAATGGAGTCTAGATGATTTAGCGACAGGTGAGCATAAATGCATACTGGTGGCTCAAAAGACCGAATAGTCTTGCGCCAACAAGCAATCCAATATCCTAATCAAGTCACTCAAAGGTAATCACTGTGACAGTAAAAGCAAGATATAAACCCAATGTAACAGTTGCTTGTATTATCCATGCCCCGACCGAAGACAAGTATCTATTAGTGGAAGAGTGGATTGATGGTGAGCAGCGTTTTAATCAACCAGCAGGACACTTGGAAGCAAATGAAAGTCTTATCCAAGCCTGTGAGCGCGAAGTCTTTGAGGAAACAGGCCTTCAACTCAAGCCACAGGGATTGGTCGGGATTTATCAATTTAGCGCCAATCAGGACCTCGCATTTGTGCGTTTTACCTTTTTGGTGCAAGTCGATACGCTACTCACACCTAAGCCACAGGATGCGGATATTTATGCCGCCCATTGGTTGAGCTTTGAGCAGATCGCAGCTAAAGCTCATCAACTGCGCAGTCCATTAGTGCTCGATTGCCTCAACGATTACCGCAAACAGTTGCAACAAGAGCAAATTCATTCGCTCGAATTACTCAATAGTCAGCGTCTGTAGGGATGTCAAAGATAGCCCCAAGCAACAAGGCGTGATAGAATACGCCCCCGCGTAAATGCGCGATTCGATAAGGCATTTAACTGCGCTTTTTGGTTAAAAATTTGGGGTATTTTAGCATCATGCATCTGGTACTTAATGATGTTGGGCTGATGTATCTCAGATGCTAAACGAATCACCGATAAGCCTGCCCTAACTACGCAGCTAATAAACGCAGATTTAAAAGTGAGTCATGCGCGAATGACGATGGTTCAAGCCACGACTCGCTAACACATATACTCAATGGTTTTTAGGATCTATGACATCAATCGAACCCACTCATACAGGAAAAAAAGTCATTGTCGGCATGTCCGGCGGTGTTGATTCATCCGTTTCAGCCTATTTGCTTATGCAGCAAGGCTATCAGGTTGAAGGCCTTTTCATGAAGAACTGGGAAGAAGATGACAACGACGAGTATTGCGCGGCCGCCGAAGATTTAAAAGATGCTCAAGCCGTTTGCGATAAGCTTGGGATCAAACTCCACACGGTCAACTTTGCTGCCGAATATTGGGACAATGTATTTGAGTATTTTCTTGCCGAATACAAAGCGGGGCGTACCCCCAATCCCGATATCATGTGCAACAAAGAAATCAAATTTAAGGCCTTTTTAGAGTTTGCCGACGATATTCTCGATGCCGACTACATCGCCATGGGTCACTATGTGCGCCGCCGCGACAATGCCGATGGCACAACGCAAATGCTGCGTGGGGTCGACAATAATAAAGATCAAAGCTACTTCCTATACACCTTAAGCCATGAACAAGTGGCACGCAGCCTGTTTCCGGTTGGTGAACTCGAAAAACACGAAGTGCGAGAAATCGCCAAACAGATGGGATTTATTACCCATGATAAGAAAGACAGCACCGGCATTTGCTTTATCGGTGAACGTAAATTCACTGAATTCTTAGGTAATTACTTACCAGCGCAACCTGGCAACATCGAAACCGCCGAAGGCGAAGTCATTGGCAAGCACCAAGGTTTGATGTACCACACCTTAGGCCAACGTAAAGGTCTGGGGATTGGTGGCATGAAAAATAGCAATGATGACCCATGGTACGTGGTGGATAAAGATCTCAAACGTAACGTGCTTGTTGTTGGCCAAGGTGGCCACCACCCGCGCTTGATGTCCAATGGCATGTTTGTCAATCAACTACACTGGGTCGACCGCAAAGGTCCCGCCGATGGCTGTCAAATTGTGGTGAAAACCCGTTATCGCCAGCAGGATATCCCCTGCACCCTCACCTATCTTGATGACAATACGCTCAAAGTGGTGTTTGACGAGCCCGTTGCCGCCGTGACGCCTGGCCAATCAGCGGTATTTTACGATGGCGAAGTGTGCCTCGGTGGCGGAATTATCGATCAACTGATCAGAGGATAAACCGTGAACGAACAGCTCCATGATCGTACTATGGCCTTCGCAGGAATACTGCAGGCCATTGCACAAGTTCAGTATTTAGCCCGTCATGGTGAAAGCGACACCGATGAGCTAGCTGCCAGTTTACACACCATTTTAGTGACTAATCCCGAAACCCCCGCCGATGTCTACCAAGATAAGGCTGGCCTGCACAAAGGCTACCAATTGGTGTTAAATCAACTGGGGGATAGCAGTCAAAAAGATGTGGAAATAACTCGCTATCTGGTGGGAATTTTAGCCCTTGAACGTAAATTAACCCGTTCAAACACCGGGTTAGCTATGCTTGCCGAACGCATCAATCAAGTGAATCGTCAGCTACATCATTTTGCGATCACCGACGAACAAGTCATTGCCAATCTGGCCAGTATTTATAGCGACATTATCAGTAATCTTGGACCTAAGATTCAGATCTCAGGCAATCCTGTGTGTCTGCAACGTCCAATAGTACAACAAAAAATCCGCGCCTTGCTGCTTGCAGCCATGCGCAGCGCAGTGTTATGGCGACAACTAGGCGGCAAACGTCGACACTTAGTCTTTGCCCGTAAAGCCATCTTAGACACGGCTAAGAAAAGTCTTACCCTATAATAAAATAAGTTTTCATCAAGGAGCTTCACATGGATCTTTCCGCACTAACTGCTATCTCTCCGGTAGACGGCCGTTACGGTAGTAAAACAGCGTCATTGCGAGGGATTTTCAGCGAGTTCGGTCTTACTAAGTACCGTGTTCAAGTTGAAATCAACTGGTTAAAGTTACTCGCCGATTGCCCAGAAATCACCGAAGTGCCGCCATTAAGCGAGTCAGCGATCGCGCTTCTCGATGCCATTAAAGACAATTTCAGTGAGCAAGATGCGCTTCGCGTGAAAGCCATTGAAAGCACCACCAACCACGACGTGAAAGCAGTTGAATACTTTATCAAAGAAAAAATCGCAGACAACGCGGAACTCGCCGCTGTCGGTGAATTTGTTCACTTCGCCTGTACTTCTGAAGATATCAACAACTTAAGCCATGGCTTAATGTTAACTGAAGCCCGCGAGCAAGTGGTACTGCCTTATTGCAATGAACTGCTTAGCGCCATCAAAAAACTAGCCGTTGAATACCGCTCAGTACCTTTGATGTCACGTACCCATGGTCAGCCAGCCTCGCCTTCAACCTTAGGCAAGGAAATGGCTAACGTAGCCGTGCGTTTAGAGCGCCAAATCAAGCAAATCGCGGCTGTTGAAATTATGGGGAAAATTAACGGCGCCGTAGGTAACTACAACGCGCACATATCTGCATACCCAGAAGTGAACTGGCATGCACTGTCTGAACGTTTTGTGACAAGCCTTGGCCTGCACTGGAACGCATACACCACTCAAATCGAACCGCATGATTACATTGCAGAGCTCTTTGATGCGATTGCGCGTTTCAACACTATTCTGCTCGATTTCGACCGTGACGTTTGGGGTTATATTGCCTTAGGTCACTTCAAGCAACGTACCATTGCCGGTGAAATTGGCTCATCAACCATGCCACACAAGGTCAACCCTATCGACTTTGAAAACTCTGAGGGTAACTTAGGTATTGCCAATGCGTTGATGCAACATTTAGCCGCAAAACTACCCGTTTCAAGATGGCAACGTGACTTAACCGATTCCACCGTACTGCGTAACTTAGGTGTGGGTATCGCCCACTCGCTGATCGCTTACCAAGCGACCTTAAAAGGCATCAGCAAGTTACAAGTGAATGAAGAGCATTTACGTGCCGAGCTCGATCAAAACTGGGAAGTATTGGCCGAGCCCGTACAAACCGTTATGCGTCGCTATGGTATTGAAAAGCCATACGAGAAGTTAAAAGAATTGACACGCGGTAAACGCATCGACGCTAAGCAACTTGCCGAATTTATCGACGGTTTAGCCCTGCCAGAAGACGTGAAGGCTGAGCTGAAGAAGATGACGCCAGCCAACTATATTGGCCGTGCAGAAGCATTCGTTGACGAACTTAACTAAAGTTCAGTTTACGGCTAACGCTTCGTTTAACGCTAAGCTGACATGCTTAGCTTATTATCTAGCCTAAATAAGGATTGAGGCGGTTACATTGTTAAGGATGTAGTCGCCTTTTTTGACACTATGTATAAACTCAATCTCGATATTGCCCAATTCCTCAAGGATTACTGGCAACAAAAACCTGTGGTCATCAAAGGCGCTTTTCCTCACTTTGAAGATCCAATCAGTGCCGATGAGCTGGCCGGCCTAGCCTGCGAAGAAGAAATCACTTCGCGCATCGTCGTTACCCAAAAAGATAACTGGGAAGTGATCCAAGGCCCCTTTGAGAATTACGACAATTACGGTGAAACCCACTGGCAATTATTGGTGCAAGCGGTTAACCATTGGTATCCCGACTCACAACCCCTCGTTGAGGCCTTTCGTTTTCTCCCCGATTGGCGATTCGATGATTTGATGGTGTCATTTGCCACTCCAAGTGGCGGTGTCGGTCCCCATATCGACAACTACGATGTGTTTATTATTCAAGGCGAAGGTCAGCGCCGCTGGACCGTAGGTGACAACACCCCACAACAACGTCGTGGCGGTAATCCTAATTCACCTCTGGTTGAAGACTTTGATCCCATTATTGATATGGTGTTAGAGAAAGGCGATATGCTTTATATTCCACCAGGATTCCCGCACTGCGGTGAAACCTTAACCTTAGCCTTGAGCTATTCGATTGGTTACCGCGCACCCAGTCAGCAAGAATTAGTCAGCGAAGTGGCCGACTATTTACTCGACAAAAATTTGGGTCAACAGCGTTTTACCTCCGCATCCGAGCCAGCAAATCCGGGCATTATTAGCCAAGATCATCAACTCGGCATTATGTCGCTGTTAAGCCAGCTTGCCCAAGATCCTGCGAGTTATCAGGTTGTGCTAGGTAAACTGCTAAGCCAAAACCGATTTGAATTAGATATTTGTGAAGGCGAAGAAGCCTATAGCATCGACGATCTGCAAGATGCCTTTGAACAAGGCGCTGGTGTAAATCGCATTGGCGGTTTAAAAGTACTACGTCTAGAGAATGATGTTTACTCGCGCTTATTCATTAATGGCGAAATCTATGATTTGCCCAATACACCCGAAGCGGTGCTTGTACAGTTAAGCGATCATGTCAGCTTTGATTGCGAAACAGCTCTCGCGTTATGCGAACATGATGAAGTACAACAGCTATTGCTGGAACTGATTAATCAAGGTTTATACTATTTAAGTGATGAAGAAGCGTAATCCTTTAATATGGAATGAAACCGTCGGTATGCTCAACGTAGAACACAACGCTTGAGACAGACTTAAACAACAAAGGCACTCAATCGAGTGCCTTTGGTTTTATGACTCAACACAAGGAAATCTAGCTATTCCACAGTTTTTCATCATTGTGCATACGATATAAACTCTCTGCACGGGAGACTAATAACTGGGCAAATTTTGCCTGGGTTGCATCACGTCTGGTTGCGCCTGAACGGATCAAATTTTCAGCCTGCATTTGCCACATCATCGAGAAATGACGAACCGCATCACGCGCCGTTTTAGCCACTTTGACATCCACAAAATCCGATGGTAAATCGCCTGACATCACCCAATAGGTTTTGGTCGTAGGACGTTTGGATTCCATCTTCCAAATCGCTAAATAAGGTGCAAGATAACGGCTCTCATCGGCTAAAACCTTGCTGGGGATAACCCCTTTTTCCGCTAAAAAACGGTTCGCTTTTTGGAATTGTGTTCTGACCCACTCTTGGCGCAATTTCTCCATTTCTTCAGGAGAGATTGTTGGTTGAGCTTGATCGACAGCTTGTTCAGTCATACTTCCGTCCTATCTTATTGTTATAGCGCGGCTCTCATTCTTGGGACAGCACGCGAATCATACTAATGTCTGAGAATATCATCAGTTAAAACTGGTTTCGCATCTCTAAGCTTACGTTTACGTAAAGTGGAAAGCTAGATTGCCACAAATAATCTATTTATTCGGTCATTATGCATGGTTGAGAGTATCGCTAAATGCTATGGTTCTGCAATAAATATAACGAGCTGTCGATGGGAAGTCGTTCCATCGACGTTTTATTGTGTATAGCGGAGAACTTCACGTGGCTGTATTTAATCATGTATCCTTTGATGAACATGAACAGGTCGTATTCTGTCATGATAAAGAAAGTGGCTTAAAAGCCATTGTTGCCATCCATAACACCAACTTAGGTCCAGCTGTGGGTGGATGCCGGATGTGGAATTATCAATCCGATGATGAAGCCCTGACAGACGTATTACGCCTCTCCCGTGGTATGACTTACAAAAATGCCCTCGCCGGTTTAACCATGGGCGGTGGTAAGTCTGTGATTATTGCCGATCCTAAGCGTCCTGATCGCGAAGCCCTTTTCCGTGCCTTTGGCCGTTTTATCAATAGCCTCGGTGGACGTTACTATTCTGCTGAAGACGTGGGCACCACGACCGCTGATATCATGATTGCCCATCAAGAAACACCTTACATGGCAGGCCTTGAAGGCAAGAGTGGCGATCCATCGCCATTTACAGCATTAGGCACCTATTTAGGGATCAAGGCTGCAGTTAAACATAAACTCGATTTAGACAGCTTAAAAGGCCTTAAGGTCGCCGTTCAAGGTGTTGGCCATGTCGGTTACTACCTGTGTAAACATTTGCATGAAGAAGGTGCACAGCTGATTGTTACCGATATTCACCAAGCATCACTGGATAAAGTGGCTACCGACTTTGGCGCCATCGTTGTTGCTCCACAGGATATCTATGCCCAAGACGTGGATGTCTATGCGCCATGTGCACTAGGTGCAACTCTAAACGATGTTACCCTACCACAACTCAAAGCTAAGATTGTTGCGGGTTGCGCCAACAACCAATTAGCCGAAGTCCGCCATGGCGAGCAGTTAAAAGAAATGGGCATTCTGTATGCGCCAGATTATGTGATTAACGCTGGCGGCATTATCAACGTGTCATTTGAAAAAGATTATGACGCAGCAAAATCAGAAGCTAAGGTCAGAGAAATCTACAACACGCTGCTGAAGATTTTTGCTAAGGCCGATGCTGAAAACCGCACGACAGGTGCAGTAGCTGACGAAATGGCCCGTGCCATTTACCAAGCGGCCAAAGCCTAATCATGCAGTAGGCGGACAACGAGTCGTTGTCCGCCTCAACCACTTCCCTCGCTCCACTTATCCATCTAAAAAATAAATTCCTCTCAATACCAATCAGATACCAAAACGCCACGTAAAATTCACTTTTCTGTAGTGGAAAACCCTATATGTCTCTGCTTGAATTAACTACTCGTCAGTCACGGAGAAGGTGCCACTATGGTCAGTTTCAAATATGAGCTGGGGAAAGATTCACTTGAATTACAAGCAAGTGATTGGTCGGGTTTGGAGAGAGTCTATATCAATGGCCAAATGGTTTCGCGCAAACTCAATTTTAGCCATCAAAGTGAACATTTGATCAAATTGAAAGATGGTGGGCAATGCCTATGTAAGTTGTTTATTGACCCCTTCACAAATGAGTTAACTTGCCGTATTTATAAGCGTAATCAGCTAATCACTAGTCTGAAACAGGGAAAAAATAGCTTAATGCAGCGACAACGATTACTACAACAAGGGTTATTACTGGGGTCAAGTTTAGTGTTACTTTTTATGCTACTCCCTTTATAAATAGCAAAACTAGCCGAAGGTATTATCGACTAATCTGAAAGCTTATTTATTTTATTCAAAAGCTTAATAAAATAACTTCGTTCATCTTCAGTAAGATTAGCAAGAAACTTTTCATTGACGCGCTCGGCCTCACGGATCAAATCCTGCTCCAGCGCCTTGGCCTCATCGGTGAGAAAAATCTGGAAAGCTCGGCGATTATCGAGTTCTTGATGGCGGGTGATGAGGCCTTGCACCTGCAACTGATCGAGCAAACGGGTCATGGTATAGTTCGCTACATCACAACGTTTGGACAACTCAGTCTGAGTAATCCCCTCCTCCTGCCAAAGCGCGAATAATACTGGCCACAACTTAATGTCGAGCTGATAGCGTTTCAACTGCAAATCGAGTTCATTTTGCAGCTCAATATTTAAGTGCGAAACAAGATAGCCTAAGCTTTCATAACGGTTCAAACAGCACCTCCGAAAACAACATTTAGACCCATCGACACAAACCTAAACCCGAGTAGGATTGGCTAAGGTTAGTTTTAATACTATCACTTAACCCATAATAAACTAGTCAGCCTCCCCAAGTTATTACAATCAAAATCTTTAAGCACTGAGGCCACCGTCATCGGTTAAATTGAATTCATTCACAAAATTGTAGTAGCAGGCACGGCTCAATTTTCCCCATAGGCCGCGCTCTAGCGGCAGATAAATCCCAAAGTCGGTGAGCTTTAAATGATTGAGTGTCGCCAGAGAATGCTCGGTACCAATACTACTGCGCAGCGTTAAACCCGATGCTGTCTCATCCTTCATATAATCCACAATCAACAGTGGCGCATCATCCACCTCGACTCGCACCTTTTCGACTGGTGTGATCAGAAAATGTTCGCCATCGATGCCATGTAAAATACTGGCAAATAACTTGGCAAACTTCGTCGGCAATGGGCTGCCCTGATATAACCAGTCACCGGAGAGTTGAATACAAAATAACGCGACTTCACTACACAGTGCTGTTGGCAGTGTGGCGACGTCATCCGGCGTTGGCTTGCTGGTGAATGCCTGTAGCGTATCGATAACATTGTCCGTGTGTTTTTCCATAGCGTCTCCTCAATAAAAAAACCAGCCTGACGACTGGTTTAGTGTGGCATTGCCTTAAGGATTATCCAATCCCTAATAAAAAATTGCGTTAAGCCTTAACGAGCTCCAATAAAGCCTCTAGTGGATGTTTTGGCTTGTAACCGGCGAAACGTTTTACTTGACTGCGACATGAATAGCCAGAGACTAGCACCTGTGATGCATCCATCTTGCTTAAGGTGTCTTTCCATGACATATCAAACAAGGTCTTAGAACGCTCAAGATTCTCAGCCTCATGGCCGTAGGTACCCGCCATGCCGCAGCAGCCCAAATTCACCGCCGTCAATTTAGCGCCAAAGTGAGTGAAGATTTTGCTCCACTCATTGGCTGTATTAGGCTTCGCCGTAGACTCAGTACAATGGCTAAACCAAGTAAATTGTTTATCTTGCATGGCCTTAGTGGGAATATCCTGCAGTATGCCAAGCAGCCATTCGTTAGCCAGTTTAACCTCAAACGCGCCGCGGTTAGCCCCTAAAATTTCTTTATATTCATCGCGATAACAGAGCACTAAGGCGGGATCGATCCCAACCATCGGCATACCTAACTTATGCACTTGGTTTAAGAAATCCGCACTCGACTGCGCCGTTTTAGCAAATTTACCCAAGAAGCCCTTGATATGCGTCGGTTTACCGTTGGGCTTAAACGGCAGTAGAACGGGTTTTAATCCTAAGGTTTCAATCAATTGGATAAAGCGATACACCAAGCCCGAATCGTAGAAACTGTTGAAGGGATCTTGTACAACTAATACAAATTTTGCCCTCTCATCGGCGGGGATGGCCTGCAATGCCGCCAGGTCATAACCGCGACTCGCATGACCATCGAGTCGTTGTTTTAATGTCGGCACCGACAGCGCTGGCGCATCCACATAACCGATGGCCTTTTTGATCACCCATTGGCTGAGCGGGTTTTGCGAGGCGAAATTGGTCAGCCTTGGCGCAGCAGCCATCAGAGGTAAGCTGTCTTCTATGCCCGCAACCAGGTAATCCTTGGCCGGACGCAGATAACGTTGATAGTAAATATTAAAGAATTGCGCCCTAAACTTAGGTACATCCACTTTAACCGGGCACTGACTCGAACACGCCTTACACGCAAGACAGCCCTTCAGCGATTCCATCACTTCATGGGAATAATCATAATCACGTTTGGCATTGATGGTGTTTTGCATCCGCTGCAAAATGCCTAAGGGTTTGGCTTTCGCCAGCGCGTTCACATCCACCCCTTCCGACTCAAGCAAACGCAGCCACTCACGCATCAGACCCGCACGGCCTTTGGGGGATTGCACCCTATCGCCAGTCACCTTAAATGACGGACACATGGGCGAGTAGCTACTGTAATTAAAACACAGGCCATTGCCGTTACAGTTCATCACATCGGGATAGGCATCGCGTACTTCAACGGGAATTTGTCTGTCAAACTTGCCGCGCTTGGTACTATCCACATCAAATGCCAAGCTGCCGACTTGCTTGGGTGCCACTAACTTGCCGGGATTAAGCCTGTTATCAGGGTCAAATAGACCTTTAATGTCTTGCAATACGCCATAAAGTTCATCGCCAAATACCGATGGGCCGTATTCGCCACGCACGCCCTTACCATGCTCGCCCCACATCAGGCCGCCGTATTTGAGTGTCAGCGCCGCAACTTGATCAGAAATCACCCTCAGCAGTTTTTCATCTTCGACATCGCACATATCCAGCGCAGGCCTTACGTGTAATACGCCCGCATCCACATGGCCAAACATACCGTATTGCAAATTGTGACTATCGAGTAGCGCACGAAACTCCATAATGTAATCGGCAAGTTTTTCAGGCGGCACTGCAGTATCTTCGGCAAATGCAATGGGTTTGCGACGTCCCTTGGTAGCACCGAGCAATCCAACGGCCTTTTTACGCATGCCATAGATTTTCTCAATGCTGGCCTTATCTTGAGTGACTTGATAACCGACCACACCACATTCACAGCGACCAATTTGCTCGGTCAATACAGCCTCAAGATTCGCAAGCTTTTGCTCAACTTCTGCCGTATCACCAGCAAACTCGACCATATTCAGGCCATCGATGACTTTACCCGGCACTTCTTGAATAAGGTCGGAAACCGAATGCCAAACAATGTCCTCGCGGGCAAGATTAAGCACTTTAGAGTCCACGGTTTCGACAACCGTTGCCCGCGCAGCCACTAAGGAAGGTGCATGACGCAGCGCAGACTGGAAGGAATCGTACTTAATATTCACCATAGCCCGCTCACTGGGCAGTGGTGTAATGTTGAGTTTCGCTTCGGTGATGACCGCCAGCGTGCCTTCAGAGCCTGTTAAAATGCGTGAAAGGTCGAACTGAGTTAAGCCTTCATTCCAGACATTCTTTAAGTCATATCCAGTTAAAAATCGATTGAGTTTAGGGAATTGTTGCTCAATGAGCGCGCGCTTCTCACGGCATACCTTTGCAATAGCCGAAATCAGTTTTTGTCCAAGTGGATTTTCACTCACGTTATCGGGATTACATAACAGACCCGCATCGAGGGGACGAGTATCTAACACACTGCCATCTATCAATACACTGCGCAGTGCCAGTACATGGTCGGAAGTTTTACCATACACCAAAGAGCCTGCGCCCGAGGCGTCGGTGTTGATCATACCGCCAATAGTGGCGCGGTTTGAAGTTGAGAGATCGGGACTAAAGAAGAATCCATGGGGACGCAGCGCATCATTTAGCGCATCTTTAATGACCCCTGCTTCAACCCTAACCCAGCCCTGCTCAGGATTCACTTCTAACACACGATTCATATAACGAGACACATCGAGGATCAAACCGTGGGTCAGCGACTGACCATTAGTGCCTGTTCCGCCACCTCTGGCACTAAAAGTCACACCCACAAACTCTGCTTTCGTAGCAAGTTTAAGCGCTATCTCGATATCCTTTTGATGTTTAGGATAAAGCACCGCTTGGGGCAAAAATTGATAGACGGAGTTATCCGTGGCTTGCACTAAGCGCGCGCTGTAGCGCTTATCAATATCACCTTCATAGGCACTTTGTTCTAAAGCATCAAGATAGGCCAGATAAACAGGTTCTAAGGTTTGTTGATGTGATAACAGAGGTAACATGGGCGGCTTCAGTCAATTATTGTTATGCGGCCCATTATAAACAAAAAAAAGCCGCTAAAAAGCGGCTTTTTTAACACCTTGATAAAATTACGGCCTAGATCAAGCGTGCGCTTCGGCTAAATATAACCAAGTATCAATTACGGTATCAGGGTTTAACGATACGGTATCGATGCCTTGTTCAACTAACCAAGCCGCGAAATCGGCGTGATCTGAAGGTCCTTGACCACAAATACCGATATAAGCACCCTTGGCCTTAGCCGCTTTAATGGCCATAGACAGCAGGATTTTCACCGCTTCGTTACGCTCATCAAACAAGTGGCTGATGATGCCTGAGTCACGGTCAAGACCGAGTGTTAACTGTGTTAAGTCATTTGAGCCGATAGAGAAACCATCGAAGTGCTCAAGGAACTGATCCGCTAACAGCGCATTTGACGGTACTTCACACATCATGATGACGCGTAGACCATCTTTACCACGCTCTAAGCCCTGCTCTTTCAGCAGTTCAATCACTTGCTCAGCTTCTTTCACGGTACGGACGAATGGGATCATGACTTCAACGTTCTTCAGACCCATTTCATTACGCACGCGCTTAATCGCTTCACATTCAAGCGCGAAACAATCGCGGAATGATTCAGAGATATAACGGCTTGCACCACGGAAGCCCAACATTGGGTTTTCTTCGTCAGGTTCGTAACGATCACCACCGACTAAGTTAGCGTATTCGTTAGACTTAAAGTCTGACATACGTACGATCACTTTCTTCGGATAGAAAGCCGAACCAATAGATGCAATACCTTCGACTAAGCGAGCGATGTAGAACTCAACAGGAGAGTCGTAACCGGCGATCATCTCGTTGATTTCTTCCTGCAATGCAGCATCTTGTTGGTTGAATTCAAGCAGTGCTTTCGGGTGAATACCGATCATGCGGTTGATGATGAATTCTAAACGCGCTAAACCCACACCTTCGTTAGGTAAACGGGCAAAATCAAATGCACGATCTGGGTTACCCACGTTCATCATGATCTTCATCGGTAATGTAGGCAGTGCATCAACGCGGTTTGAAATCACTTCAAACTCTTGTTTACCTTCGTAGATGTAACCTGTGTCACCTTCGGCACAAGATACTGTCACTAACTGACCATTTTTGATACGGTCGGTCACATCACCACAACCGACTACCGCTGGTACGCCTAATTCACGGGCAATAATTGCCGCGTGACAGGTACGGCCGCCACGGTTAGTCACGATGGCGCTGGCGCGCTTCATGATAGGTTCCCAATCTGGGTCAGTCATGTCGGTCACTAACACATCGCCTGGTTGGATTTGATCCATATCCGCGATAGAGGTTAATACCTTAGCCACACCTGAACCCACTTTATGACCGATAGCACGACCTTCAGAGATCACTGCGCCACGGCTCTTTAAGTGGTAACGTTCAATTAATTGTACGTCTTCACGGCTACGAACCGTTTCTGGACGCGCTTGAACGATATAGAGTTTGCCATCGTTACCGTCTTTCGCCCACTCGATGTCCATTGGACGACCGTAGTGTTTTTCGATAACCATTGCTTGTTTAGCCAGTTCCATCACTTCGGTGTCGTTGATGGAGAATTGACGACGTTTTTCAGCAGCAACGTCTTCAATTTTCACTTGTTTGCCGTGAGCAGCATCATCGGAATACACCATCTGGATGAGCTTACTACCGATATTACGGCGAACAACGGCTTTATGACCTTGAGAAAGGATAGGTTTGTGGACATAGAATTCGTCAGGGTTTACCGCACCTTGAACAACCATTTCACCCAGACCGAAAGAGGAAGTGATAAACACCACATCATTGTTGCCTGATTCAGTGTCCATGGTGAACATCACACCTGATGCCGCTTTGTCTGAACGAACCATGCGTTGTACGCCGGCAGACAGGGCAACACCGTGGTGCTCATAACCTTGGTGAACACGGTATGAAATTGCACGGTCGTTAAAGAGTGACGCAAACACGTGCTTAATCGCCACGAGTACAGAGTCAAATCCTTTCACGTTTAAGAAGGTTTCTTGCTGACCAGCAAAAGAAGCATCTGGCATATCTTCTGCGGTAGCAGAAGAACGTACTGCAAATGATGCATCGCTAGTTTCAGCGGCAAGTTTATCGTAAGCTTCACGAATGGCTTGCTCTAAAGCTGGTTGGAATGGGGTGTCAATCACCCATTGTCTGATCTGTGCACCTACTTTTGCCAGTGCATTGACATCATCTACATCCAGTGTGGCTAGAATGTCATAAATCTTCTGGTTTACTCCACTTTGTTCAAGGAACTCATTGAACGCATAAGAAGTAGTCGCAAATCCGCCAGGTACTTGAACACCGGCATTAGCTAGATTGCTGATCATCTCGCCAAGAGAAGCATTTTTACCGCCAACCAAGTTGACGTCACCCATGCCTAATTCCTGATACCAGAGTACGTATTGCTGCACAGTTCTATCTCCGCAAGTTTATTTCAGTGGCCCCTTCACACGAGGGCAGCGGCATTTTACACTCCCGCTGAAGAAGCGTAAATCTATAATTTTATTTGTAATTTTATTACTACAAGAGGTCAGTATGGCACCAAAGGTATTTTACATCTCCGACGGCACAGCGATCACAGCAGAGGTTTTTGGGCATGCAGTTCTCTCGCAATTTCCATTAGAATTTGAGTCACTTACAATTCCATTTGTCGAAACATTGGCAAAAGCTGAAAACGTTAAACGACAAATTAATGATTGTTTTATTACAACAGGCGAACGCCCCTTAGTGTTCCATTCAATCGTCAAACCGGAAATTCGGGACATCATTTATTCGAGTGAAGGTCTCGATTACGATTTTTTAAATACCTTTGTCGCTCCACTTGAACAACATTTAGGCGTAAGTGCATCGCCTGTATTACACCGCACCCACGGTAAAGCCAATCAAGGTTATGAAGCCCGTATCGATGCCATCAATTTTGCGATGGATAATGATGATGGCCAAACCATGAAGCATATGGATCAGGCCGATTTGATCCTGTTGGGCGTGTCTCGCTGCGGTAAAACCCCGTCCAGCCTCTATTTATCGATGCAGTTTGGGATTAAAGCGGCTAACTATCCGTTCACCGAAGACGATATGGATAACCTTAAACTGCCCGAAGCCTTAAAACGCAATAAGAAAAAATTGTTTGGTTTGACCATCGATCCGGTACGCTTACATGAAATCCGCCAAAGTCGGATGGAAAACAGTCGCTACTCTTCCTTAAAGCAGTGTCGTTTAGAGGTAAAAGAAGTCGAGATGATGTTCAAACGTGAACGTATTCCTTATATCGACACCACCAACCACTCGGTCGAAGAAATCGCCACTAAGATTTTAGATGTGACGGGTTTAGAACGTCATATGTTCTAATCTTGATGATTTCGAACGAGACAATCGAGTCCCTCGATTTAGGCTAAATAGGTCTAACTTAAATCAAATTCATTGCACAGTTGCCGACAATTAACACAATTGGCACTGTGCAATGCTGTTCGATTCGTTATAATCCGAGGCAATCTGGCGAAAAGCGCCGCACGCAAGCTCGGTATTTTGAATGACCATTAAAACAGACGAATTACGCACTTCCTTATTAGCTAAAGTCATCTCACCTGCACAACTGGCATCTGAGTACCCGTTAACCCAAGATGCAGCCGATTACCTCGTTCAGCAACGTCGTGAAGTTGAAGCCATTATTATGGGCGAAGATCATCGTCTACTGGTGATCATTGGCCCTTGCTCTATCCATGATACGCAAGCTGCCCTCGACTACGCCCGCCGTTTAGCTGTGCTGCATCAAGAGTTAAAGGACGATCTCTGTATTTTAATGCGGGTGTACTTTGAAAAGCCGCGCACCATTGTTGGCTGGAAAGGGTTAATTTCCGATCCTGACTTAGATGGCAGCTTTGAACCCAATAAAGGATTGCGTATTGCCCGTCAGCTACTACAGCAAATCACTGAGCTGAAATTGCCGATTGCCACCGAGTTTTTAGATATGGTGAACGGTCAATATATTGCTGATTTAATCACCTGGGGCGCTATCGGCGCTCGCACCACTGAAAGCCAAGTCCACCGCGAAATGGCCTCGGCACTCTCCTGCCCTGTGGGTTTTAAAAATGGAACCGATGGCAATATCAATATCGCCGTTGATGCCGTTCGTGCCGCCAAAGTGCCACATATTTTCTATTCACCAGATAAAGATGGCGCTATGTCAGTCTATCGTACCCATGGTAATCCTTATGGGCACATTATTTTACGAGGTGGTAAAAAACCTAATTACTTTGAGCAGGATATTGAACAAGCAAGATTAAAACTTGAGTCTGTCAATGTAACGCCGCGTGTAGTGGTTGATTTTAGCCACGGTAACAGTGAAAAAAATCACCTAAAACAACTGGTCGTTGCTGAAAATATCATGGCGCAAATGCGCGCGGGCAGTACGGCCATTGCCGGCATCATGGCAGAAAGTTTCTTACAGGAAGGCAATCAAAAAGTGATTGAGGGTCAACCTTTATGCTATGGCCAAAGCATTACCGATGCCTGCTTACATTGGGATGACTCAGAAAAATTACTGCGAGATCTGGCGAAAGCCTCACGCGATAGGCGTGAACTTCTCGGTAAATAAGTCGATTACCAAACACTAAAGGCTTCCACTGGAAGCCTTTTTACTTTTCGTTTTGTCTTAAAACCTAACGATATAGTCGTTTTATATCATTCAAATTGAAAACTCACTATAATCGCGCCTCTTGAAAATGCATAACCTCAGGTTGCCGTATGCCACATTCACTCGACTCTACTCGCCCTGCTTTTTCCGATGCCATCGAACAACGAATCAATCAATCCGAAGCGCGGGTAATCAAAGCCGTATTTCCTTCTATCACCAATCACCACAATACCTTATTTGGTGGTGAAGCCTTAGCATGGATGGATGAAACCGCTTTTATTGCTGCGACTCGTTTCTGCCGTAAAGCCTTAGTTACAGTCAGCTCTGATCGAATCGACTTTAAAAAACCTATTCCAGCGGGTACCTTAGCAGAGCTTATCGCCCGCGTGATCCATGTAGGTAATACCTCGTTAAAGGTCGAAGTCAATATTTTTGTCGAAGACATGTACCAAGATCACCGTGAGCATGCGATCCGTGGCGTATTCACCTTTGTTGCGGTAGACGAACAACGCCATCCAACCCAAGTGTGGACGGCTGAATAAGATTTATACTACGTAATAACGTACTCTAGCCCTTTAACAGCAAGGTTTTAGGGCTAATTTATTCATTTATTTAAGCGAGACAAAAGTATAACAACCAGAAACATATAAAAATTTTGTCCTTCTTGCTGCATAAACCAATAGGATCCTCGATTACTTTTCTGTTACATTGGGTTTAATCTTCACGCGCCACGAACATAATCAAAAAAGCCATGAAGCTAGAAAACTTAAATATAATTATTGCCGACGACCATCCATTGTTTCGAAATGCACTACGTCAAGCACTCAGTAGCGCCTTTGAGCGCACCCAGTGGTTTGAGGCTGACAGTGCCGATGCGTTGCAGTCTGTGTTAGATTCACAAAGTGTCAGCTACGATTTGGTTTTACTGGATTTGCAGATGCCAGGTTCCCACGGCTATTCGACGCTTATCCATCTGCGCTCTCACTACCCTGAGCTGCCTGTGATCGTGATTTCGGCCCACGAGGATATCAATACCATTAGCCGTGCTATTCACTACGGTGGTAGCGGTTTTATCCCTAAATCGGCGTCGATGGAAACCTTGAAAGAAGCCCTAACCGCTGTTTTATGTGGGGATTTATGGCTACCTAAAGGTGCTGATATTATACCTATCGAAGATGACTGCACTGATAAAATGGCCAGTAAGCTCTCAGATCTCACGCCGCAGCAATATAAAGTACTGCAAATGTTTGCTGAGGGCTTGCTCAATAAACAAATTGCCTATGACTTAGGGGTTTCTGAAGCAACAATAAAAGCTCACGCCACTGCCATTTTCAGAAAACTAGGCGTTCGTAATCGCACTCAAGCGGTTATTGCTTTAAGTCAGCTTGAAATGGATAAAGTCGATTTGTCATAGTCATACGTGTCATTTCAACTCTCAACACAATAAAAATGCCGCAATTGATGCGGCATTTTTATTAATTTCACCAATAGCGTAGCTTAATCAACGCATAGGCAGATTTTTATCTGCAAACATCTCATCAATTAATTGCTGATCACGTAATGCGACGGCCTTTTCAACCACATCACGAGTTAAATGTGGCGCAAAGTGTTGAATAAAATCATACATATAACTTCGTAAGAAACTACCCTTCCTGAAACCAATTTTAGTGGTGCTATGGGCAAATAAATGGCCAGCATCGATGGCAACTAAATCTTTATCAATATTTGGATCAATCGCCATAGAGGCAATCACTCCGACACCTAAGCCTAAGCGCACATAGGTTTTCAGCACATCAGCGCTGGTAGCACTAAAGACAACCCGCGGCTCAAGGTTTGCACGATTAAACGCTTTCTCAATTTCCGATGCCCGATCAAACCCAAACACATAAGTCACTAATGGAAAACGGGCTAAATCTTCAATACTAATATGAGTCCGTGTCGCCAAGGGATGATCTTTTGGCACAACGACGGAGCGATTCCAGTGATAACAAGGCAACATAATCAAATCGGAATACAAATGCATCGCTTCGGTCGCAATCGCAAAATCAGCATCACCTCGGGCTGCCTGCTCACTGATCTGCGATGGCGTCCCCTGATGCATATGTAGGTTAACTTTGGGATAACGGTCGATAAACTGGCGAATGATATGGGGTAAAGCATAGCGAGCTTGGGTATCCGTTGTCGCAATATTCAATTCACCTTGATCCGGTTTTGTATATTCCTCAGATACTTTTTTAATACTTTCAACTTTACCTAAGATGTCATTGGCGATATTAATCACCTGCTGTCCAGCTGGCGTCACATGGGTCAAATGTTTACCACTGCGACCAAATATTTGAATACCTAATTCATCTTCCAACATGCGAACTTGCTTACTGATCCCAGGCTGTGATGTGTATAAATTTTCAGCTGTGGCCGATACGTTAAGGTTATGCTTTACGACCTCAGCAATATACCTGAGCTGTTGCAGTTTCATCTTATGTCCTTGTCTCAAACAGGCTGAAATGGATTGGTTAAAATAGCACCACTCAGTATCAGCTATAATCAATCGTTATAGTATATAGTAAAAATTAAAGCAAATAGGAATATAGAGCACAAGTCTTATGTTTCAAACGACAGAAATGATAACCTAGGCTAAGATAACTATGCTAGTTTATTGATTTATTGTAGCATTAGCTCAATTGGATAAATAATGGAACAGCTATGACATTCACCTTGGTTCTGATCCTCATCGGTGCACTATTACTGCTTGTTATCGGAATTAACGTAATACAACAACAAAAAGAACGTGCAGAGGCTGAACGTAGGATTGAATTTGCCCGCCAACGTGCGATTCTTGATGAAACAGAAACCGTATTATCCAATACAGGGATGATACCTTGTAGTACACATATAATGTTAGTGCTCTATCGCCGTGTTCAAGATGCTTTGGAAATGGCAACATCACTGAGCACAAGCCAACAACAAGCTGATTTTCAACGTCGACTTGCCGATATCAAAAATCAAATTGATTCATTACAAGCTAACCCACCTCAAGTCCCGCCGATTGAGAATTTTAGATTGCCTGATAACGACAAACAAACTTTGGTGTTAGTACAAACGTTAAAGAAACTAAAAGCCATTTTGCGTGCAGAGCATAACAAAGGGAGAGTCGACCCAGCGGTGTTTGGTCAGGAAGAAAATCGTATTGATAGTTTACAGCTCAGAATTAACGTTGACTCTATGTTGTCACGTGCTCGCGCCGCAAGTTTTATGAAGCAATACGGATCTTCAAAGCAAATGGTGACTAAAGCATTAGCCACTTTGCATGCGATTAAAGCGCAGACGCCAAACGACCCCTTCATCGCCCGTAAAGTCGATGAAGCCAAAATGCTATTAGATGAAATTATGGGCGCACAAAAACTCACTGCACCCAGTGCACCTAAACCCAAGAATGAAGAAGACGATATCGATATGCTGTTTCAACCGAAAAAGAAATGGTGATCAATCTTTAAAACACAAAAGCCAAGTCAGTGACTTGGCTTTTTTATTGGTTGAAATCTAACTTAAGCAGTAACACAACCTAGAGCATATTCACAAAGCGTTCATCCTCAATGACGATTTGTGAACATGCCCATAAGCACATGTTTATTTCTTCGCTTTCTTCGCTGATGATTCACTTACCCATTTACCATTAACATAATGGGCGGACCATCCAGTGGCTTTACCGTCGACTTCCGTCGCCACATATTGCTCTTTGGTTTTACGGCTAAACTTCACCGCAGCCTTATTGCCGTCATCATCGGCGATAGGTGCATCAGCAAGATACTGATACTTTGGCCATAAGAGTTCACGGTATTTCACTAATTCTTCAACCAGTGGCGCACGGGTTTCCCTCGATTTAGGGAAGGTACTGGCCGCTAAGAATATCCCTGCCGCCCCGTCACGCAGCACAAAGTGCGCATCCGACTTGCTACATTTCAGCTCTGGTAAGTAAATAGGATCTTCTTTTGGTGGCGCCGCTTCACCGTTTTTCAGTAATTTACGGGTATTCTTGCATTCCGCATTCGTACAACCGAAGTACTTACCAAAACGACCGTTTTTCAGTTCCATATCATGACCACAGCGGTCACATTCGATTAATGGGCCTTCGTAACCTTTGATCTTAAATTGCCCTTCTTCGACTTCATACCCCTCACAAACAGGGTTATTACCACAAACATGCAGTTTGCGTTTTTCGTCGATAAGATAACTGTCCATCGCCGTGCCGCAAATACCACAGCGGTGCTTGGCACGCAATGCATCGGTTTCGGCATCTTCACTATCGCTGATCGCTTCAATGCCTGGCGTTAAGTTCATGGTGGTTTTGCAGCGCTCTTTTGGTGGCAACTCGTAACCAGAACAACCGAGGAATACCCCTGTTGTGCCGGTACGGATCCCCATTGGACGACCGCAAGTCGGGCACTTAATATTGGTCATCACCATTTGATTGAGGCGCATACCGCCCTCTTCCGGTGCTAATTCTGCTTTCTCTAATTGTTTAGTGAAGTCAGCATAGAAACCATCGAGCACTTTTTTCCAATCCAACTCACCCTTAGCAACATCGTCGAGGGTCTGTTCCATGCTGGCGGTAAAGTCATAGCTCATCAACTCGGCAAAACTATTGACTAAGCGTTCACTGACTATTTCGCCCATTTTTTCAGCGTAGAAGCGGCGGTTTTCCACTTTCACGTAGCCACGTTCTTGGATCGTCGAAATAATGGTGGCGTAGGTTGACGGACGGCCAATACCGCGCTTCTCTAACTCTTTAACCAATGACGCTTCACTGTATCGCGCAGGAGGCTTAGTAAAATGTTGTTTAGGCTCGAGTTCAACGAGAGATAATACATCCCCTTCGTTCACTGCCGGTAGCGTATTGTCTTCTTCGTTTTTCTTCTTGATTGCAGTTTGAACACGGGTCCAACCGTCAAAGCGCAGGATGCGTCCTGTTGCTTTAAGTTCGTAGTCGCCTGCTTTCACCGTGAGTTTAGTCGCGTCGTATTGGGCAGGTGTCATCTGGCAGGAGACAAACTGACGCCAAATTAACTCGTAAAGGCGCTGCGCATCACGTTCCATATCAGTTAAAGCCGCAGCTTCAACATTGACATTTGAAGGACGAATCGCTTCGTGCGCTTCTTGTGCGCCTTCCTTAGAACCGTAGCGGATAGGCTCGGCAGGTAAATACTTGGCGCCGTATTCCTTGCCAATCATCTCACGTACGCTGTCTAAGGCCTCTTGGCTTAGGTTTGTCGAGTCGGTACGCATATACGTGATGTGACCCGCTTCGTACAAGCGCTGCGCCATCATCATGGTTTTCTTCACCCCAAAGCCTAAACGAGTACTGGCCGCTTGTTGCAGGGTGGAGGTAATAAAGGGGGCAGAAGGTTTACTTTGAGTCGCTTTGTCTTCACGGGCAATCACTTTAAAGCTGGCCGAAGATAAGGCCTGCACCGCGGCTAACGCTTGTTGCTCGTTGGTTGGCTCAAAAGCTGAATCTAAATACTTAACCACTTCCATGCGCAGTGCTTCGCTGGCTGGCGTATTGAGCTCAGCATGCACATCCCAAAACTCTTCTGGCACAAAGGCTTTGATTTCACTTTCGCGTTCCACCACGAGACGCACTGCCACAGATTGTACCCGTCCTGCGGATAAACCACGGGCAACCTTCTTCCACAACAGTGGTGACACCATAAAGCCGACGACACGGTCTAAAAAGCGTCGTGCCTGTTGGGCATTAACCATATTGGTGTCGAGGGAAGAAGGCTTACTAAAGGCTTCTTGAATCGCAGATTTGGTGATCTCGTTAAACACCACGCGCTGATAACGTGAAGGATCGCCACCAATCACCTCTTGCAAATGCCAGGCGATGGCTTCCCCTTCACGGTCTAAGTCCGTTGCGAGATAAATTTGGTCAGCAGAATCGGCTAAGGCTTGCAGCTCTTTAACCACTTTCTCTTTACCCGGTAGAATTTGATATTTAGCCGCCCAGCCCTTTTCAGGGTTAACGCCCATACGCGATACCAGCGCTTGATGATCTTTCATCTTCTTGTATCGCGCCTTTTCTTCTGGCGACATCTTCTTTACTTCGGCGGCAGGTTTCACCTTATCGGTGCCGTCAGATATAGAAGATGTAGGCAGATCACGGATATGACCTACGCTCGATTTAACGATGAATTCTTTGCCAAGATATTTATTAATGGTCTTAGCTTTGGCCGGTGATTCGACAATAACTAGCGATTTACCCATAGTTTGATTTGCGCCAAAAAATCTCAAGAAGGTGGAAATTGGCTCCATATATAGAGGGTTGCATTGAGAGTTTCAAGCTAATCCCTCTTTTATATGTACCAGCGAGTCACTTTTTAATCAAAGTTGAAAAAATGTAAAAAAATAATATTGCGTAATTAAAAACTAATATTTCATTATTTGCCAGCAAGCAAGAAATAGTTATGCATTTATCGCGAAAAAGTCGCTTTGAGCACAAAACCGTGCGCTTGTGCCCACAAAAACCTTCAGTATACTGGGTCGCTTCAGGGACCATTTGAATAAATAATAACCTTCCCTATCACAAGGATATGCAATGAAGCACTTTGAAGCGAATTTCGACGGACTCGTTGGGCCAACCCACAATTATGCCGGTTTGTCTTTTGGCAATGTGGCCTCACTCAACAACGCCGCTTTAGTCTCTAATCCTAAAGCCGCCGCTAAACAAGGTTTGCAAAAAGCCAAAGCACTCGCTGATTTAGGGATGATCCAAGGCATGTTAGCGCCACAAGAGCGCCCCGATCTTAACACGCTGCGCCGAATTGGTTTTTCTGGCAGCGATGCCCAAGTTTTACAACAAGCCGCTAAAACCGCGCCTGCGCTACTTAATGCCTGTTGCAGTGCTTCAAGCATGTGGACGGCTAATGCGGCTACCGTGTCACCCAGTGCCGACACCCGTGATGGTAAACTGCATTTCACGCCCGCTAATCTAGTCGATAAGTTGCATCGCAGCATCGAGCCCATCACAACGGGGCGCATCTTAACAGCAACTTTCAATGATCCCCACTATTTTCATCACCATAATCATTTACCTGAGCATAATAGCTTCGGTGATGAGGGCGCAGCGAACCACACTCGCCTGTGTCAGGAATATGGCCACGCTGGGGTTGAACTCTTTGTTTATGGACAAGAGGCGACAAATCCTCATGCTCCTAAACCACTGAAATATCCGGCAAGACAAACCCTAGAGGCCTCGATGGCGATAGCAAGATTGCATCAACTCGAAGAGGATAACTGCGTTTTTATTCAACAAAATCCCGACGTGATTGATCAAGGCGTATTTCACAATGATGTAATTGCCGTGGGTAACCAAAATGTGCTGTTTTACCATGAGCAAGCATTCTTAAATACACAGGCAAAATTGGATGAAATAAAACGCAAACTCGATACCGAGTTATATTTTATCGAAGTTCCAACCGCCAAAGTGGCGATTAACGATGCGGTGAAAAGTTATCTATTTAATACCCAAATCATCACTCTCCCCTCAGGAGAGATGGCGATCATTGCCCCAACCGACTGCCAAGAAAACCCCGCTGTTTATGCTTATTTAAATGAGCTACTCACCTTAAATACGCCAATCAAACAAGTGCTGTATTTCGATGTGAAACAAAGCATGCAAAATGGCGGCGGCCCAGCCTGCTTACGTTTACGGGTTGCCATGAATGAGCGCGAAGTTGCCGCAGTAAATCAGCACACTTTACTTAACGATGCTTTATTTGCACGTTTAAACGCTTGGGTAGATAAGCACTATCGCGACCGTTTATCAACTCAGGATTTAGCCGATCCACAACTCGTTATCGAATCACGCACCGCGCTAGATGAGCTCACTCAAATTATGAAACTCGGGAGCGTATATCCATTCCAGCGATAGTGTTTCAGTAAAAAGTAACGTTAGTTAATCGCATAATGAGGCCCCCAATGTTGGGGCCTCATTTTTTGAGTGCTTAGAATTTATCAGGAAAATAATTCAACTGGGGGGTCATTAGGCGTTAACTGCAACTCGGTTTCAAACGACATGCCTAATTTATTCAACAGCGACTTAGAGGCCTGATTATGTGGGCTGACAATCGCGACAATCCGTTCAATCCCTAAGGTTTTACCGAATTCCAGTGATGCCCTAGCGGCTTCAAACGCGTAGCCTTTGCCCCAATATTGAGGCAAAAAAGCATAACCTAAATCCACATCCTTCAGCGTGGGTCTTTTAATTAACCCGCAGATCCCAATCGGAAAACCATTTTCGGCCAGTACCACGGCAAATAACCCAAAACCATGCTCGCGATAGCTGATAGCAGGCCCATTAGCGATATAATCCTTGGCGTCCTGCAAGCTACGCACTCCTTTATCGCCGATATTGTCGATAAATCCTTGGGTGTTGAGTAGCACCAAAATAAATGACGCATCATCGGGCGTTAACTGCCGCAGCAGTAATCTTGGGGTTTGGGCAACTTGCATACTAAGGACTCCCATTCAGCGGGGATAAACTAGGTTATAGGTAACGGGCGTACTGGCTGCCATCCTTTTGCGGTTTTTTCGGTGCGGCTACCGCTGGGGTGCCAACATATAAAAAGCCGACGATTTGATCCTCTGGCGCTAAACCTAACGCTGCATTCACATTGGCATCGAAGGCAAAATCTCCCGTGCGCCACACTGCGCCTAATCCTAAGGCGAATGCCGCTTGCTGCATTGCCATCGTAGCGCAGCCCGCTGCAATTTGCTGCTCGAGCACTGGCACTTTAGGATGTTGTTGGGTTTTCGCTACAACCGTAATCACCATGGGCGCACGCATCGGCATCCCTTTGGCTTTGTTGATAAAATCTTCATCGGCGCCGCTGGCTTTGGCGGCATTAACATAGATATCCGCTAAGGTGTCTAAACCCTTCCCCGTGGCAATAATAAATTCCCACGGCGCTAACGCGCCATGATCCGGCACTCGAATCGCCGCATCTAAAATGATTTTAAGCTCATGCTCATTGGGTGCTGGCGCGGTTAATCTTGGAGTAGATTGGCGGGTGAGTAAAAGTTCGATAGCGTCCAAGTAATTATCCCTGTTCTTATAAATGGGTGCGTATAAATTGGCTCAAGCATAGCAAATTGCGGCTAAAGAGGTACAAAAAATCCCACGTAAAAGTGGGATTGAAAGCGTTTACAGGCAAGGTCGCTCGGCTTACTTTATGCCATAACGCTTAGCGATAACGTAATCAAGACTGGTATAACGCCCACCACCTAGGCTTAAGAGTGCCAGCAACATAATGAAATAGGTCACCGCAAACTCAATTCCATTATTCAATACAACCAAGTTACCTGAACTGGTTAACCAATCGTAATTGCCGTATTGCTGCAACAGGGATTTGGCCTTATCCAGCTTGTCACCCGCCTCGAGCACCCGCTCATTTGCCAGCCATGAACTGCCATCGGCAATTGCCAGCCAACCATTAGGCCAATGCACGGTAAAAGCGGCCACCAGCATAGTGATCATCAGCGGGATAGAAATCAGTCGCGTGGCTAATCCGAGTAATAACAAAATCGCCCCAAAAAACTCAGTGCCCGCCGCCAGCGCGGCCATTAATGTCGGCATTGGTAGACCCAGCCCCCAGTCGGGATTCGCAAACCAAGCGACGGTGTCTTCAAAATGTGCGAGTTTGTTATACCCCGCCTGCATCAGTACAGGTGCAAGATAGAGCCTAAGGGCTAAGGGTGCGAGTCCATCAAACAGACGGCTAGCATTGAGTGATTTTTGATAAAAAGAAACGAGGGACATGGGCTATATCTTCAACAAAATGACGTTGCTCAATAGACCTTGTCACCAGGATTAATCTTTCATAGTCTAAACAGCCTTTTCGATTCCCTCTTGATTTAATTCGCGAAGATCTTGAATAAGCTTGTTCAGCTTCTTATAAAAATGTTTCGACTGCTTAGGTGTCAAACTAGCATTAATGGCCAGCAATAACGCCCCAAAGGCCTCGGTGTTTTGCCTTAAAATAGCGCGGTGTTTTTCTGATTTAAGCTCGTCTGGCTGTGTCATCAGCAACGTCAAACGCTCGGTCAACAGCGGAATATCGCTGCGCTGCCCGAGGGCTATCTCAAACTGGCGTAGCCATTCATGGCGGTAGTCGAGCCACATATCTAGGGTGGATAACCGCTGTTGATTATATTGATGGATAAGCGCTTTTTGCTCATCCGTTACGCTCCCCAGCCAGTCATCGAATTGCTCGATAAGATTCTCATCGGCCTCTTGTTGTAACTGCTCTGGAGTTTTACCGGCAAATTCCTTAATCAATTCCTGCTCGTCTTTTCGAGACTGGGTAAGAATTTGCTTTACCTGAGAATCCGTTAATGATGCGATGATCGGCAACATGTCAGGTAGCGCAAACTCAAATAACCTAAACCAATGCCGCTTGGCGAGTGTGACATGCTCAGCCCAAAGCGCAGGGGTTAAGGTATTGGTTTGAATGAGATGTTCAACTTCGGTTAACTGCGCCACATAGTGAGCAAGCTCTTCAGATTGATGCCAACGCACAAACTTTTCGATAAGCCGATCCATACTCTTTTGCTGAGTTTTATCTAAAGTGACATAGTCATCTAATTCCCAACCGATAGCCCAATCCAGAAAATGGTAACTAAACTTAGTCGAACACGCGGATACCCCAAACACCAATACCAACAGCAACAAGGTTTTTTTCATCAATTTGCGTCCTTTCTCTCTTTGTCATCCTACGACACTCAGGTTAACAAAAAGTTGCACCAATAACATAGCAGTAAACATCACGAAGTGTTTGACCTTAACTGTTTTGCTTAAGTGGTTTTACAGAGGATTATGGGTGCAAGCATCTTTGACTAAGTGTGGTAGCGTAAAGATGTGTTTAAGCGTCTTGGCTTACTAGCTGCCAAAAGCTATCAAACCAAGCAAGATACGCCTGCTGACGCTCTACATCTGTTTGCGCCGCCATCAGTAGCGCCCAGTAAAGCGCAAACACCCAATACATTTCAATTGCAGCTGGAATCGCCGTTATTGCTGTGGATGTGAGGCCTGGATGTTTTGCAAGATATTGCTGTACTAAAATATGCCGCTGCGCTGGTGTTAATCTGTGGGTCGCCAGCACAGCGGCCAGCTCACATAAAGGATGAGAGGCAGTGGCGTATTCAAAGTCGATACAATACAGCCGGTTATCCTTTATCAGCAGATTATGCGGATTTAAGTCTCGATGGCAAAATTGCGCCGCCACCAAACAATCGGCTAACGCTTTTGTCCAACGATGAATTTGCGGTTGTAAGCCCAACAATGAGTCCAACCGCGTCTGCCAAGCGCAGCCTTTATCGGTTGCAGCAAAGGCTAATAACTGTTGATGATATTGCTGCCACTGCTCTGTCACGCTGATGTGATAGGGCCCAGCGGATTGCAAGCGTAGCTGTTGCAATAATTGCTGCAATAGAGAATGTGCATAATTTGGGCACTGGGATTCAAGTAATGTCAGCGGTGTGAACTCTGCGGCGAAAGACTGAGGCGTGGGAGTCTCGTATAATGCGCACTCAATATTTTCAGCATGCGCATGCAGCCATCTTTGCACCCACAGTTCTCCATGGGTGAATTCGGCCGCACTACACTGATATTCCAAGTCGTTCCAGTTAACCATGTGATAAAAATCAGCCCCGTCGCCGAGCATATCCGGCATCCGAGAAACGTTAACTCGACAGGCAATCTCCTGTGATTCGATAAATGCACTTACATAGTAACGATGATCGCAACTTGCCCATATCAGCTCAGGCGCAAGCTTTGCCTTAGCCAGATTACGCCAATAAAACAACTCCTGCTCTCGAGAACAAAACCGGTCGGCGGCATCGGCATTAAGACGTAATACGTATTGTGCCGCAGGTGTTTGAATATGATAGTTATGATTACTTAATCCACCCGCCAACTCGTGGATATGCGTGATATGGCTTAGCCCTGCCTGGCGTAATATCGGAACCAGCCTTGCAAACACCTCAGCAGATAACGGCTGCATTAACGGCTTACCACTGATGTTGCAGTTAAGATCTTAGGTGTTGGCAGTTGGTCCATATCAGTATTTGTCATCACTTAACCAAGTAACTTAGCGGCACGTTCGCCATTAAGATTGAGACGACTCTCGGCCAGTGCGGTGCGCCATAGGAAATAGCCCACAACAGCTAACCCCACATAAAGCACAAATAATAATGAGGTCAGCATAAGGCCTTTACTCAAGTAGAGGTAAATCGACACCAGATCGATAACGACCCAATACAGCCAGTTCTCCAATACTTTTTTGGCGACTAAATAGGTGGTCATCACCGCAAAACAGGTGGTCGCAGCATCAAGATAAGGAAAAGAAGCTTGAGTAAAGGTCGCCATACCATGACCAATGCCAAGGGAGACTAGCGTGGTTGCCGCAATCAACTTTAGATGGGTTTTCAGCGGCCAAGTGGTCACCTTAACACCTTGATGTTTATCGCCACCTTGGGTCCAGAGCCAATAGCCATAAAGTGCCATGCCCATATAATAGATATTCAGCATCGACTCCATCAGCAATGCCACTTTCCAAAACAACACAGTGTAAATGGCCGTACTGGTGAACGCCGCGGCCCAGCACCATACACTTGCCTTCATTGCTAATAGCAAATACGCCATGGCGAGTACTACGGCGAGTGCTTCCCATGCGGTCATCACATGGACTTCCCCAAGGGCGGCATTAACACTATTGACTAGCGTTAACCATAAATCTGTCATTGCCTTACTCTCACGATAAACCGCATTCTAAAAACCTGTAGGCTTGAGCCGTAACTGAGTGAGCGAGCCTTAAATTAACCACTGATATCGCGCAGTGGCCAAGCTCATTAAAGGCGTTACTCGCTGTGGGCTAAATTTAGCTCGCCACCAATAAACTTACACACAAACACGGCTTTGCCCCACTTCTCATGGGCGGCTTGCATTTCGGTGGCCAGCATCGCCATCACATCCGAATAGTCGCCGCACACTTGGGTCGCCATCGCATTGGTAACACGTTGAATCGTTGGATAACTGTCTAAACGATGAATAAACCATTTAATTGGATCGAGGTAGTTTTCATTAAAAGGATACATGCTAATTTCGGCGGTCAGTTTCATCTTCAATCCTTATTTCAAATACTTATCATAAAAATAGCCGCACCGTGAAACGGTATAGCATGAAGCCTCAAGTCTCTCTCCACAGCGCGGCTAGCTTGGGTACTACATAAACTTAACGTTCAGTGTTACCCCAATTTGGCGTGGGTCGCCGTAGCGGATATATTGTTTTTCCGCCCAGCCATTATCAGGCTCATTACCAAAATAGAAGCCACGAACGCCATATTCTTCATCAAATAGGTTGCGGCCCCATAAATATGCTGACCACGCACTTGCCTCATAACCTAAACGCGCATTCACAACAGTATATGGCTCGGAGCGCGAATCGTTACTGTCTGAGTAGTAAAACTCGCTCTTACCACTCATATTCAAGTTGGCAAACCAACCCGAGTTCGCACGATAAGTACCGCCTAGGCTATAGGTTAAGTGCGGTGAATGGGCCAGATCGCGCCCCGTTAAATCCACATCAGTACCGTATTTATCTTGATATTGGTAATTACCGTAAGCAGTCTGTAACCAACCAAGGCTTGAGTAAAACTGGAGATTATCCGTGGCATACCAAGTTGCATCCAGCTCGGCACCGTAGTTGTTTGAGCTACCCGCATTTTCAGTGTAGAGAATAAACCGTTGTGGCTTATTAGGATCTTGCTGGGAAGCAGCCACTTGCTGATCCTGTCTATCCATATAGAACAGTGCCAGATTAGTATCGATAAGCCCTTCAAACCAATGGGATTTTAAACCTATTTCGTAGTTGTATAAGGTTTCGGTATCAAACTCTTTTTTATCATTGAGTTCGACTGGCAAAGTCATGTTGAAACCGCCCGCCTTGTAACCTCGCGCCACACGGGCGTACACATTATGGGATTCATTCAGCACTTTGCTCAGCGCAATATGGCCGCCCCACATGGTTTCGCTCGGGTCAAAATTATCATTATTGGTGTCTGAATAATGGCTATTGCGACGCTCAACACGCAGCCCCATAGACAAGGCATAGTCAGCACCTAAATCCGTATCCAGCTGACCAAATACGGCGTAATTGGTTGCTTCATATTCAGAATCTAACACCTCATCAGGCCAAGTATTATATTCAGAATACAGTTGGTTATCTTCTTTAAGGTTCATCGCATAAACCCCAAGTAACCAGTCGGTTGAGCCGGCAAAAATACGGCCTTGGTCAGTCGAGCTTAAACGGAACTCTTGGGATAAGGTTTTACGCTGACCGGTTTTGTCCCAGAAGTAATCGTACTGACAAGGGGCGAGATTGCCCTCATCCTCACATTGCTTGGATGCCCAATACTCAGGGTTCGCCCAATCGCCATCGTAACTATAGTGGTGATCGGTATTGGCAAATGAAGTCAGCGAGGTCAACTCAAACTGCTCTGCCCCCGAATATGTCGCTTTAAAACCTGCGCCGGTGGTGCGCTGGCTATCGACACCCGGTTGATCAGATAGGGTGTTTGTCGGATCGTTGGTTAAACTCCAGACATCATAACCGTTATCAAAATCGGCATGCAGCAGGGTTAAATCGAGTTGCAGATCATCGGTGGCATACCAACGCAATTTCGCGCGACCAGTAAATTCATCGCGGCCATTAGTATCTTCTTTATTTAAATAGATATTGTCGCGATAACCGTTTTGCTGATGTTGCTGCAGTGCCACACGATACAGCAATTTGCCGGAATCGCTTAAGGGACCTGAGCTAAAACCACTGAAGGTTTGTAGATCGTCATTACCTAAAGAAACCTCGGCGCCATGTTCAAACACATCGGTTGGGTCGTTACTCTTAAGGTAAATTAAGCCCGCTAACGCATTGGCGCCATAACGGGTTCCCTGCGGGCCGCGTAACACTTCAACCTGCTGCAGATCGTACATGCTCGACACCATGCCGATACCGGATAAATCAATATCATCAACAATATAACCAACGGATGAGTTAGGCGCGCCTTGATATTGCTCCTGCTCACCCACGCCACGGATCTGAAAATACTTGGGGCGAGAACTACCACCTGACCAGTTAAAGTTGGCGATGGAGTTCATCACATCTTCAAAGTGCTGGGCGCTTTCATCTTGAATTTGCTGGGCATCGATAACGGTAATGCTTGAAGGCATTTTTTCTAAACTGGCACTGCGAAAATCCGCCGTAACCACCATGATTTCCATATCATTATTGGGATCAGGTTTGTCGATAGCATCGGTTTGCGCCCATGCCGACGCACTTAACGCCGCAGAGACGGCCAGCGCTAATGGTGCACGAGTTAACGATATCGTGAAGATTGAAGATTGGTTGTTAGACTTTTTGTTAGACATAGGACCTCAAATACATGTTTGAGATCCGGCAACGAATAAGCGATTCAGAAGTGTGCTGTTGATTGGCCCATTCCTACGCCGGTATTAGCCGGATCAGGTTCTAAGGGTTCGTCTGATGACATCTCAGTCTGCCAAATGTTGGCAAACACCCCTTGGCGGCGCTTAGTATACATGACGAAAATAATAAAGTAGACACACTTGTGCCGGCGATATCCTTAAATATCACTAAAACCTTGTCTTTCTACACAATGTTAAAAATCTTATGCCAAACGCCCGCAATCCCAATGCCTAAAATCGCCAGTCAACTCCTTTGGCCCATTTGACCGTTTATCACGATAATGTTATAGAAGGCCGCCATTTTACATAGGATGAGAGGATCATACTCAATGCAGCTAAAACCGTTAGCCAAAGGACGTTATAGCCAGCGATGGGAGCAAGACTATCCCCTTATTGAAGCGGTGATACTCAGCTGTATCAGCGAAGTTAAAATGCTTAAAAAAGGCGCCCATCTAATGACACAAGGTGAAGCCATGACGTCACTGGTGTTGGTAAAACAAGGGCGCGTGTCGCTTGGCCATACCGCCAGAAATGGTCGATGTTTTCAATTGGGGACTATCGATTGTGATTCGCAACTCTTTGGTGAAATGGAGTTTTTTACTCAATATCAATGCCAATTGGATATTATTGCCAATGAAGCCTTAGAAATCATGGTCATTAGCGCCGAAAAACTACAATATTCCCTCGGCCAGCACCCACAGCTAGCGTTATTTTTTGCCAGCGCCATTGCCATTGACTACCAAGACACCGTCGATATTTTTACCCGGCGCCTGCTGTATCCCATCAGCTATAACGTGGCATATGATATTTACCACGAATATTTAAATGATTTACCCGTTGATGGCTTTAGTAAGCGTTATTTAGAAGCGGAGCGATTTGGTACAACCGATCGCGTTTACCGACGGGCACTACAGTTGCTTGAAGAACGTGGCCTGATTGAACGCAATAAAGAAGGCATAAGGATTAAAGATCTCAATGCCCTTAAACAATTTGTTGAAGCTGCTATATAACCAAATTAAAAAAGCCCACTCTCAAGATTATTCATTAGCAATGAGTGGGCCAAATCAATTAACGTCGCAAATGAACTTTAGGCCGCAGCAGGTTTCATTCGGCCTGAAACAATCAGCATGATAAATATCGCAACATAAAGTAGCGGGATAACATACATCACCGTTTGCAATCCAATAATACGTTCAAAGAATGAGCTAATGGCGGGACTAAACATCGCCCCCGTGCTGCCACTGATCAAAATATAAGACACATTTTTACTGCTCGCCTTTTTAACAAAAGACACACCATAAGCAATAAATGCGTTGTAAAGAGCTGCGCACACAAAGCCATAACCATAGGTTAAATAACCTATCCAATTAAGCTTATCAGTTGTCACAATCATAAAGGTGATGACCATAGCAAGACCGATAATTGCGACTAAAAAATGGTGGATTTTTACCCGAGTCACAATCAGCGTCGAAATTAACGCACCAATCAGTGCAGCTGACCAATATTGAGTAATAATATTGCCCGCGTCTTCAAATGGAATATCAAATTTTTGCTTAACAAATAAAGGGGCCCAAGTTAAAAACGTATACAGCGCCAACATGCCTAAAAATAACCCAATACCACCGCTAATAATGCCGAAATTCCATTCAGATTGTTGCTTATCTTCCGTATTCGATGATTGCTCACATAGTGAAAAATTAGTGAACAAAGTAATAATCACGGTTCCTAACGCGACTAAACCTACGGCTAAGTAACTGTAACTCCATGACAATGAACTTGTGAGTGCGTAAGTTGTGATTAAAGGGAAAATAACCCCCGCAATATTAAATGTGGCATCTTGCACGACAAGCATGGTGCTTTGTAATTTCTCTTGCCACACTGATACCACTATCGTACCCGCAATACATAGCCCCACACCGCCGCAAAAACCAATCAAGGTCATGGCTATCATCACCACTTGTAGCGAAGTGGTAAGATGTAACGCGACAGCACACAATGCCACTAGGCTGTAGCTAATTAAGGTAATTCGCTTGATACCTAATTTTTCAATAAAGAAAAAAGCGGCAATAGTCCCCGCCAGTGCGCCGCCATTAAGCAAGGAGAATATTGAAGCAACGTCATTCACATTTGCTGAAAATTTATCCGCTATGGGTTCAATCAGCATCCCAAATTGAGTGGCAAAGCCCGCCATTATAAAATTAGCGAGAAAACTAATTGCGGTTAAGGTGATTTTATTATTCATGTTGTCATTCCATCAGTGAAATGCTAAGGGTACAAAGGATAGCGTTAACCCTAATTAAGCGCGGTTTCTAAGGCGAGCTCGATCATATTATTAAAGGATAATTGACGCTCTTGCGCCGTGGTTTCTTCACCGGTTAAACAGTGGTCAGATACCGTCAGAATCGCTAAGGATTCAATTCCCTGTTGATGTGCCAAGCCATAAAGTCCTGCCACTTCCATATCAATACCTAACACCCCGAAACGCTCAAGCGCCGGGATCATATCTTCGTCAGGATCATAGTAAAGATCGCCACTAAATACGTTGCCAACTTTCACGCTAATGCCTTTTTCATTGGCTTTGGTATAGGCTTTGTGCAGTAAGGAAAAGGTGGCTGAGGTCGCCATTTGGTAGCCACTGCTGCGTTTAGCATTCGTTGGGGAATCCGTACCCGCGGCTTGAGCTAAAATCACATCGCGCATTTCGACATGCTGTTGGGTCGCCCCTAAACTGCCGATACGAATAATACGTTTAACGCCGAAAAAATTAATCAACTCATGGCCATAGAGCACCATAGATGAAATACCCATACCATGGCCCATCACCGAAATGCGTTGCCCTTGGTAATAACCTGTGTAACCCAACATATTGCGAACGTTAGTCACTTCTACGGCATCGGTAAGATAGGTTTCAGCGATATATTTCGCCCGCAGCGGATCGCCCGGCATAATAACAGTTTCTGCAAAATCAGTAGGTTGCGCATTAATATGAGCCGTCATAGATCTATCCTCATGTGGTAATATGCAGATAGTAGTGCTCAACCGCGAAATATTTTTAGGACTAAAGTCCGGATCTTCTGTTGTAATCCCCCTTTTTTGTTAAAAGTGGATGATTTATCGCAACGTTTACACTTAGCATCATAAAACTTAATAACAAAATCTTATTTAACACATTGTATTTGATACAAATAAAAAGACTTACACCCAAAAGAGTAAGTCTTTTTAAATATAGAGAACCCAGCACAGACTCTACTAAAACAAACACCAATCTAGTTTGAATGGGTCTCGCGCACATAAACGTCAAATTTTACCACTTGGGCATTTGGTGCCACAGCCGACACTTGTAGCTGTTGTTTGCCGTGTAATTTCACCGATTTCCAACTGGTGGCTTCATCTTCAATGGTAAAACCGCTGGCATCATACCAAGTGAACTTATATTGCACTCGCATATCGCTTGAGGACTTGCTGACGATCAGCGCCGAACCTTGGATAAGATCGCCAACACGGCGCGCCTCAACCCCTTCGACACTGATATCACGGGCAAAACTCTTACTATCGACACGGGTATCTCCCTGTGAGTTCACCGAAATGCCCGCCGTATTAGTGCAGGCGCCGAGTGTCATTGCTGCTGCCAAGATTAATCCACTGTAAATTGCTTTCATTTTGTTTTCCCTCACTCACAAAAACCTAGGTGCCGAACAACGGATGGGCAATGACACTACGCGACGCCAGCTGAACTTATGCTTAACGTGCTCATCATGCCCCGCGCTCGCGATTAATCGATCAAAAAGTGCGCCCTTGCGGTAGCGATAAGCTGCTTACGATTGGTTTGCCAACAATTGATATTCACATTGGCGACTCGTCGCCCCTGACGGGTGATACGACATTCGGCGAAGCTGTCTTTATGCAGGCCTGCTCGCAGGTAATCAATCGAGAAATCGACCACTTTTGGCACTTTTGCCGTTTGCATAAACACCATTAACTGCACTATGGCTGACATTTCCATAAAACCGGCTATCACCCCACCATGAATCGCAGGCAGGATGGGATTACCGATATTGTCATCCTTAGCGGGGAGTTTGAAAATCAGCTCATCGCCAAAGCGCTCGACCTTCATGCCAATAAACTTAGCATAAGGGACATGTTCGAGCAGATGACCAAAGTCGTTCAGCTCGGTGGCGCGTTTTACAATTTCCTGTACATCGAGGGTTTTCGGCTCGGCCGGCTTATTTGAGTTCATCTGTCTCTCCTAAAGACGGCACGGCTTCTCCCATCAAGGCTTGCCTAAAGGCATCGCCGACCATTTCTGGGCTGATACGCATAAAGGAGCCCACCGCATGGGCGATAGGATCATCAATGCTGTCCTGATAGGCGATGGCGCGGGTAAAGGCAATATTGGATGACAACTTATAGCACTCGGCAAAGCCATAAACCGGTTTATGGGGCTGCGCGGGCTTCATATAATCGACCCGTAAGTCGAGGGTGGGCGAAATCTCTAAGGATTGATATTTTTGAAAAATCGCACTCACCACTGCGCTTCCACAGGCGGTATCCATCAGGGTGGTGATCACCCCGCCGTGGATAACGCCCGTATCGGGATAACCAATTAACTCCGTACTATAGGGCAACTCAATCAGTACATGGTGCTCACTGGCTTCGAGTACGGTTAACCCTAAGCGACGGCACTGGGCGAGCTGATCGACAAACCGCTGCGCCATTTGAGTCAGCGGGAAAAACTCAGGATTTACCTTCATTGACCTTGGCTCAACATGGGTCCCAGTGGCTCTCCGCCGACGAGATGAATGTGGATATGGTACACTTCCTGTCCGCCATGTTTATTGCAGTTCATGATCAAACGATAACCGTCTTTGGCAATCCCCGCCTCTGCTGCCAGTTTGGCTGCCACAGTCATCATCCGGCCGAGTGCGGGTTCATCCGAGGCTTTCATATCATTTGCGGTTGGGATCAAATGATTCGGCACAATCAGAATATGGGTTGGCGCCTTTGGCGAGATGTCTCTAAAAGCAGTCACCAGCTCGTCTTGATACAGAATGTCGGCGGGAATTTCGCGGCGGATAATTTTGCTGAAAATGGTTTCTTCGGCCATGGGGAGTCCTCCTTGGGTTAATTGGGATAGTATACTAGCAATTCAACACTTTGTGTCTCCAGATATTTTGCGTTTCATTTGCCTGTTGTGCGTATTTTTGGCAGCATGACGCCCATTAAAACGCATCAGTTTTACAGGATAAATTATGATCCACTATCACATCATTCCCGTCGATCCCAAGGCGCACTTGTTCGCCGTTACCATGACGGTACAAAAGCCCCACCCTAAGCAAGTTTTTAGCCTGCCCGCGTGGCTTCCCGGCAGTTATATGGTGCGGGATTTTGCTAAGAATATTATCGACCTTAAAGCCACAGACAGTAACGAAGAGCCGCTTAAGCTCATTCAACTGGATAAACAAACCTGGTCGGTCGAACATCAAAGCACCCAACTGACCTTAACCTATCAAGTTTATGCTTGGGACCTGTCGGTACGCACCGCGCATCTGGATATGACCCACGGTTTCTTTAACGGCAGCAGTGTATTTTTAGCCGCCCATGGCTTTGAGGCAGGCTTACACACAGTGACGATGGCGGCGCCGACCGAGCCGAGCCTAAATGAATGGCGCCTTGCCACCAGCATGGCACGTCAAAGCGGTGATGAATTTGCCTTTGGTGAGTTTTGTGCGCAAAGCTATGACGAACTTATCGATCATCCAGTTGAGATGGGGCTATTCACCCACGCCAGTTTTGAAGCCTGCGGCGTAAGGCACGATATCGTACTAAACGGTCGCCACCGCGCCCATATGCCGAGACTCTGCCAAGATTTAAAGGCGATTTGCGAGTATCAAATCAAGCTGTTTGGCACGCCAGCGCCCTTTGAGCGTTATCTGTTTATGACGACAGTACTCGACAATGGCTTTGGTGGTTTGGAACATCGAGCATCGACAGCACTCATGTGCTCACGCAAAGATTTACCGCTGTCGATGGATGCGCCGATAAATAACGACTACCGCACTTATTTATCGCTCTGCAGCCATGAATATTTCCACAGCTGGAACGTTAAGCGCATCAAGCCGGAATGCTTCTTGCCCTATCAACTCGAGGCGGAAACCTATACGCCGCAGCTGTGGGCCTATGAGGGCATCACCTCCTATTATGATGATTTCCTTACCTATCGCGCAGGCTTAGTCGATGAGCAAAGCTACTTAGATATGCTGAGCGAAACCTTTACAAGGGTATACCGCAGTCAAGGCCGTTTTAAACAAAGCATTAAGGACTCGAGCTTTAACGCTTGGACTAAGTTTTACAAGCAGGATGAAAACGCCCAAAACGCCATTATTAGCTATTACACTAAGGGCGCCCTGTTTGCGCTGTATCTGGATTTAACCCTAAGGAGTGAAACTAAGGGAAAATATAATCTCGATGATCTAATGACCATTCTGTGGCAAGAATATGCCCTGCAAAATCGTGGTACCACTGATGAATGCCATCAAAGGATTATTGAACGCTTACTGGGGCGTGATTGCCAAGATCTCTTCGCCTATTTAGACAATACCGACGATATCCCACTGGCACCGCTACTTGCCGAGTTTGGGGTTGAGTTGACCTTACGCGCGAGCAATGGTGCGCAGGATGTCGGCGGTGGCACGGCCAAAGGGTATGGGATTGCCTTTGGCGCTAAAACGCAAGCTGCGCCAATGGGCCTTAAAGTAACCACGGTCACCCAAGGCAGCCCTGCGCACCTTGCGGGCTTAAGTGCCGGAGACATCTTAATTGCGGCGGATAATCTACAGGTAACAGCCCAATTTGAAGCTCAGCTTCAGCAATACCCAATCGGACAACGCTTAAGCCTGCATTGGTTTAGACGCGATGAATTGATGACGGGAGAACTGCTCATTACCGAGGCGCCTAAGGATACGGTTGCCTTAAGTATCATAGATAAAGACAAACTGCAGGCTTGGTTAGGTCGTTGATCTTTAATCTATTAGTTTTTAATGCAATAGTCCTTAACCCATAAAGCACAAAAGGGGCAATCGTATCGAAGATTGCCCCTTTTTATTTGATTCTTAAGTTGTTCAATTGAATATTGGCTTAGCGGCCCCATCAACAACGCGTTACACCACCACATCGTGTAAGTAGGTTTGCGCCCATGCAATGGCTTGCCCACGGCTTGACACACCAATCTTACGGAACACACGGTACAAGTGAGTCTTAATGGTGCTCTCACTCACAAACAATTGATTCGCGATATCGAGGTTAGTGCTGCCAGACAACAGGGCTTGTAACACTTCGCGCTCACGGATGGTTAATGGCTCGGTATCTTCGAACAGTCCAAAGTCATCATTTACCCCATTCACCAATTGGATGGGGATCACTCTGTGTCCACGCAGGATGTTAGACAGGCCAAGGCTGATTTCAGTCAGTCCTGCATCCAGATAAAACACCCCTGCCGTAGTCGAGGCTTGCATTAAAAAACGGGCATCAACCTGTTTAGGGAATTGAATGTAGACGACTCGCACACTCGGGTGTTCACGGGCAAGCAAGCGTTGAAATTGATAGGCTTTCTGAAGATCAACAGTGGAAAGGTCAATCACCACCATAGAGGCTTGGTTATCTTTGATTTGATCGCACATTTCATCTGGACTGACTTGCGACAGCTTCACCAGAAACTCCTGCGGCCAGCGGCCTGCAAGCAATTCCATCAGAACTTGCGATCTTGACACTACAATCCAATGTAATATTTTGAACATCCTGCTCACTCCCTGTCTGGTTAACGATTATTTATTTTGAGAGGAGAAACATCTCTCAATACCACTTCAACATCCGTTCAATAGACTTCCAAGTCTATCGTGCACACGATATTAGCATTAGATAAAACAGATTCAAAAGACTTACGTAAAAAATATTTACCGTACGCAAATCAAAAACTTCTACAACTTTAGGACAAATCATTGTCAAGCAGAAGGCTTAATTTAAACTGAAAATAATGCGCTATTTTTAACAGAAAGGCGTAAAATCAAATCAATACAAAACATAAGGAAATACCATGTCCAGCCAGCAACCAAGCCCTATTGAAATACAATCCTACCCCGTCTGGGACAGACCTACGCGTCTATTCCACTGGATTAATGTCATCCTCGTACTCGCCCTGCTTATCGTGGGCGGTATAATGATGTTTCGCAGCGACTTAGGTATAACCGAACTCTCCGGCAAAATTGGGCTTAAGACACTGCACGTCATCATTGGCTATGGCTTTGCGATTAATTTACTGATCCGCTTAGTGTGGGGCTTTATGGGTAACAAATACGCGCGCTTTAGTCATATGTTCCCCAATGCCAATAGCAAGGCCGAGTTACAAACCTATAAAGCAGAACTTGCCGCGGGTAAAAATCCCCAATATCTAGGTCACAACCCTAAAGGAAAATTCGCCGTTCTCGCTATCATGCTCTTATTAGTCACGATTATGATTACTGGGCTGATCCGCGCCGGTACCGATATTTACTATCCACCCCTGGGAAGTGCAGTCCAACAGTACCTTGTGGCCACCAATGTTGATCCGAGTAGCCTACAACCCTACGATGCAACGGGCGTCGATACCGATAAAGCTAACGTGATAAAGCCCATAAAAGGTCTTGTAGGAGAGGTACATGTGTATGCAGTGTATTTATTGATACTGTTGATCATGCTGCATGTTTTTGCCGTAATCTACACCGAAGTCAAACGCCAACCTGGCATTATCTCAGCCATGTTTTCAGGCAAAAAGCTTATTCAAGGACAACCGAAGGACGAATGAGGTCAACTCAATGAGCATAAAAAACGCCAGCATTTGCTGGCGTTTTATCAAGCTCAATCTGAAGTCAAACTTACTTCTTCAGAATAGATGCCGGAGTACGGCCATCGTCGTGACAGCTTTCACAGGTAGGTTTTTGACCTACGTTCATATCGTGTGGCGCATGGCAGTCAGCACAGACTAAATTGCCATCGTGTGGCTTATGTACTGCGTCCATTTCAGAAAGCTTACCATGGCAGCTTTGGCATTGTTCAAACTCATAGGCACCATCAGCAGATGGCGTACCATCTTTATGACAGCTTTCACAACCACCAGATTCAGCGTGGAAGTCAGATAATTTTTGATCCGCGGCAAATGCGGTTGGCGACAGCGCTAGCGCTGCAAGACTTGCCCCGAAAAGCACACTTAATAGTTTTTTGCTCACAATTGTATCCTCCAATGGTGATTGACAGTGGAAATTCTTGTCAGGGGTGACTTCCATCTTGCAACCAATGTAAATAGCACGACTCGATTTAACTTAGCTAAGGATTGAGTAATAAGCAACACAATCTTATGCAAAGTAACTTTATCAATATACTCAAGGGTAAAATGTGCGCTGCATCATGTAACCACATGCTTATATAAGAGTTTTACATTGTCACAACCTACCAATTACAACTAAAAGCCTCCCTAGCTTAATCATCAGCAAAAGAAAAGCCCTAATAAAAAAGGAGACCCTAGGTCTCCTTTTGGTGAACGTTTGGACTCAATTAACGAGTTTGTAAAGCCGCAATACGCTTCTCTAGAGGCGGATGGCTCATCATTAACTCAGCCATTGAACGCTTGCCGTTAATACCAAAAGCAGACATTTGTGCTGGCATTGCTGAGCTTTCTGGGCCTTGGCGTAAACGCTCAAGTGCTGCAATCATCTTATGCTTGCCCGCTAAGCGAGCTGCACCTTCGTCGGCACGGTATTCACGAATACGTGAGAAGTAAGCCACGATAATTGATGCCAAAATACCAAACAACATATCAAGAACAAATACCACTGCCATATAAGCAAACATGCCCAAACCTTCGCCTTCTTCATCATTGCTCGAGACGAAGTTGTTGATAATGCCTGCAACAACACGCGCCGCGAAGATTACAAAGGTGTTCACCACGCCTTGAATTAAGGTCAAAGTGACCATATCGCCGTTAGCGACGTGGCTTACTTCGTGGGCAAGTACGCCTTCGACTTCGTCTTGACTCATGCCATACAACAGACCTGTACTCACGGCAACTAATGAGTTGTCCTTACTTGGGCCAGTTGCAAATGCATTCATCTCCGGCGATTGGTAAATTGCCACTTCTGGCATTTTAATCCCAGCTTGCTGGGCTTGGCGGGCAACCGTCTCCACTAACCAACGCTCAGTGCTATCACGTGGGGTGGTGATTACTTCACAACCCATGGTCTTTTTCGCCATCCATTTTGAAATCGCTAAGCTGATGAAGGCTCCGCCGAATCCAAAAATCGCAGCGAACACTAAGAGTCCACCCATAGTAGACGTATTCACGCCTAGAATAGACATTACAATTGAGGCTACTAGCAACACGGCTAGGTTAGTCGCAATCAATAAAAATATACGCTTCATATCAGCTCCTTTACGGCACAAAGGTGCCATTTATTTTGTTCAAAGACATAATATGTCCAATTAATCGAAATTCAAGGGGTAAAGGTAAGAGTTTTTCTAATCGCTTATTTTTCTCTCAATTTAGACACAGCCTTTCATGGCTCGTGAGTCTAGGGACAGTCTATTAAGCCAAACTTAAATCTAGGCGCTGTCAGTGTTACAGCCAAATTCATGTGTGTTTATCTATGTTTATCGTAATTAAACTTTGTTAACATGCCTGCACATTCTGAGATTTAAGGATAAAAAATGACCGTTAATGCCCTACTGCTAAGCAGTTCACGTGTTGGTGACACGCCTTATCTTTCCCATGCGCTGCCTTTTATCAAACCACTCACCGCTCACGCACAAAAATGGATTTTTATTCCTTATGCAGGGGTAAGCATGAGCTACGACACCTACTTAGCCTCTGTAGTGACGGGACTCAGTGAGCTTAAACTCGATATTAGTGGTATTCATCAACACCCTGATCCGCGCCAAGCGATTAAAGATGCCGACGGTATTTTAATTGGTGGCGGCAACACTTTTCATCTTTTGCATGAGTTGTATAAGTACGATCTTGTGCAGCTTATTCGTAATGAAGTCCTTAGCGGTAAGCCTTACATTGGTTGGAGCGCAGGGTCAAATGTATCTGGATTAAGCATTCGTACAACTAACGATATGCCGATCATTGAACCGCCATCATTCGCGGCCCTAAACATAGTGCCTTTTCAGGTAAATCCACATTATTCAAACTACCGTGCTCCAGGACATAACGGTGAAACTCGGGCTCAGCGATTACTCGAATTTACCCGTGTCGATCCGAACACGCCCGTCATTGGCATTGTTGAAGGCAGTGCGCTATGGCGACAGGGAGACACTTTATCACTGTTGGGTGATAATCCTGCCTATTTATTCTGTGGCGAACAGCAGGAGCTCCCTATTCCCGTAGGTAGCGATTTATCTCATTTGCTAAAATAAGATCTCGTTAGCGGCATTCATCGTGGTAAATAGGGTAACATTCACACTAAGCTAACCACTTAACATGCAAATGCCGCTCCTTTAAGAGTTGAACGCGACAAAAAACTAGACTGATTTATTGACCTTGCCCGCTATCAATATCCTTTCATCATGCAAGGATCGGCATATCTCCCGCAGGAGAAAAAACTTGCACCACTTAAGTATCTGCACTAATTTCGTTGTCGAACACCTTGATAAACAAGATTAATTTTTGCATTTACCCCTAGCTACATTCTGAAACAAATTTTCTAAGTTATTTAAAATTAGGGAGTTATGACCAAGGCACAGGAGTATTTTTTTACCCTTGGTCCATCCAAGTGAGGAGTTTTCATTTTGCGACTGCATTCAACATTGAACCATTCAACCCCGATGAACGGTCATAAAAAGACCAAATTAACACTTTTTTTTGGGTCTATACTGGCCGGCATAATGAGCATCAGTAGTTTAGCCCCCGCCTATGCCGCCAATGCAAGCGATGATAAAAAAGCTAAGGCATTCTCCCATGACACCGTCGTTGAGTTAGCACAGCAACTGGCTCAAAAACCCTTCAAAGAAGCTAGAAAGGCTCCGAAGGAACTGATCGACTTAGATTACGCCACTTATGGCAAGATCAATTATCAAGAAAACGCTGCGATTTGGGGCGGAACATCCACTAAGTTTTCAGTGCAACTTTTTGCGCCCGGTTTTTTATACAAAAATTTGGTGGATATTGATGTCGTTGAAAACAGCCGAGCTTTTCCTATCGAGTTAACAGAATCTTCCTTTAGTGTGCCCAATGATACCATTGAGAAATTGCTCACGCAGGTAGGACAATATGCAGGCGTTCGACTTCATTACCCTATCAATGACGATGAAGTCAAAGACGAGTTCATTATGTTTCAAGGGGCAAGCTATTTTCGTGCATTATCCAAGGGCCAAACCTATGGATTATCAAACCGCGGGTTAGCCATTGATGTTGCCCAACCTAAAGGTGAAGAATATCCCTTATTTAAACGTTTTTGGATAGAGCGGCCCTCTAAATATCAAACAGCGATTGTGGTACACGCATTGCTAGATAGTCAGAGTGTTACAGGTGCCTATCGCTTTGGTATTTATCCTGGAGCACCGACACGTGTTGATGTCGATGTCACCCTCTTTCCGCGCCGAGATATCGCCCACGTTGGCCTAGCACCACTGACCTCCATGTTTCTTTATGGTGGTTTAGATACGCCTGACAAACCCGATTATCGTCCTGCAGTGCATAACTCTGAAGGATTACAAATTGATCGAGGTAACGGTGAGCGTTTATGGCGACCACTCAATAATCCAAACAAACTGCAAATCAGTGCCTTTGGTGACGAAGATATTAAGGGTTTTGGTTTAATCCAACGCCATCGTAACTTCGACTACTATCAAGATCTTGGTGCGAACTACCAACAACGTCCTTCTGCATGGATTGAACCATTAAACGATTGGGGTAAAGGGCAATTAATACTGCTTGAAATTCCATCAAGCGCCGAAACCAATGATAATATCGTCGCCTATTGGGAACCTCAGGGGGGATTAAAGCAGGCTGAGCCCTATCGCTATTCCTACCGCATTACAGCGTCTAATGACAGCCCAAGTTTTACAAACAAAGCACGGGTAATTCGTAGCTCTAAGGGACAAAAACAGGCCAAAGGCAAAGAACTCCTTATCGACTACAGCAATATCAAGCCACAAGATATTGAAAAAATTACAATTGATGCCAGTATCAGTAAGGGTAAAATTCTCTCATCTCGGATAGTAGCTCACCCTGAAATTAATGGTGCTCGGATCTTCATTACGTTTGAGCCTGAAAGTACCAATGTGGCAGAATTGCGCATTCAATTGCGTAAAGATGAAAAACCTGTCGCCGCTACTTGGCTATATCGCTGGAACAGTGATGATTGGCCCTAGGCCGATAAACTAAGACTTTTGCTTAACACCATAAAAATCGCCGGAAATCCGGCGTTTTTTATGGGTAAAATCAATATTTCCACACTCACATTAATAACCTTACAGTTAAGCAGTTTAATATTTCCGATGACTTACCACAGTATTTTTCGGAATAAGTAGGATTATTTATCTCTAACAAAAATAGGGATTTTCAGTTCCAGTTTTTGAATCCTATTTAGCGTCTCATAACATTTACACCCCAATCCTACGGCGTTATATTAGCCTCTCAAAAAAACTGAATATTCACACAAGCTACGTTTTTATAAGATATCTACCTATTGTGCTCATCCTATTCAGTGTTTAGTTATTTTTCGCATCATCAATATGTTAGAGAAAAAATGAAGTTACCTACATTAAATGCTGCGTATTTTCGTAAGCCAACGACAATATTGTTAATTACAAGTACGTTAATTATCTTATATTATTTATTACCAATGATTGGGCGAGCATTTTGGCTAGCCTTAGTATTACTCAGCTATTTGCTGATTTAACATGTAAACAAGATGCTAACATGGCGATAAAGGTTAACATTCATCTTAATATTCTCCATTAATCTCGCTTGATAATGCTAAGTTTCTTCAACCTATCAAATCTAGCTGACTCATCATCTAGACGGATATTTATGCTATGCCATTTTCACACTTGAAATCAGTTCTCACGCTTTCGTTACTGTTTACCCAGAATGTCTTGGCAACTGCCGTCGATTTTAGTGACTATGGTCCTTTACGCAGCTATGCGCAATCACCGGCCCAAGCAGGCAGTTTAACACCGATGTTAAGATCAGGGTTTTCGTTACCTGAAGGTCAAAAAGAGCTGCACTTATCCGCAAGTGCAGCCAGTGTTTGGGCTGAAACCGATGACTATTTTGCCGATTACTATCACAACACCCTTGAAGGAGGACTGACTTGGCAAGTCAATGATAAATGGATGATAGATACCAGTTATCACTGGCGTTTTAGTGGCGATAATCACTTAGACTCAGTAACTATGTGGTTTCATGATGCATTTGGTTTTAGTCAAAATGGTCGTGAAGATGCCGCTAAACATCAAAATCAAATATTTTCTAAAGATGCCGTTAATCAACAAGATATTTCAGGCGAAAACCTCAATAATGTCGTCATACTTTATGTTGGCTACCAATTGTTTGAAAACCAATATCAGGGCTTATCTTTAGGAGGCAGCCTATATTATAACTATGTCGACTCAGTCCCCTTTGAAGATGAAAGCTTTGAACAAGCGTTACAGCTTAATTACAGCTTTCGTTATGAAAAACATCATGTTCATTCTACCGCAGCTGTTAGTTTTAGGCAGGGTAATGAGGTTCTTTCGGGGATAAGCTACGATAATCATGCTTATTCCGTCAATCTCGGTTATGAATATTTAACGAGTCGCCATGGCTGGTTACTTGAATTACATCACTATCAGGGCTTACTCGAAACCGAAAATGATTTTTCAAAAGCCTCGAACGAAATATTACTCGGCGACCGTTACTATTTAGATACCAGTGCAATAGAATTCTCTATTGTTGAAAACTATTTCAATATGGATAACAGCACCGATATTGCCTTTAATATTGGCTATCGCGTTAAGTTTTAGACACAATAAATTAAATCTACACTAACTAACAAAAACAGAGGCGATATTGCCTCTGTTTTGATATCAAACTTATTATTTGAATAAGCTTATTTCAGAAATAAGGATTGGATATCGATAAAGTTGGCGGCATGCTCCGCATCCGCCTGCTTAAGATGAGGAATGCAACCAAGGAAAGGCGATACCATCATCTCTTTAAGCGACGCTAAGTTTTCATCGAACACACTCATATTGGGATCGACACAGTTTGCCACCCAACCTGCGACCGTTAAGCCATCGGCTAATATCGCTTCTTGAGTTAATAACGCATGATTTAGACAACCGAGCTTCATTCCTACCACAAGAATGACGGGTAAATTAAGCTGTTTTACCAACTCAGATAAATAGCGCCCTTCCCCTAAGGGCAAACGCCAACCGCCCGCCCCTTCGATTAAACAAAAATCCGCCTGCGCAAACGCCGCGCGATCAAGCTTGGCCAAAATAGCCTCGGGGGATAAATTAACTCCCTGCTGTTTTGCTGCAATATGCGGTGCAATCGCAGGTTCAAAACTTATCGGATTCACCTGCTCATAGCTCAGTTTAAGGGATGAGGCCGACATCAGTTTTAATGCATCACTGTTACGCAAGCCCTTTTCAGTGATTTCACAGCCTGAGGCAACAGGCTTCACCCCAAGACTTAAGCGCGAAGACCCTGCGCACAGAACGTCACGATTGAATGCGGTTAACAGTGCGGTCGATACTAAGGTTTTACCGCTATCGGTATCTGTACCTGTTACAAAAAACATGCGTTTTCCTTGTTAATCTATTGGCCAATCATGCGCCAAACCGTTGCTAGAGGCTTATACCGAGCCACCTTGGCGACGCACACGAAATTGGGCGATCTGATAGGTTAAAGGCAGGCCCTGTGCCTCACGAAATAGTTCTGCGCGTTGTTGTAAAGCCTGCCAATCGTGGCGGCCACGCAATTTACCTAAATGGGCATCGGGATCTGCAGAAGTTACTGTCTGTAATGAGGATTGCACCGATGCGCCCACGCCCTTAATGGAATAAAGTAAGGTTTTAAGATCTTGAAAATAGACGGTCATTGGCATGAGCTTCACATCAAGAAATTGCCAATCGGTGTCGTCAAATGCCGCTTGTAAGCTTTCAAGGGATAAAAAACTATTGACCCTCAAACCAAGAGTAGATAACTGAGCCAGGCTGCCTGCCGCCACGATACTCAGATGCGCTTCTCCACCTGACTTTAAGACTCTGGCCATTTCGCTGGTTGCAGCCGAAAAGTCATGGCACCACTGCAGAGCCAAATTAGAGTAAATATTATCGATGCACGCATCGGCAAAGGGTAATTGCTCGGCATTACCGCAAACACACCGGTGCTCAGGGTAAGTCGCATTAAGCTGTTGCAGCATGCCCAAAGCGATATCGAGTGCATAAACTCTAATATCTGTGCCTGTGGCATTATGATCAAAATTGGTTCCCGGCCCTGCGCCAATATCAAGAATTGCGCCCTTGGCTACAAATCCCTGCAACAAACTCGCGCCGCTTAAACGCTGCAAACAGTTATGCTTTTGATAGCTCTTGGCTGCTGCTGAAAACCGCTCGGCAATATGCGAGAGCTGATCTGCGGGCTCATGGGGATTAAGGCTAACGCCAAGCGGCATGAACATCTCTGGTTATTCTCACTTTTAAATCAAACTCTGATCTTTCAACTCTCAAGATTAAGGCATCGAATCGTCGGCCATAAGCAGTATCGAAAACATTAGCTTATCGCGCAGGACGCTCAGATACCCTAGGTAGTGCAACTTCGGCCAGCACTTGCGCAATGCCCTTAACACAGCACCGAATTGCCGCCTCGCTATGGCATGCACTCAAAGTAATACGTAATCTTGCTGAGCCTACGGGCACGGTTGGTGGACGAATTGCCCCAACCCAAATCCCCATGGCTTTTAGCTTTTGCGCAACCAGTAAGGTTTGCTCGGCATCACCAATGATCAGAGGTTGAATCGCGGTATTACTACCAAGAAGTGGAATATCGGCATCTTGGCATAACTGTTTGAACAGCGAGATATTACGCTGCAACTTTTGCCTAAGTTCAGGTTGAGCTTCACAGTGTTCAACTGCGGCCAAAGCTAGCGCAGCATTGGCCGGTGACAGTGCAGTGGAATAAATATATTCCCGCGCATTACTCACTAAAAACGCAATCAACTCTCGACTACCCAGAATTGCTGCGCCTTGACAGCCTAATGCCTTGCCAAAAGTCACTATCTGGATGTCGATAAGGTTGGCAGCTGGCTGATTAAAAATATCAGACACGCCAAAACCATGGGCATCATCGACAATCAACCACGCATTATGCGCGCGGCAAAGTGCAGATAACGCCGAAATCGGCGCAATATCGCCATCCATGCTAAACACACTTTCAGTGATCAGCGCTGAAACCGTGTTTTTGGCTAACAGCCGCTCCGCACTCTCAGTTGAGTTGTGCAAAAAGCGTTTAAAATCTGCGCCACTATCGCGTAAACCATCGATAATAGACGCGTGAACCAGCTTATCCGCCAGCACAACATCTTGCTTATCGAACAGGGTTTTACAGAGCGTACTATTAGCGCTAAACCCTGAGCTAAACAGTAACGCTGACTCAAATCCGGTTATCTGGCACAGCTTGGTTTCCAGCGCTAAATGCGCCTCATTGTAGCCCGTCACCAGTGGCGATGCCCCGCTGCCGACACCATATTGCTGTGCACCGCGGTGTAGCGCCGCAATTAATTCGGGCGCACGGCAAAGCCCTAAGTAGTCGTTACTGCTGAAGTTAAGATAAGTTTGCCCCTCAAAGCAAAACTGCGGCTCAGCGTCGCTTAGCACGGCATCTGTTGATAATGCTTGACGCTGCCTTAGCAAACCTTGCCCTGCTAAGGCTTGCTGACGGGCGCGGATTTTTGAAGCCAGTTTTGACGCGAGTGGTGAACTCATATTCTCTTGCTCAGGATTTTCTTGCTAAACGTAAGCGCCATAAATCCTTTAGAAGGTAAAGCGCTCCAACGCTTAATGAAGCGCATTTATACACTGTGGTTATAGCGCAGCCGCATCATAAAACTGAGACGCAGCTTTATCTTGGTGAGCCGCAGCTTTAGCTAATACTGCTTGCTCATCATCGATAGTCGCGGCTGCGCCCTGCTCAGGGCGTAAGCCCAGACGACGGAACAGCCCCATGTCGTCACTTTCTTCAGGGTTTGGCGTAGTCAGTAACTTGCAGCCGTAAAAAATCGAGTTCGCGCCCGCAAAGAAACACATGGCCTGCAGTTCGTCAGTCATGTTTTCACGGCCCGCCGATAAACGCACACGGGACTTAGGCATTAAAATACGCGCCACGGCGATGGTACGGACAAACTCCAGCGGATCTAAATCATCGAGTTTTTCGAAGGGAGTACCGGCCACTTTAACTAGCATATTGATCGGCACAGAATCCGGATGCTGGGGTAAATTCGCCAGTTGTTGCAATAAACCCGCCCGGTCTGTGGCCTTTTCGCCCATGCCAACAATACCGCCAGAGCAGACTTTCATGCCCGATGCGCGCACATGGCTTAAGGTATCTAAGCGGTTTTGATAGGTACGGGTGGTGATCACATCGCCGTAGTATTCAGGCGAGGTATCTAAATTGTGGTTGTAATAATCAAGGCCCGCATCGGCCAACTCGTTGGCTTGCTCGGCGCTTAACATTCCTAAGGTCATGCAGGTTTCCATGCCGAGGGCTTTCACCTCTTGCACCATTTGCTTAAGGTATGGCATGTCTTTATCTTTCGGGTTACGCCAGGCGGCGCCCATACAGAAACGCGAAGCCCCCGCGGCTTTGGCACTGCGCGCTTCGGTGAGCACGGTTTCCATCGCTAATAGACGCTCTTTTTCAAGGCCAGTGTCGTAACGCGCACTCTGCGGACAATATTTACAATCCTCAGGACAAGCACCGGTTTTGATCGACAGTAAGCGGCTGATCTGCACTTCGTTAGGATCGTACACTTCACGGTGGATACTGTGGGCTTTAAATAATAAGTCATTCATCGGCAGCGCAAATAAGGCTTCGATTTCTTCCCGCTTCCAATCATGACGAACTTGCAACTGCGACATTGAACACCCTTTTATTTTTGTATTTTACCTTGGCTAGGATAACCTCAGCCCTTAAACTGTCAACGCCAACCAGTGATACAGGTTTACCACTGATTAATTTTCAATCAACACTGTGAGCTTTTATGCGCAATTTACTCGACTTGGATTTTGATAGCACCCATATTTGGCACCCTTATACCTCCATGACTCGTGCACTTCCTGTTTTTGGGGTACACAGTGCCCAAGGCTGCGAGCTGGAATTGGTCGATGGCCGTAAACTGATTGATGGCACCAGCTCTTGGTGGGCCTGCGTGCATGGCTATGGTCATCCGGCAATATTAACGGCGATGGAGCAGCAATTGCACCAACTCAGCCATGTCATGTTTGGTGGCATTACCCATGAACCCGCCATTACACTCTGCAAAAAACTGCTGGCGATGACCTGCGAGCCATTAACGAAAGTCTTTCTGTGCGACTCGGGCTCGATTGCCGTTGAGGTTGCCATCAAAATGGCGCTGCAATATTGGCAGGGGCAAGATTTACCTTTAGCGCAAAAGGCCCAAAAACAGCGCATTCTTACGGTGAAGAAGGGCTACCATGGCGATACTTTTGCCGCCATGAGTGTCTGCGATCCCGAAGGTGGCATGCATACCATGTTTGGTGAAGCAGTCACAAAACAGTGTTTTGTCGACGCGCCGCAAACGCCCTTTGGTGAATCGTTACGCCAAGATGATTTAGCGCCAATGCAGCGCATTTTACGCGAGCAACATCAAGAGATTGCCGCCGTGATTATCGAGCCGATTATGCAGGGTGCAGGGGGAATGCGCTTCTACAGCAGCGAGTATTTACGCGGCCTACGTGCCCTGTGTGATGAATATCATGTGCTGCTTATTCTCGATGAAATCGCCACGGGTTTTGGCCGAACCGGTAAGTTATTTGCCTATGAACATGCCGGCATCACGCCTGACATTCTCTGCCTAGGCAAAGCCTTAACGGGCGGTTATATCAGCCTTGCCGCTACCTTATGCACGGATAACGTCGCCCAAGGCATTAGCCAATCACCCGCCGGCGTCTTTATGCATGGTCCGACATTTATGGGTAATCCCCTTGCCTGCGCCGCCGCCTGCGCCAGCTTAGATTTAATCAATCAGCAAGAGTGGCCAGCACAGGTTGCCGCCATCGAGCAGCAAATGCAGCGCGAGCTTGCCGATGCCATTGATATTCCCAGCGTGAAAGAGGTGCGCGTGCTCGGCGCGGTTGGTGTGTTAGAAATGCACCAAGCGGTGAATACCGCGGCGCTGCAGCAGCAATTTGTCGACCTAGGCGTATGGGTTAGACCCTTTGCCAACCTGATTTATATTATGCCGCCCTATGTGATAAGTTCGGCGCAGCTCAGCCAACTCACCCAAGCGATGAAGCAAGTCGCGGCCACCATTACACCACCGAAAACCACTTCGGATGACGTAAGTCGAGGTCAAAACATCTGCATCAGCCATGGCTAATCGCCATGGCCGCAAGTTATTAAGCCTTTTTGACCAGGCTTGATATCAATGCCCGCAGCGCCGCGGGTTTAATCATTTTGGCCATATAGTGATAACCCCGGCGCTGCACATCTTCCACCAGCTCTTTGCGAGTGTTCGCTGTGATTAAAATGCCCGGTAACTCTTTGCCATAGAGTGCGCGGATCCCATCCATCGCATCAACACCGTTTTGACCATCATCCAAGTGAAAATCGGCTAACACGATATCGGGCGCCACGCCTTTAAGGCCTAACTTAATCCGCGCATCGGCTAAATCCTTGGCACAAATCACCTCGCATTGCCAACGACTGAGTAAGCTCTCAAGCCCCGCAAGAATCGCCTCCTCGTTGTCGATACACAATACTTTAATCCCTGATAACGGTTGTAATAACGATGGCAATGCCTTCACCTGCGGCTGGCGCACGGTTTCCCCTAAGGGAACCGTAATGGAAAAGACCGAGCCACGCCCCAATTGCGAAGACACCTGAATACTGTGGTTAAGTACCCGGCTTATCCTATCGGCAATTGCTAACCCTAAGCCTAAACCGCTGACACTTTTACTACGTGGATTATTTAAGCGTTTAAATTCTTTAAATATTTCATGAGTTTCATGCTCATCAATTCCGCAGCCCGTATCGAGCACTTGGATCTCCAATTCGCTGCCGCGATGACGGCATCCAAACAGCACTCGTCCTCCGCGGGCATAACGGTAGGCATTGGTTAAAAAGTTTTGCAGCACACGCCTGAGCAAAGAAGGATCAGAATTCACCGTCGCGCTGCAGGGGATCATCTTAAAGCGAATTTGATTGTCCGCCGCCATCGCCTCAAATTCGACCGACAGACCATTGAGTAGCTCAGATATAGCAAAGTCACGGCGGTTCACTTCGACCATGCCGGAATCCAACTTAGAAATATCCAATAAGTCGGTGAGCAACTCGCCGGCGGTTTTAAGCGAGCTATTCACATGGGATAAGGTGGTGCGTGCCTCGCGATCCAAATTAGGGTATTGGGATAACGACGCAGTAAACAATCTTGCCGCATTCAGTGGCTGCATTAAATCGTGCCCCACCGCCGCTAAAAAGCGACTCTTAGAGGCGTTAGCCATTTCTTCCTGTGCTTTGGCCTCAAGTAACTCACTATTTAGCAGAGCTAGTTCGTAGGTACGTTCTTTAACACGCGACTCGAGCGTTTCATTGGCTTCGAGCAACGCCCGTTCTTGCTCACGATATTGGGTAATGTCGGTAAAGGTCATCACAAAACCACCATCGGGCATGGGATTACCTTGAATTTTAATCACTTTACCGTCTTTACGTTGCCGCTCTGAAGTATGCGGTGTGCCATTACGCATATGCTGCACACGTTTTTCAACCTGTTGCTCTATATCGCCATCACCACAATAACCTCTGGCGGCATTAAAGCGGATCACTTCACTGATAGGCATACCCTGCTGTAAAAAGCCTTCAGGATATTGATATAACTCGACATATTTGTAGTTCCATGCAACCAAGTTAAGGTCGCTGTCGATCACGCTCATCCCTTCGTAGGCATGCTCGATAGCGCCGCGCAGCATATCTTGACTAAGCATGATTTTGGATGAGGCTTCATCCACAAGGCTAAAGACTTCATCTAAGGCCAAGTCACGACCTTGTAAAACCGAATCCATAACTAAAGAAGCACTCGAAGCGCCGAGCACGCCAGCGAGTAAACGCTCGGTATGAGCAATCAGTTCTGGAGTCGCGGCCTTATGCCAACTGTCACTTTTAACCGCTTCGGTAGAGAATCGACTAAAACTTTCATAGGCGCGGGTTGGACTCACAAAGCGGCTGGCTAAGATCAATAAATCCTGCTGCGAGATAGGGCCGCTTTTCTTATTGGCATTATTTTTAAGCTTACCAGGGCTGACAAAAGCACTGGCCTGAATACGCTCGGCCACCCCGGCCCTGAACCAAATCGAGCCCAACACATAACAGGCAATATTGGCAAATAACGCCGTAAGCGCATCACGCACATTCGGTGTAATAGCATCTAATAGGTCGAAATTACTAGACATTAATGTCGCTGGGCTTTGGTTACCCGTCATGCCACTGAGCATGATGTAAAACCACAAGCTAAAACCCACACTGAGTCCTAAAAACACCCCTGCACGATTGCCGTGTTTCCAGTAGAGTCCACCCACTAACGCGGGTGCAAGTTGGGCAAAAGCACCAAAGGACAGCATCCCCAGATGCGATAGCGAGTCGCTATCAGCCAGCGCCAGATAACTGCCGTAACCCAACCCAAGGATGATGATAATCGCGAGGCGGCGGGCATTTAGTAGCATCTGCGAAAACTGGCTGAAGTTTTTCTCGCGGATATTGCCAGTACGTAACATCACAGGGACGAGCCATTCGTTACTCACCATAACACTGATTGTCACCACGGCCACAATCACCATCCCCGTCGCCGCAGATAAGGTACCTAACAGCGCAATCACCGCCAGCAGCGGATGATCTAACGCAAGCGGTAAATTAATCACATAGGTATCAGCTGCAACGCTATCGCCCAAGATCAATTTACCCGCTAATGCCAGTGGCCCGACAAATAGACCAAATAAGGCCAAATACAGCGGAAACAACCAACGCCCTTTAGAAAGAACCGACTCATCGGCGCACTCAACTACCATTACATGGAATTGGCGCGGCATACACAAAAATGCCGCCATGCCGACAAGCAGTTCAGGCATCAAGGTTTCAATACGGGGGTTTGGGTTATGAATTAACGCTTTATCACTCGCCTGCTGCCAAATATCGCCAAACCCGTCAAATACGCCAAAGCTAATCACCATCCCTACCAGCAAAAATGCCGCGAGTTTAACTAAGGATTCGAACGCGATAGCCAGCATCATCCCGGGATTATGCTCGGTAGCATCGAGCTTACGAGTGCCAAAAAGAATGGCAAAAATGGCTAACAGCGCGGTGATCAGTAGCGCAATCATAATGCCATTTAAGGGGTCATCCGCGGGTTGAAATAGATTTAGGCTGAACACCATCGCCTTAAGTTGCAGCGCAATATAAGGCATGATGCCAAACAACGCTATCAGGGTAACAATGGCCGCCAAGGTTTGCGATTTACCGTAACGGGCAGCAATAAAGTCGGCGACCGAGGTAATATTTTGCGCCTTGGACACGAGGACCATCTTGCGCAACATGCCAAACCCTAAGGTGAAGATAAGAATTGGGCCGATAAAAATCGGAATGAACGACCAAAAATCCTTAGCCGACTGTCCAACCGTGCCTAAAAAACTCCAAGAAGAACAATAAACCGCCAAGCTTAAGCCATAAATGACCACTTGCAGCTTCTTGGTCACGCCGCTAAACCAGCGCTCCGCCCCCCAGGCTAAAAGGAATAAAAGTGATACATAACAAATAGCAATAACGGCGACGACTAAGGTGAGATTCATATTTTTGCTCTTTTTTCCATTATTGTGCGATAAATAATGGCTGAAATCTAGCCAGATTTTCGAGTGCAACAGCCTAAATATAAAGGAAATTTTAAAACTAGACCAAGGTCTAATGGAGTTGACTCCCTCTTGCATACCATACTCAGACCACGCAATTTTTCGAAAGGGAAGCCCTATGAGCTCGCAGTCTCTCTACAAAGTCTCCGGCAATATCGCTGCCAATGCACTTGTAAATAACGATCAATATAAAACAATGTACCAAGAGTCGATTGTCAATCCAGAGGGTTTCTGGAGAGAGCACGGCAAACGTATCGATTGGATAAAGCCATACACTAAAATCAAAAAAACCACTTTTGACGATCATAATTTATCGATTAACTGGTTCTATGACGGCACCCTAAACGCATCGGCAAACTGTCTTGATCGCCATTTGGCGGAGCACAGCGACCGCGTCGCCATTATTTGGGAAGGCGATAACGCCAACGAACAACGCAAAATCACCTACGGTGAACTGCACACTCAAGTATGTAAATTTGCCAACGCGCTACGCAGCCAAGGCGTACGCCGTGGCGATATCGTCACGATTTATATGCCAATGGTGCCAGAAGCCGCCATCGCGATGCTGGCCTGTGCTCGCATTGGTGCTGTGCATTCCGTTGTTTTTGGTGGTTTCTCACCCGATTCTATCGCCTCTCGGGTTATCGATGGTAAATCCAAAATCGTCATCACCTCCGATGAAGGTATGCGTGGTGGCCGCGCCATTCCGCTCAAACGCAACATCGACGATGCGTTAAAACATCCCGATGTGACCAGTGTTGAGAAAGTCATTGTGCTTCAACGCACTGGCGGCAAGATTGACTGGGTAGAAGGTCGCGATGTGTGGTGGCATTCACTGGTTGAAACCGCATCCGAACATTGCGCTGTCGAAGAAATGGGCGCAGAAGATCCGCTGTTCTTACTCTATACCTCAGGTTCAACGGGTAATCCAAAGGGCGTATTGCACACTACTGGTGGTTATATGGTGTATGCCTCCATGACCCACGAGTATGTGTTCGATTACAAACCCGGTGAGATCTACTGGTGTACTGCTGATGTGGGTTGGATTACTGGTCACTCCTATATGGTATATGGCCCGCTTGCCAACGGCGCAACGGTGCTCATCCACGAAGGTGTTCCTAACCACCCAAGCCCTGCGCGTTTAGGCGAGATGATTGACCGCCATAAAGTCAATATTCTCTATACTGCACCAACGCTTATTCGTGCACTAATGGCCGAAGGTAAACAACATTTTGATAAGTACGATGGCAGCTCACTGCGCATCATGGGCTCTGTAGGCGAACCCATCAACCCAGAAGCTTGGCGTTGGTACCACGAGGTCATCGGCCACGAGCATTGCCCGATTGTCGATACTTGGTGGCAAACTGAAACAGGCGGTATTTTGATCACCCCACTGCCAGGCGCAACTGATACTAAGCCCGGCTCGGCGACTCGTCCTTTCTTTGGGGTACAACCGGCGCTCGTGGACAACATGGGTAACATTTTAGAAGGCGCAACCGAAGGAAACTTAGTGCTGCTCGACTCATGGCCAGGCCAAATGCGTACCGTATATGGTGACCATGAACGCTTCGTACTGACCTATTTTAAAACCTTCCGTGGCATGTACTTTACTGGTGACGGCGCTCGCCGCGATGAAGACGGTTATTACTGGATCACTGGCCGTGTGGACGACGTGATTAACGTCTCAGGTCACAGATTAGGTACCGCCGAAGTGGAAAGTGCACTGGTGTCACACGAACTGGTCGCTGAAGCTGCTGTTGTGGGCTATCCCCATGATATTAAAGGCCAAGGTATTTACGCTTATGTGACCTTAACCCGCGGCACAGAAGAAAGCGAAGAACTTCGCCAAGAGCTGCGCCAATGGGTTCGCAAGGAAATTGGCGCCTTAGCAACACCGGATCTTATCCAGTGGGCAACAGGATTGCCTAAGACACGTTCAGGCAAAATCATGCGCCGCTTCCTGCGTAAGATTGCCGCGAACGAAGTAACCAATTTAGGGGATGCATCAACACTGGCCGACCCAGCTGTGATTGAAACCTTGATTGAAACTCGCTTGAATCGCAACGAGTAATCGTTGTCCCACACTTAATCGTGATTTATCACGGTTAAGTGTGGCTTTAGCCCCTGTTCATTTGAACACCTGTCCGTTTTAGCAAGTGTTCCTTTTAATCAAGTAAACCCTGTTGAGAAAGTGCCTGATTGCCCCTTTCTCTTAGTTGCCCCTCCAACCAAGGGGCATTTTTTTTGTTCTGTGTTAAGCTTGGCGCTAAACTCAGTCGACCAAGAATAGCTAGCAGCGTGTCAGTTAATTCCAGCCCAAGCGTTACCCTCAGGGATTATCAGCAACAAGCCGTCGATGCCGCCATCGCGCATTTCAAAAAAAGCACCGATTCCGCCGTGTTAGTCCTACCCACGGGTGCCGGGAAAAGTATCGTTATTGCCGAGCTTGCCCGCATCGCCAGAGGACGAGTGCTCGTTTTAACCCATGTGAAGGAACTGGTTGCCCAAAACGCGCAAAAGGTGGGATTACTGACGACTGAGGCCAGCATTTACTCCGCTGGGTTAAATCAAAAATCGACTGACGGCAAAACCGTCGTGGCCAGTATCCAGTCCGCCGTGCGCGCCTTAACTCAATTCGATGAGCCCTTCTCGCTAGTGATTATCGATGAATGCCACAGAGTCAGCCTCGAAAAAACCAGCCAATATCAGCAGATATTAAGTCATTTACAGCAGCGTAATCCAAAGCTCAAATTATTAGGCCTGACTGCCACCCCTTATCGACTGGGCACTGGCTGGATTTATAAACGCCACTACCACGGCAAAGTCGGCTCGCCCGAGCTTGGGGTCTTCGAGCAGTGTATTTTCGAGCTTCCCATCCGTCCGCTGATTAAGCAAGGCTATTTAACTGCGCCCACCTTGTTCGATGGGTTAAGTGCCCAATATGACTTCAGCCGAATCAAACCCAATGACAATGGCGAATATCCCGAGGCCCAAGTTAATGCGCTGCTGAACCACGCTGGGCGCGCCACAACGGCGATTGTGAAGCAACTGATTGAACTGAGTCATCATCGCCAAGGGATCATTATTTTTGCCGCGACCGTGCGCCATGCAGAAGAAATTGTCAGCCAGCTTAACAAGGAACACTGCGAACAAACGGCAATCATCACGGCGCAAACGCCAGATAATGAACGTGATGAGCTTATCGAGCGCTTTAAAGCGAGGGAGCTTAAGTTCCTCGTCAACGTGGCGGTATTAACCACTGGCTTCGATGCGCCCCATGTGGATTTGATTGCGATTTTACGCCCCACCGCATCGGTGAGTTTGTTTCAGCAAATGATTGGCCGAGGCCTTAGGATCTGTGAAGGTAAAAAAGATTGTTTAGTGATTGATTACGCGGCCAATGGTTATGATTTGTATTTTCCAGAAGTCGGCCAAGCTAAGCCCAATAGTAAGTCGGTTCCGGTACAAGTGCATTGCCCTGTCTGCCAGTTTGCCAATATCTTTTGGGGATTAACCGACAAGGATGGCGATATTATCGAGCACTTTGGCCGTCGCTGTCAGGGCATTGTCGAGCATCATGGGCAAAAGCAACAATGTGACTTTCGATTTAGGTCTAAATCCTGTCCCGATTGCGGACAAGAGAACGACATTGCGGCGCGTATTTGCCAGCATTGCCATTCGACCTTAATCGACCCCGATAAACGCCTTAAGCAAGTATTGAATAAGCAACACCATCATCTGTTCCGCTGCCAGCATATGACGTTAATGGATGATGCAGGCGATCTTAAGGTGCAATATCTAGACATTGACGGAAATGAGTTTAATCGGCACTTTAAGCTGCAAACACCCGCCCAATGGCGTGCCTTGTATGCGCTGTTTATTTTCCCCCATAGTCGCACGCCAGGCATTAAACCTAAGCAATACAAAAAAGTGTCTGAGCTGATTGCCGATAGTGCCGCCTTTCGGATGCCAGATCTGTTACTGCTGAAAAAGCACAAAAAAGGCTGGGATCTGCTCGAAAGCTATTTCGATTACCAAGGGCGCTATCAAACTGAAAATAAACACATCTGACATTATCAATTCGGTTAGCGCTATGGTATAAAACGCTTAAAGTAATCCTAAGGAGCTATTATGTACGTTGTTATTTTTGGCCGTCCTGGCTGTCCTTATTGCGTGCGAGCAGTACAACTGTCAGAGCAACTCGTTGAAAAACGTGATGACTTTAAATTTAGATATGTAGATATCCACGCCGAAGGGATTTCTAAAGCGGATCTCGAGAAGACTGTCGGCAAGCCAGTCGAAACGGTGCCCCAGATATTCGTTGATGAAAAACACGTAGGTGGTTGCACCGATTTCGAACAATATGTTCGTGATAACAATCTGTTAGGTTAACCCTAATACGAGATAAAAAGGAGACCTGAGGTCTCCTTTTTTACTTTTGCATCAGTTGTTACATCAATAATGTTGCAGAGTAAAGCAACCTCAATTTTGCTTGTTCCATTTTATGTTTCCCCAGTTGTTATTATTTATCTGCAGCCAATATGGACCATTTAACACGTGAGCAAAACTGACAACAAGTCTATGAGCAAACTAGAAAATGCAGTGAAATTAAGATTTTTAGTGATGAATAGCGAAAGAAGATTTTTACTAGAAGAGATAAAGAGTGGTGGGTCGTGAAGGATTCGAACCTTCGACCAATTGGTTAAAAGCCAACTGCTCTACCGACTGAGCTAACGACCCATCGAGTGAACGCTGATTTTACACTTCAGTAAGTGGTGGGTCGTGAAGGATTCGAACCTTCGACCAATTGGTTAAAAGCCAACTGCTCTACCGACTGAGCTAACGACCCATCGAGTGAACGCTGATTTTACACTTCAGTAAGTGGTGAATCATGAAGGATTTAAACCATTCGATTGATTGGTTAAAAGCCAACTGCCCTAGCTTTATAACATAAGCGACTGAGCTAACGACTCATCTAAGAATTCTGAATTTTACACTTCCAGAAAAGTGGTGGGTCGTGAAGGATTCGAACCTTCGACCAATTGGTTAAAAGCCAACTGCTCTACCGACTGAGCTAACGACCCATCTAGTGAACGCTGATTTTACACTTCAGTAAGTGGTGAATCATGAAGGATTTAAACCATTCGATTGATTGGTTAAAAGCCAACTGCCCTAGCTTTATAACATAAGCGACTGAGCTAACGACTCATCTAAGGATTCTGAATTTTACACTTCCAGAAAAGTGGTGGGTCGTGAAGGATTCGAACCTTCGACCAATTGGTTAAAAGCCAACTGCTCTACCGACTGAGCTAACGACCCATCTAAATACTCTGAGTTTTACACTTTCAGAAAAGTGGTGGGTCGTGAAGGATTCGAACCTTCGACCAATTGGTTAAAAGCCAACTGCTCTACCGACTGAGCTAACGACCCATCTAAGGATTCTGAATTTTACACTTCCAGAAAAGTGGTGGGTCGTGAAGGATTCGAACCTTCGACCAATTGGTTAAAAGCCAACTGCTCTACCGACTGAGCTAACGACCCATCTAATCTACTACACTTCAAATACCGTTAACTTATTCTATTTACTAGAGTAAGTGGTGGGTCGTGAAGGATTCGAACCTTCGACCAATTGGTTAAAAGCCAACTGCTCTACCGACTGAGCTAACGACCCATATACTGGTATTTTGCGCCCCGAACGACCTCGCCGTTCCGAGGGCGCCTATAATACCTTTTTCATTTCCCCATGCAAGCGTAAATTCCCAATTTTTTGTCGTTTGCATGAAAAACAGACTAAGAGTATGTTTTTTAGTTAATTACGCTTTAATTGCAGCCAGTTGTTGCTGAGCAATGCGTGCTGCAGCGCTATTGGCGTAGTCTTTTACTACTTGTTGGTAATATTGAGTTGCACCTGCTTTATCGCCCATTTTCTCTGCGATCATGCCAAGCTTCACTAAACTGTCACCACGTTTGTTGGAATCACTAAAACGGGTCACGACCGTATTGAAAACTTGCTTAGCTTCAGCAAACTCACTTTTATTAAACAGCAATTGTCCTAACCAATAATTAGCATTGGCGGCATAAACTGAATCTGGATATTGTTTAATGAAAGCGCGAAAGGCTGGGATTGCATCATCATACTTACGCTCTTTCAGCACAAGATTAACTGCACTTTCGTAGCTGGCCGTTTCACTTAAACTACTGGCGGCCGCATTCGCGGTTGCTGCTGCAGCGGCAGGAGTGGAAGCCACTGAAGCGGCTGGAGTCGCTGCTTTAGAAGATAAATTAGCAATTTCATCATAAAGCTGACGCTGGCGTTGCTGCATCTGCTCTATTTGATAATTTTGTTGTTCAGTCAAACCACGTAAGTCGAGAACTTCTTGCTGCAAAGTATCCAGACGGCGCTGCATATCAATTTCGCTTTGTTGTCTCGATTTTACAATGCGCTCTAAACGAGCAAGTCTGTCATCACCTGAACCACCAGCAAGGTCTTCAACAGGAGCAGGAGCTGCAATTGCAGCTCCTGCTCCGAAGAACATTGCCGTAATTAAGACGGCACGTTTCATCTCGTTACTCTCCGTAATTCAATCTTAGTAAACTAAAACTGCACGACGGTTTTTAGCAAAACCTTCATCGGTACGAGTGAAGTCAAGTGGCTTCTCTTCGCCATAGCTTACGATGCTCATTTGGCTTGGTTGTACACCCATGCCTTGTAAGTATTTAGCAACAGCTTTAGCACGACGCTCACCCAGTGCGATGTTGTATTCTGGCGTGCCACGCTCGTCGGCATGACCTTCAATCAATACACGAACACTTGGGTGCTCAACTAAATAAGTACCATGGGCTTCGAGGACAGCTGCATATTCAGTTTGAACTTCACTGCGGTCGAAATCGAAGTAAATAATGTGCTCTTTTCTCAACTGCTCGAGTTGCTGACGTTGTTGCTCTTCAGGCGACAACATTCCACCAATACCGCCCGTTTGAACACCACCATTGAGTTCACTACCAGAACCACTTGTAGAGCCCATAGCATCAGTTTCTGATTCAGAAGTTGAGCTACACGCACTAATAGCCATAATTGGAAGTGCTACCAACATAGCTTTTAACAACTTGTTCAGATCCATTACTTGTTCCTTATAAAATTAAATGTTAATAAATCAAACTAATACACTAGAGAAACGGAGACCAAGAAGGTGATTTCACCTCGCCCTGACCTACCGGTAATCTCGCTTTAAAGCGTCCGTCCGTAGAAACAGCTGCTAAAACTTGCTTGCCTTGATACGTAGTGCCATAAATCACCATAGTACCATTAGGGGCCACACTTGGAGACTCGTCCAAACGTGTCGATGTCAGCACCTGCATAAAGCGCGTACTTAAATCCATACGTGCAATATTAAATTTACCATTTGTGCGATTCACAAAAATCATGCTGCGACCATCAGGGGTAATTGAACCACCTAAATTCCATTCACCTTCAAAGGTTTCACGGGTCACTTTGCCTGAATTTAAATCTACACGATATAACTGTGGTCTACCACCACGCTCGGAGGTAAACAACAATGACTTGCCATCAGGATACCAAGAAGGCTCAGTATCGATGGAATAGTGGTTGGTAATACGTTTAATCGCCTTAGTGGCAATATCAATGACATAAATCTCAGGTTGACCATCCTTAGAGAGGGTCACGGCCAATGATTTACCATCGGGCGAGAAAGAAGGCGCACCGTTAATGCCAGGGAAACTACTCACCTTAGTACGCACTTGAGTGTATAGGTCCTGAACAAAAATCTCGGCTTTTTTGTTTTCAAAACTCACATAAGCTAAACGACGGCCATCGGGTGACCACGCGGGTGACATCAAAGGCTCAGGAGAGCGCAATAACATCTGCTCATTGTAACCATCATAGTCAGCAATCATTAATGAATAAGCCGCTTTTTGACTGTGGTTAACCAATACATAAGAAATGCGCGTTAAAAACGCACCACGAATACCGGTCAATTTTTCATAAACGATATCACTTATACGGTGGCCATACTGACGAAACTGGGTCGCAGAAATCACTGTCTGACGACTATCCATCAAAAATTCAGTTGGACTTGCAGGACCTTTCAGTGCTTGGTTTTGTGCTTTAACCAAATCAATAAGATCAAAGCTCACCAAAAACTGATCCGTGCCGTAAGGCTTAACCGAACCAACCACAACGGCTTCTGCACTAACATTAGCCCAAGCATTGGCATCAAACTGTGCTAAGGCTCCAATACCACGTTGAGGTAACCCTAATTCATCTAAAGGTTTAAACGTACCGCTGCGCACTAAGTCAGACATAACCACATCGGCAATCGCCTGTGGTGGCGCACCAGCACCTTGCCATTGGAATGGCATCACAGCGATTGGTCGCGCCGCATCCACACCTTCGGTAATCACAATATCCAGCGCCGCTTTTGCCGGCATAGTGCAAAGCAGAACTGCCAATGCTAACCATTTTGCCAAAATTTTCATGGGACTCCTTTAATTAAACGTTGGTTCAACGATTAAGTTAATTTCTTTCATCAAGTTATATACCGCAGGGTCTGGAGACACTGGTAACTTACCCGCTTTTAAAATCGCCGCTTTAGCTGCACGACACACATTCGGATCACCACCTTGTGTCTGACTGCTAATCACAAATCCATCATTCGCTAAACGCACAGAAACGGTACACGTTTTACCACGCATCGATTCATCAACCACAAGGTTACGCTGAATCGTTGATTTAATCATCGCGGTATACTTACCGACTTCCGTTTGCATCTGCTTATTCATGGTTTGCGATAAGGCTGCCTGCTCGGCGGCTAACGCATCAGCCATTTCCTGCTCCTGCTGAGCACGGGCTTCAGCATCCGCTTTCGCCTTAGCATCTGCTTTTGCCTTAGCTTCGGCTTTTGCTTTCGCCTCTGCATCAGCCTTGGCTTTTGCCTCTGCTTTGGCTTTAGCGTCTGCCTCAGCCTTTGCCTTGGCTTCGGTTTCTTTCTGCTTACGGTCTGCCTCAGCTTTCGCGGCAGCGGCCTCTTCTACTTTACGTTTTTCCGCGGCTTTTTGGGCTGCATCTTCAGCAAGTTTACGTTCTTGCTCCTTCTGCTTGCGATCGGCTTCGGCTTTTTGTGCTTTTTCCTTTTCCTGTTGCTGCTTCACCTGCGCGGCTTTCGCGGCATCATTGGCCTTTTGGGTCTCAATTTCTTGCTGCTTACGTTCTTCCGCCAGTTTCTTCAACTGTGCTTGTTCACGCTCACGGGCTTGCTTTGCTTCCTGTGCTTTGCGTTCAAGTTCGGCTTGGCGCTCACGTTCTCGACGCTCTGTATCGCGCTTTTCCTGCTTTAGCTTTTCAACTTGATTAGCGACTTGTTGCTGATCAACCATAACAGCTTTTACTGCAGGGGCGCTAACTTGTTGCACAGGTTCAGGTTTATGGGTGAAATCTATGCCAATGGCCAGAATAATTATCACGCCAATATGAATACCTGCTGAAATTGACAGAGGTAATGCAACATTTGAATTATCCGCCACCTATTTCTCCTTGGGTGAATCCGTCATCAAACCGACTGAGGGAACGCCTGCCTGTTGCAAGGTCACCATCAATTGGATCACGTTATCGTAAGGAATAGTTCTATCGGCTTTAACCACCACAGGACGTTCAGGCTCAGTCACCATAATCGCCGCCACGGCGGTGGCTAACTCTTCCAATTCCATTTCTTCGTTATTGGAACCGCCCTGATTAAGAAAATAAGTACCGTCGGCATCAATAGACGCCACAACCGGCGGCTTACTATCCGCGGGTAGTACTTCGGCCGCACCTTGCGGCAGCTCCACTTTCACCCCTTGGGTCACAATCGGCGCTGTTACCATGAAAATAATCAGCAACACGAGCATGACGTCGATGTAAGGCACCACGTTGATTTCGGCAACAGGGCGACGACGTTTACGCTGATAACCGACTTGCATTATACGCCTTCCTTCTCACTGTATGCTTGGCGATGCAGGATGCTAGAAAACTCTTCCATAAAGTTAGCGTAACCGATTTCCAGCTTTTCAACCTGAGTCGCAAAACGGTTATAAGCGATAACTGCTGGAATTGCCGCAAACAGACCCATAGCGGTAGCAATCAGTGCTTCTGCAATACCTGGCGCTACCATGGCTAATGTTGCGTTTTCCATCGAGCCAATTGCGATAAATGAATTCATAATACCCCATACCGTACCAAACAAACCGATATAAGGGCTAGTCGAACCAATGGTTGCCAATAACGGTAAGCTAGCTTCTAACTTTTCTAATTCACGGGATAAGGTCACACGCATCGCCCGCGAAGTACCATCCATAACCGCATCAGGCACTTTGCTATTTAATTTATTCAGACGTGAATATTCTTTAAAACCCGTCACAAATAATGACTCTAAGCCCGTATTATCTGGACGAGCCGACAATTCTTTATACAGACGATTTAAATCGACGCCTGACCAAAATTTATCTTCAAATTTTGCCGATTTATTTTTTGCAGATGTCAATAAACTACGGCGTTGTAAGATCACCGTCCAAGACATTACAGACAAGCAAAGTAAAGTGAACATAACAAATTTCACTAATAAACTGGCTTGTAAAAATAACCCGACAATCGACATATCAGCTTGCACTGTCAAACTCCTGCACAATATTTAAGGGGATAGCTCGGGGCCGCATACGTGATAAGGCTACACAGGCTACTAGCACTGTGCCTTCACAATAACAGTCTCCCAGATGATCAACCAAACGTTGATGAAATACCAACGAGGCCTTTTTCAACTCTATGACCTTAGTTTCTACAATAAGGTTCTGTTCAAAACGTGCGGCTTTTTTAAAATCCAATTCCGCCCGCTTAACCACAAACGCCGTGTCATCGGCCAACAGTGCAATCTGACTTACGCCTAAGGCTTTTAACCATTCGGTTCGTGCTCGCTCAAAAAAATTGAGATAGTTCGAATGATAGACAACGCCACCTGCGTCGGTATCTTCGTAATAGACTGAAATGGGCCAATTAAACGTCATGCGAAATCAGTAGATTTTGGTTGAAAAATTGACGCTACTATACCTAGGGAAACAAGACTTGTGAATGACCCGATGAAGATATAGATAGGGATAGCAGGGGTTTCAACGCAATTGAGGGATTTGTAAATAATAATGGGGTCAAACGACCCCATTTAATTAACATAGTTAGCTATTTTGCAAGGGTTTGCGGTAGTGCCAAACCAAAGCTTTGCCACAGGAAGCTATAAATATCGGCAAACTCGTCGATCTTCATCGCGGTTGGTTTACCCGCACCATGTCCGGCATTAGACTCAATGCGCATTATCACGGGTTTATCGCCCTGCTGTTTTTCTTGCATCATGGCGGCAAATTTAAAGCTGTGTAGCGGCACCACACGATCATCGTGATCAGCCGTCATCACCATAGTTGCAGGATAAGCCTGCGCTTTAACATTATGGTAAGGCGAATAAGCTAATAATGCCGGGAACTGCTCTGCATTATCTGCACTGCCATATTCACTGGTCCAAGCCCAACCAATGGTAAACTTATGGAAGCGCAGCATATCCAGCACACCCACTGCTGGTAGTACGGCAGCAAACAGCTCAGAACGTTGCGTCACCGCGGCGCCCATCAATAAACCGCCATTACTGCGGCCATAAGCGCCTAACTTTGTAGTGTTGGTGTATTTTTCGTTGATCAGGTATTCGGCAGCGGCAAAATAGTCATCAAACACATTTTGCTTTTTATCGAACATACCTGCCTGATGCCAGCTTTCACCATAATCCGCGCCGCCGCGTAAACTTGGTACGGCGTAAATGCCGCCCATATCTAACCATGCGATGTTGGCAGGGCTAAAACGCGGCGTCATCGAAATCGCGAAACCACCGTAGGCATAGAGTAACGTTGGATTTTGGCCATTCTTCACAAGACCTTTCTTATAGGACAGCATCATCGGGACGCGAGTACCGTCTTTGCTGGTATAAAACACTTGCTCAGACACATAATTATCGGGATTAAATGACACCTGAGGTTTCGCAACAACGGTCGACTGCGCTGTTTTAAAATCGAACTTATAGGTGGTTTCGGGTTGAATATAGCTGTTAAAGACATAGTAGAAATAGTCTTTGCTCGCCTTACCGAAAGGCCCGGCGACATTACCTTTACCTGGTAAAGTGACATCTTGACGCTTTTGGCCGCCCATACTGAAAATCGATAATTGTCCCAATACATCGTGTAAATAGCTGACGACTAAATGGTCATTGATAATGGCGACTTTATTAATGGGATCTTTTGATTCAGGAATAATGGTTTGCCACTGCGATTTCTCGCTATTACGGGTATCAATGGCAATCACTTTACCGTTAGGCGCATCTAAATCGGTTTTAAAATAAAATACCGAACCGTCATTACCTAAAAACTCATACTCTGCTTCGAGGTTAAGGATTAATTCCACCACCTGTGCTTTAGGTTCAAACAGTGATTTATAGAAAAAGCGATTACGTTTGTCCGTACCCTGCGAAATCGACAGCAGTAAATATTCGCCCTGCTCAGACACATCGATGCCAAATCCCCAATCTTTGTTTTGTGGGCGTTCGTAAATCAATAAATCTTGGCGCTGATCTGTGCCTAATTTGTGGTAATACACTTTTTGATTAAAGTTCACATCGGCCAGTAAATCCCCACCCGCTGGCGCATCGTAACGGGCATAGAAAACCCCTTGGTTTTCCTTATCCCATACCGCGCTGGAGAATTTAATCCAGTTGAGTTCATCTTTAAGCTTTTTACCCGTGGCAATATCAATAAACTGCCACTGCTGCCAGTCAGAGCCTGACTTAGACACTCCATAGGCTAAAATCTTACCGTCATTACTTACCGATACACCAGACAACGCCACGGTACCATCGGCTGAGAAGCTATTTGGATCGAGCACGGCTTTCTCAACGCCATCTTTGCCTTTTACATAAAGGACCGATTGCGCTTGTAAACCATCGTTACGGTAATAAAACTGGTTATCGCCATTCTCGAAGGGGGCTGAAATCTTCTCGTAGTTCCACAGTTCAGTGATACGGTCAACCACGGCTTGTTTGTTGGGGATCTTCGCCAAGTAAGCCTGACCAAAGGCCTGTTGTTCTTTTACCCAGCTTTCGGTTTCTGGCGTGTTTTCTTCAAGATGACGGTAAGGATCCGCCACCGCAACACCGTGAAGAGTGTCGACTAAAGCGTCTTTTCTCGTTTCAGGGTAAACCAATTTGTTTGCGCTGACCTGCTGTGCGGCCTCTTCTGGCGTATTGCCACTCTGGCAGGCGACCAATGCCATGCCCAATGTGGCCACTAATAAACCTTGCTGGGCAAGGCGAAATCTTAATGCCATCTTTTATCGTCCTTTTGGTGATGTCCGGCTTAACGCTCTTTTGCAGCAAGTACTATACAAGCAAAATTTTTCATGGCAATGCTGTAGCAAAAGATGAGGTTTTCTCGCGAACAAGAAAGATTTAACAAACTGGTAGCAATGATGAGCTTATTGAAGTGTATTTTTATGCAGTAATTATGACTGACAAGTTATTAATCATGCAAAATAGTGACTTAAGTGAGGCAGATCACTTAATCAATCATTAGTTTTGCTAATGTATCGAGGCAATTTTTCTCGTTTGCTAGCCAAATAACAACACTCTAAAATGTGCTTGTTTTCAGGAGATATCCTCTAGTGGATATTGAAAACAAAGAACTTTTAAACTGATGTCTTTTAGGTACTTCAGTTCATCCCTGGTTCTTATGCTTGACTTCCTTCCTTCAATTTGTTGATTGCAAATGCATTATTTTGCGGCCCGCTTAGATTAAGCGGGCTTTTTTTTACCCAGAATCAAACATCAAGCGACACTTATCGGCGTTCAGTATTTTTTGTTACATAAAAACCACTGGAGCCTCTCAATAAATGACGCTTATCTGCGTGTTGCCATCTAAATCAACAGATTGCCATAGTATTTTGAGGTGAATACAAACAGCGTCAATAAACAACAATGCCAAGTCAGTAGACTTGGCATTGTTAGGTTAAGCTTTGATTTAGAGGGGCTTACTAATGCGGATCACAACTCGGCGGTTTAGCGCCCTTTCCTCAATATCATCATTTGAAGCCACGTGACGCCGCTCGCCGTGACCCACAGTCACAATTCGATCTTGCGGAATACCACTTGAGACAAAGAAATCTTTTACCGATTCAGCGCGTTTGTCCGAGACTTTCTGATTCACTGAACGACCACCATAACTATCGGTATAAGCATCGACTAATACTAATTCTACATCTGGATCGTAGGACAAATATTCCTGTATTCGCGTAAGCTGTTGCTGTGAGAAGCGAGTTAAATCCGTTCCCCCTTCATCATAATTAAGCACGGTAAAAGCAATATCTTCAAAGCTATAAGGCAATAGGTGCGATAAACACGCCTTAAACTCAGCATATTTTCGGCCAAAATTCGCTGCCGACAGCCCTACAGCAATTTTATTGGACTCATCATACCAATCGGCATAGTAAAATGTCGGCTCCATACCACGGCTTAGCTCGTTTAACATGGACCACGCGGCGCGTTTAGGCACTTCACCATTAAAATACTTTTGGTAACGTAACGAAGTGATTTCTTTTGACACCACACCTGGTCGCCATTTGGGAGCTCGGCTCATCAACTTGGCTTGGGTCACTTGATCAGGTTTTACCCACATATCCAAAGTGAAATTGAGATTTAATTGCTTACCCGCTTCACTGGTAAAAATCGCTTTACCGTAGGAAGGAATATCATGCTCAAGACGGCACACGATCGGACTATTTTGACTGACTCGCCATTGGGATTCACCCAAAGAGGCCACATAGTGGCGCAACTCTGCCATTGCAGTTGCTGGAACGCATAAAATTGATACTAATATCAGTTTTCGCCACATAGCCCTTACTCGTGTTTATTCGGTTACGAGGTTTTATCGGCAAACTTTTTAGTTCCTTTAGCTCATAAAACTAGCAATCAAACATGACACATCCTAGTTCATTAAGCATAATAGCGCCCTGTGATTTTTCTTGGGTACTTTAATGAGCGATATTTGCGACGCAAACAAATTGAAACACCGATTTCGTGGCTACTTTCCGGTAGTGATAGATGTCGAAACCGCGGGCTTCAACTCTCAAACCGATGCGTTGCTGGAAATAGCCGTCACGCTACTGAAAATGGATGATGAAGGTGTGCTCGGGATTGATAAAACCCTGCATTTCAACATTGAGCCCTTTGAGGGTTCAAATTTAGAACCCGAGGCGCTGGCTTTTAATGGTATCGATCCCACCAATCCATTACGCGGTGCGGTCAGCGAAAAAGAAGCCTTTTTAGAAATATTTAAAGCCGTTAAAAAAGCCCAAAAGGCATCTGATTGTCACCGTAGTATTATTGTGGCGCACAATGCGGCCTTCGATCATGGCTTTGTGAGTAAGGCTATTGAACGTTGTGACTTAAAACGCTCTCCATTCCATCCGTTTGCCACTTTTGATACCGCGACGTTGGCAGGATTAGCGATTGGCCATACGGTATTAGCAAAAGCCTGTATTATGGCAGGCATCCCTTTTGACAATAAAGAAGCCCATTCTGCACTCTACGATACCGAGCGCACTGCTGAACTCTTTTGTTATATCGTCAACCGCTGGAAATCTTTAGGTGGCTGGCCACTCTTAGCCACCAACGAACCTGATGATTCGGATAGCGAAGCATAGCTTTACCAACAATTGCCTAAAACAAGAAAGCTGCCATTTGGCAGCTTTCTTTTTACCTAACTAAAGGTTTACAAATTACAGAGAGCTTGCGTTTTCAGCTAAATAAGCCGCAACACCTTCAGTGCTTGCGTTCATACCTTTGTCGCCTTTTTCCCAACCTGCAGGGCAAACATCACCGTGCTCTTCGTGGAATTGCAGTGCGTCGATCATACGCAGCATTTCGTCAACGTTACGGCCTAATGGCAGATCGTTAACCACTTGGTGACGTACCATACCTTCTTTGTCGATCAGGAATGAACCACGGAAAGCCACGCCAGCTTCTGGATGCTCAACATCGTATGCTTTACAGATGTCGTGTTTAACGTCAGCAACTAAAGTGTATTTCACTTGGCCAATACCACCTTTTTCTACTGGGGTGTTACGCCATGCGTTGTGAGTGAATTGAGAATCGATAGACACACCGATCACTTCAACACCACGCTTAGTGAACTCTTCCATGCGGTGATCAAAAGCGATCAACTCTGATGGACAAACGAAAGTGAAGTCAAGTGGATAGAAAAATACCACTGCAGGCTTGCCTTTGATGGCTGCAGTTAAGTTAAAGCTATCTACGATTTCGCCAGAACCTAATACAGCTGCTGCAGTAAAATCAGGAGCCGGACGGCCTACTAATACGCTCATTTTATATCTCCATCTATGAGTTGAACTAACTATAAAAGTAAAACATCCCTTAAACACGCTTGCACATTTGTGCGAGTGTATTTGAGAGCGCTTACCAATCAAATCTTTAGGCATTATAAGTCGTGCGTTTTGCCTTACAACCTATTTAAGACCAATATCACATTTTTCAAGGGCATTTTGACGTTACTGCTTAAGGATAGAACAATCTGTGCCATTGATAAGCGCTTTAGCCCACATTCATCTAACACTAAAAGCCCTCTGGATTCACATTTTCAGATATTTTTCAGATTAAGGCTCGGTAAACTGGACAGACACGGCCTTAGCAGTCGAAAATAACCCTTTTGGTTTACAGAATTAAGAATTTGTCTATGAATGCAGTCGTCATTGCTGTGTGTTTAATGTTAGCCCTTAGTTTGGCGAGGGTGAATGTAGTGGTAGCGCTCACCATCAGCGCCCTCGTTGCTGGTTTAGTCGGGGGAATGGATCTGCATCAAACGATTGATGCCTTCAATACAGGATTAGGTGGCGGCGCACAAATCGCCCTGAGTTATGCCTTATTGGGTGCATTTGCCATAGCATTATCCCATTCAGGCTTGACGACGCTGATCTCCAACTCGATCATTAAAAGCCTTGGCCAAGAACCTAATCCGACCAACACTAATTGGGTGCGCTGGTTACTGCTGTTATCCCTGCTCGTGATGTCGATGGCCTCGCAAAATATCCTGCCGATCCATATCGCCTTTATTCCGATACTCGTGCCGCCACTGCTGCATGTGATGACCAAACTGCATATCGACCGCCGTCTAGTCGCCTGCGTATTGACCTTTGGTCTTGTGACCACCTACATGATTTTACCCGTGGGCTTTGGTGGTATTTTCTTAAATGATATTTTACTGTCAAACCTCACCAGCAACGGCTTAGTCGCTGTGCGTGACCAAATCCCCCCAGCCATGTTGATCCCCGCAGCGGGCATGGTGGTCGGTTTATTGATCGCAGTATTTGTTAGCTATCGCAAGCCGAGGGTATACGATGAAACTAAAGTGCTCAGTGCCGAGCCTGAAGAGACGCTCAATAAGCGCAATATCGCTATCGCAGCGGTAGCAATTCTTGCAACTTTATTTGTGCAGCTTGAGACGGATTCGATGATCTTCGGCGCTTTAGTCGGCTTTATGATCTTTAGTTTCTCTGGCGCACTAAAACACGTTGCTGACCAAGATATCTTTACTCAGGGCGTGCGCATGATGGCCAATATCGGTTTTATCATGATCTCCGCCGCAGGTTTTGCCGCAGTAGTGAAAGAAACTGGTGAAGTTGGCACCCTGGTTTCATCATTGAGTAGTCTGATTGGCGACAATAAAGCCCTCGCCGCCTTTTTGATGTTAGTCGTTGGACTATTAATTACTATGGGTATTGGCTCATCCTTCTCGACCATCCCGATTATTGCGACCATTTATGTGCCCTTGGCGCTAAGTTTTGGCTTTTCAGTACCCGCAACTATAGCGTTAGTCGGAACTGCTGCTGCGTTGGGCGATGCAGGCTCGCCAGCGTCGGACTCAACATTGGGTCCCACATCGGGTTTAAATGCCGATGGTCAGCACGACCATATCCGCGACAGCGTGATCCCAACCTTTATTCATTACAATATTCCACTGTTAGTATTTGGCTGGATTGCCGCCATGGTGCTCTAAGCGTAGGAAAGACATATAGACATAAGCAAAAGCGTGGTAATGCCACGCTTTTTTATGATAGGGATTTAAGCATTGAGTATTAGAACGTTACCGCAAAACATCATTTTCATCATCGGATCTTTTTTGTATCTTATCCGCGTATAACGCCTTATCTGCCGCCAGAAATACCGCCTCAAAGGATGGACAATCCATTGAATCTGCGACACCGCAAGAAACAGTTAGCATATTTAAAAAATGTCGCTGCCGAATGTTATCTTTAAGTCTATCCGCAAGTTGTTGTGCTTTATCAATAGGACAGTTGGCTAAAATCACTACAAACTCATCACCACCAGTGCGGATAATAATGTCGTTTTCTCGAAAAACGGCTCGCATCGCTTCGACAATTTGCATTATTGCCAAATCACCTAATTGATGACCATGGGTGTCGTTAATCGTTTTTATTTTATCGCCATCAATACAAATCACAGCATATTGAGACGCAGTTGCAGCCTTAAAAATAAGTGTTTCATAGATTTTTTTATTGTAGGTCTTCGTAAATGGATCCAACAGCATAGCTTCAGAAAATTGCTGACGCTCAGTACGTAACTGCTTGAGACGCATAAATTTAAGTTGGAAAATAATTGTTAAGCCCGACAGCAATAACCAAAGAGGCAAATATTGCATAAAAAACCTTAACGTACTGATTTTGTATGTTAAAACACTCTGATTATCTAAGTGATTACTCATAGCATAAAACAGAAAGTTGGGCGTGATCCGTGTCCAAAAACTATCTCCGCTAATGACAATCTCAGTGCCATAAGCCGAGTTCTGAGTTTCAAACACTTTTCTTTGCATAAAATCCGTTGCCATAAATGATGTATCAGCAATCACATCTCCCCAAAGATGCTCAGGCGCATGTGAGGATGAAATGGGCGCCGCCATAGAAAGAATAATGTTTCCCGTTACTTCATCACGATAAGGAACGGACAGCACAATATCATCAACTAAGGAGTCAGCAGAGGCATCCTTACTGCAATAATGCAGCCGTTGGCAAAACTCATTGGTGAAAGAATTTTCGTGTATTAAGCGACTTTTCACCTCATCAGGAATCGTGGAGGCAAAATATAGCGCATTACTTTTGTATAGACCGATATATATAAACGCACTTCTGACGGGATTCTTATTATTTGAATATAAATAGTCAAAATAGCGCAGGATCAGCTCTTCTTCTGGTGATAAAGCACCACCTGAAGGCAATAATAAGCGGGAGGAATCAAGCTTAAATGGTGTAAGTAGCGCACTATCAAAATCAATAATATCGTGTAAAGATAAGCTCTTACCAAGCAACTCTAAATAACTTGGCACCACGTGTTTCGCCCGTACAAACTTGACAAATGCCCGGTGTTCTTTCTCTATTCGCAGGGGTAAAAGGATCAGCAGTAACACAACAAATATCAAGGTAGCCAATGAACAAGATTGGCGAACAAGTGACCAACTTAGTTTTGAAACCATCATAATCCCCGATGATGACCTGAGTTAAATCGATTTATTGCAAACCTACTGCGCCGCGCAAAACGCATTCTGTCAAAAATTAATCTTATCGTTAACTGTAGAACGAGTCGGCAAAAATGGAATCATAAAAAACAAAAAGGGAGCCTAAGCCCCCTTGTCAAATCGAGATAGCATTTAAGCCATCAGAACATTATTTAGTCCCAAAAATCTTATCGCCCGCATCACCTAAACCAGGCAGGATATAGCCCTTCTCGTTTAAGCATCTGTCGATTGCGGCAGTATACAGCTCAACATCCGGGTGAGCCGCTTCAAGGGCTTTGAGTCCTTCGGGCGCGGCAACTAACACCAAGGCTTTAATTGACGTGCAACCGCGTTTTTTAAGCAGGTCGATAGTCGCAATCATCGAGCCACCAGTTGCCAGCATGGGGTCAACGATCAGCGCGATACGCTCGTTCATGTCGCTGGCCAGCTTTTCAAAATATGGCACAGGTTCTAGGGTTTCTTCGTCGCGGTAGATACCCACAACCGAAATACGCGCACTTGGAATATGCTCAAGTACACCGTCCATCATGCCTAACCCCGCACGCAGGATAGGCACAACAGTCACTTTCTTGCCTTTGATCTGATCCACATCCACCGGACCATTCCAGCCTTCAATCGTAACAGTTTCGGTTTCGAAATCTGCGGTAGCTTCATAGGTTAACAAGCTGCCGACTTCAGCGGCTAGCTCACGGAAACGTTTAGTGCTAATGTCACCTTCACGCATTAAGCCGATTTTGTGACGCACTAACGGGTGTTTAACCTCGACAACTTTCATTTTTCTCTCCTACTATTGTTCGCGAATTATCTTAGGCAAATTTTTCAGATTTTAGATGATTTGTTTATTGGGTAAAACATAAAGTTTTTCCATTCGGACTAATCGTGAGCAATATCGCAAGAATTATTACTTATCGCTTAAGATACGCCCACTAACACACTATTTTATGACCAATCACTAGATTGAAAATGTGAAATATCCCCCTGTGAAGCTAAAAAAACTTCAGAGATACTGATAAATCCAAATCATGACTTTCGACCCCTAGCACAAGCTGATAGAATACCGCGCATAAAAATCCAATAACGATGTACCCGAGAGGATCCTCCGTGAGCACTCCTACCCCACTGAGCTATAAAGACGCTGGCGTTGATATTGATGCTGGTAATGCACTGGTAAATAACATTAAAGCGGCTGTTAAACGTACCCGTCGTCCAGAGGTAATGGGCAACTTAGGTGGTTTTGGCGCATTGTGTGAATTACCCACTAAATACAAGCAACCTGTTTTAGTGTCAGGCACCGATGGTGTTGGTACTAAATTGCGTTTAGCTATCGATTACAAAAAACACGACACCGTCGGTATCGACTTAGTGGCCATGTGTGTGAACGATTTGATCGTTCAAGGCGCTGAGCCATTGTTTTTCCTCGATTACTATGCAACAGGCAAGCTCGATGTTGAAACAGCAACTTCTGTTGTTAACGGCATCGGCGAAGGTTGTTTCCAATCTGGTTGTGCGTTAATCGGCGGCGAAACCGCTGAAATGCCAGGCATGTATGAAGGTGAAGATTACGACCTCGCAGGTTTCTGTGTGGGCGTGGTTGAAAAGGCCGACATCATTGACGGGAGTAAAGTGGCCGCGGGTGATGCACTGATCGCCTTAGCTTCAAGTGGTCCTCATTCAAATGGCTATTCATTAGTTCGTAAAGTATTAGAAGTCAGCCAAGCGGACCCTCAACAGGATCTCAATGGCAAGCCATTGATCCAACATCTGTTAGAACCAACCAAAATTTACGTTAAATCATTGCTCAAGCTGATCGAAGCATCAGACGTGCACGCAATGGCACACATCACTGGCGGTGGTTTCTGGGAGAACATTCCTCGCGTACTGCCTGAAAACTGCAAAGCCGTTATTCAAGGTGATTCATGGCAATGGCCAGCTGTTTTCAATTGGTTAATGGAAAACGGTAACATTGCAGAATATGAAATGTACCGCACCTTTAACTGTGGTGTCGGCATGATCGTTGCGCTGCCAGCCGATAAAGTGGATGCCGCACTTGCGCTGCTTGCAGCGGAAGGCGAACAAGCTTGGCTTATCGGTGCTATCGCTGCTCGCGAAGGCAATGAAGAGCAAGTGGAGATCCTGTAATGCCCCAAAGCTGTCGTGTAGTTGTATTAATTTCCGGAAATGGCAGTAATCTGCAAGCCGTTATCGACGGTTGTGACGATAATTTGCAAGCCGAAGTTGTCGGAGTGATCAGTAATAAACCCGATGCCTACGGCCTAGTTCGTGCCCATCATAGTGAAATTGATACCAGCTGCGTGATTGCTCGCACAGGTGAATCTCGCTCTGATTACGATGCACGGTTAATGGCTGCAATTGAACAATACCAACCGGATTTAATCGTGTTGGCTGGATTTATGCGCATTCTAACCGATGAATTCGTGAATCATTATTTAGGTCGCATGATCAATATCCACCCTTCATTGCTGCCCAAATTTACCGGATTACACACCCACCAACGTGCCATTGATGCCAAAGAAACAGAACATGGCGCAAGTGTGCATTTTGTTACCCCAGCGCTAGATGCTGGTCCGGTGATTTTACAGGCGAAAGTCCCAGTTTATGAAGACGATACCGCAGAGATGCTCGCTGCGCGTGTCCACGAGCAAGAGCATGCTATTTACCCCCTAGTGGTGAAATGGTTTAGCCATCAACGCCTAAAAATGCAAGACGGCCAAGCCTATCTTGATGGCACGCTCATCGGACCTAATGGTTACGCACCCGATTAATCTCTGAATATTTGAAGAAGAGACCTTAAAGGTCTCTTTTTTTTGGGCTATGACATACAAAACCATTGTTTTATGGACTAATGTGGCATTAGATAAGCTAACGAAAAGTGATTTTGTTCGGCATAAAAGAGATTATTAGATGAAAAATATTATCTGCGATATCGATGGTGTACTCCTGCACGACAATAAGCTGATCCCCGGCAGTGATAAATTTATCCAGCGCATTCTCCAGCAAGGCAATCCCCTTGTCATTCTCACTAACTATCCGGTACAAACAGGCAAAGATCTGCAAAACCGCCTTAGCGCAGCGGGGATAGACATCCCGGAGGAATGTTTTTATACCTCGGCCATGGCTACCGCCGACTTTTTAAAACATCAAGAGGGCAGTAAAGCCTTTGTGATTGGTGAAGGTGCCCTCACCCATGAACTCTATAAAGCCGGTTTTACTATTACCGACATTAATCCCGATTTTGTGATTGTTGGCGAAACCCGCTCCTACAATTGGGACATGATCCATAAGGCCGCCGGATTTGTCGCCCGTGGCGCCCGTTTTATCGCCACCAATCCCGACACCCATGGCCCCGCTTACAGCCCCGCCTGCGGCGCCCTGTGTTCACCGATTGAGCGTATTACCGGCAAAAAGCCTTTCTACGTCGGTAAACCAAGTTCATGGATTATCCGCTCGGCGCTCAATCATATTGACGGTCACTCCGAAAATACCGTGATCATCGGCGACAATATGCGCACCGATATCTTGGCGGGCTTCCAAGCCGGACTTGAGACCATTCTGGTTACCAGCGGCGTAAGTAAGCTTGAAGATATCGATAAAGAACCTTTCCGCCCAAATCATGTTTTCGCCTGTGCCGGTGATATCGATGTCGTTTAAGCATCAAACTGCCAGCTTCTCAGCACCTTAGCGTGCTGAGAAACACCACTGGCCTTAACATTAAGTAACATATTTGCCGCTGTACTTCCCTTGTACCCCATTGTCGCTTGCTTCATGATAAGGCACGACATACCCCTTCGATATTCGCGTTAAACACGCCCTAAAAATAACAGTAGGATCAACCTATGCGACGTTTGTATCCGTTTTGCGCGCTAGCCTTGCTCAGTGCCTGTAGCCCCAACTCGGCCCAGCCCGATGCCAACAGCAGTGCCGCACTGAAACCCGTGCAAATGAATGAAGCACGTTTTAGAGACGATATTAAAAACCTGTCTTCCGATGAGTTTGAAGGCCGCGCCCCAACCACTCAGGGTGAAAAACTCACCTTGGATTATTTATCCAAGGCCTTTGCAGAGATGGGACTTAAAGGTGCTTACCAAGGTAGCTTTTTACAACCAGTGCCTATGGTGAGCTATACCGCAGATGAAGCACAGCAAGTCACGCTAGCAGGATTACCCTTTAAATACCGTCAAGATCTGGTGCTCAGTAGTCGCCATGATAACGGTGGTATTAACATTGAAAACGCGCCATTGGTATTTGTTGGCTACGGTGTAAATGCGCCTGAATATGGCTGGAACGATTACCAAGATGTGGATATGAAAGGTAAAATCGCAGTCATCTTAGTGAACGATCCCGGTTTTGCCCGCCCCGACTCTGGCAAGTTTAATGGCAAAGCGATGACCTACTACGGCCGCTGGAGTTATAAATTTGAAGAAGCTAGCCGCCAAGGCGCACTCGGCGCGCTGCTGATCCACGATACTGAGCCTGCATCTTATCCTTGGTCTGTTGTCGAAAACAGTTGGACGGGGCCACAACAGGATTTAGTGCACAGCAAGGCTGAGCAGGATAGCCGCGTCCAAGTTGAAGGTTGGTTAACCTTAGATACCGCCACAAAACTGTTTGAAAAGGCTGGCCTATCACTTCCGACTCTCATGGCTCGCGCTGCCGATAGCCCAATTAGCTTATCCCTAGAGCAAACGGCCAGCATCGCCTTTAAAAACAAAGCGGAATATGCCAACAGCTATAACGTCGTCGCCACCCTTCCTGGCACCAAGCAAGTAGATGAGCAAATCCTGTTTACTGGCCACTGGGACCATATTGGCAAAGATGACAGTAAAGAAGGCGATAAAATTTACAACGGTGCCATGGACAACGCATCGGGCATTGCGGGCATTTTAGAAATCGCCAGACAACTCGCCGATAACGCTAAACAGGGCCACGGCTTAGCTCGCTCGGTGACCTTTATCGCCACAACGGGCGAAGAGCAAGGGTTGCTTGGCTCACGTTATTATGCCGCTAATCCTATCTACCCCATTGATAAAACCGTGGCAGTGCTAAACCTAGATAGCACCAATATCTATGGAAAAACCAAGGACTTCACTATCGTCGGTAAAGGCAAGTCCGAGCTTGAAAACTACTTAATCGATGCCGCCAAACAGCAAAACCGCATTGCTTTGGGTGAAAAGAATCCTGCATCGGGCGGTTTCTTCCGCTCTGACCACTTCAGCTTCGCCAAACTCGGCGTTCCTGCGGTCTTTGCCGGTGGCGGTAGTGAGCCAATCGATGCGGCAACCGCGGACTATAAGACCCAAATGCAGGCGACCATGAAGGGCTGCTATCACAATGTCTGCGATGAATACCATGAAGACTGGGATTTGAGTGGTGCGATTCAAGATCTGGAAATTTACTATCAAGTGACTCGCAGCTTAGGCAACAGCCAAGATTGGCCAGGCTATTATCAAGGTACTGAGTTTAACAGCCTGCGTCCTGCCAAAACAGAACTTGCCACGACCGCAAAGTAAGCGGCTTGAGCAAAGGGATTAATCGCTAAAAAATCTAATAAGGCACCTTGAAGGGTGCCTTATTATGTTATGAGTATTTTATGAGCCGCCCCACTTTACGCTCACTGTTGACCTTGACTGAAGCAACACGGGCAATGAATGCCGATAAGCCGTTCATAAAACCAGCAACATTTACGCTTGGATCACTATCTTGCTCACATTTATCATGATTTTCCCTAAAACGGTTTTTCTTGAGTGAACATTACATATTTGCCAATATCCCACTTCACAAGCAACCACCAAAAACATTTTATTTATAAAAATGCTTAATAAATTAAATATACCTCAATTAAAATCATTTTTAACACACGTTAAAATCATCAAAACAACCTAAAATAGAACAAATCATCAAAAATAATATTTGGCAAAATCCCGAATCGCTGGCACATTGATACTCAATTGAGACATCCTCAAATGAAATACAGCGGTTTAGGAGTTGCATTATGTGTTCGATTTTTTCAATTTTAGATATTCAATCCGATGCGAAAGAGCTACGCCAAGTGGCACTAGAAATGTCCAAACTGATGCGCCATCGCGGCCCCGATTGGTCAGGCATTTACGCCAGCGATAAAGCGATTTTGGCCCACGAACGCTTGGCCATTGTCGATATTGAACATGGCGCGCAGCCACTGCTAACCGAAGATGGCAGCCTTATCCTCGCGGTCAACGGTGAAATCTATAACCACAAAGAACTCAAAGCCCAGCTCGGCGATAAATACAGCTATCAAACCAACTCTGACTGCGAAGTCATCTTGGCGCTATATCAAGAATACGGCACTGAATTCCTTGATAAATTAAACGGTATTTTCGCCTTCGTACTCTACGATAAAGCCAAAGACGCCTACCTAATCGGCCGCGATCATATGGGTATCATTCCACTCTACACGGGTCGAGATGCGGCAGGTAACTTCTATGTAGCCTCCGAAATGAAAGCACTGATGCCAGTGTGTAAAACGGTGGAAGAATTCCAGCCGGGCCAATACTTATACTCAAGCGATGCTGCGGCAGTGAAATACTACACCCGCGATTGGCAACAGTATGATGCAGTTAAAGATAACGGCGCCAGCCAAGAAGAATTGCGTGAAGCTCTAGAAGCCGCAGTAAAACGTCAATTGATGTCCGATGTACCTTACGGAGTATTACTCTCCGGCGGTTTAGACTCATCGGTGATCTCGGCTATCACCCAGACATTTGCCAAACGCCGTATCGAAGATGACGGTGAAACAAACGCTTGGTGGCCACAGCTACACTCCTTTGCAGTCGGTTTAAAAGGCGCTCCGGATTTAATCGCGGCCAAAAAAGTTGCCGATGCCATTGGAACGATTCACCATGAGATCAACTTTACCTTCCAAGAGGGTTTAGATGCGATTAAAGAAGTCATCTACCACTTAGAAACCTATGATGTGACCACCATTCGTGCTGCCACACCCATGTATCTGATGGCGCGTAAAATCAAGGCGATGGGGATCAAAATGGTGTTATCGGGTGAAGGTGCCGATGAACTCTTTGGCGGTTACTTATACTTCCATAAGGCGCCAAACGCGCAGGCCTTCCATGAGGAACTCGTGCGTAAACTGGATAAACTGCATCTGTTCGATTGTCTACGCGCCAACAAAGCCATGGCGGCGTGGGGATTGGAAGCCCGTGTGCCTTTCCTCGATAAGGAATTTATGGATGTGGCAATGCGCATTAACCCTGAGGCAAAAATGTCTAAGGATGGCCGGATTGAGAAACACATTCTGCGCCAAGCCTTTGAGCATAAATTACCTAAAGAAGTCGCCTGGCGCCAAAAGGAACAATTCAGCGATGGCGTAGGCTACTCTTGGATTGATGGTTTGAAGGCCCATGCCGCAGAACAGGTCGACGATTTGCAACTGGCCAACGCGAAGTTCCGCTTCCCGTATAACACGCCAGAAACCAAAGAGGCTTACTTCTATCGCTGTTTCTTTGAAGAGCATTATCCATTGCCAAGTGCTGCCGAAACGGTTCCTGGTGGCAAGTCGGTCGCCTGCTCTACCCCAGAAGCGCTGGCATGGGATGAAAGTTTACGGGGTATTATCGACCCATCAGGCCGCGCCGTGCGCTCAGTGCATGCTGCCAGTTATTAACCACTGATATCCCATCCTAATAATAAAGCCACCCTCGGGCTGTCTCTCATACACAAATCCCTGAACAATGCTCAGGGATTTTTTTTGAACTCATTCCCCGCATTGTGATCAGATCGTCTAGGGCTAAATATTCGAGGC
>NZ_JABAIP010000013.1:0-188987 GCF_012843185.1 Shewanella sp. DNRA4
TGTGCAGTCACTCGCCGCTGGCGAAACCCTGACCCGCAACATCACAGTGACCAGCGCCGATGGCACGGCAACGCACACCGTCACCATCACCATCGTTGGCACCAATGACAGCCCAGTTATCACCAACAATGCCACCCAGTTAGTGGGCACTGTAGTGGAAGCCGGTGATTTGGATGACGGTACCGATGTCGCTGGCACACCTACCGCCACCGGTCAGCTCTCGGCCACCGATGTCGACAACGGCGCCACCCAAACCTGGAGTGTACAAGGCACGCCAGATACGACATATGGCAGCTTCAGCGTTGATGCCACTGGTAAGTGGACCTACACCTTAGACAACACCAAGGCCGCCACCCAAGCCTTAGCGGAAGGTCAGAGCCAACAGCTCACCTTCACCGTGCGCGTCACCGATGACAAGGGCGCCTGGGTTGATCAACTGGTGACCATCACTATCGTCGGCACCAATGATGCGCCTATCATCAGTAATCAAGAGTTTGGTTACTTCGAGAATCAGATTGCAGGTGCTGTTGTAGCTAATGTGGTGGCATCGGATATCGATGGCACAGTGACAGGCTTTAGCTTCAAGTGGACAGATGGCAGCTACCATGCCGTTAGTGAAGATGGTTACTTCTCCATTGACAATACAGGCAAAGTCACAATGACTGCCTCTGGCGCTGCCGCAGCAGTCAACGATTTTGAACAGGCACCAAACTCAGGTGTCTATGTAGTGACAGCCACTGACAACAATGGGGCGAATTCTGATGCTAATATCACTCTGTTTGAAAAAGATCTGGACGACACTCCACCAGCCTCACCAACGGTCTGGATCGTCGATGATGGTATGCCAGGTGATGGTCTACTGACCGCCAGCGAGATCGCTAGCGGCGGCGCAGACGTGCAGATAAGTGTGAGTATTGATGGTGCAGAATTTGTTGCCGGCGGTTATGTCACGCTCACCATTAATGGTGGTGCAGCAATTGAACTGAGCTTTACCGACTTCACTGATAATGGCAGTGGTACCCTTACCTTTGGTAACTTTACCTACGCTAACGGCGTTATCAGCTGGAGCGAAGCCGCGCCTACTGCAGGTCAAAGCATCACTGTGACTGCAACGCAAACCGACACTGTAGGTAACACCTCTGCACAAGACTCCGATACTGCGACTGTATATCAACCTAACTCTTGCAACGTAACAGTTAATGAAAGCAGTCTGCGCGATAATATTCCTGACACCTTCTCTAATACTATTAGCTTTACTGCAGGTAATCAGAATATTACACAGTTCCGTTTTAACGCTTCCTCAATCTCTGCGGCAACTAACCTAGCTGCAGGAGTAAGTATCGTTTGGGCGCTAGCCGCGAATGGTGCGTTAGTAGGAACCATCGATGGTATTGAAGTAATTAAAGTCACTCTGAGTGGTACTTCTGTGACGTCAGGGTTAGCAGCGGGCACTACGGATGCAGTTACTGTCAATGTTGAGTTATTAGACAACATCAAGCAAGTTAATGGATTAAGTGGCGAAAATCTCAGTTCACTGATTAATGGAATCGTCATTGAGGCTGTAGGTGCCGATAATAGCGTATTGACAGGCAATGTAAGCATTACCATCAATGATGACGTGATTAATATTGCCCCAAGTGCTGGCTCTGGAGTCAATAGTGCTACGGCAGTCGATATTGTTGGCACTCTTAATATCCTAGGCGCAGATGGTAATGACCATACCGCTACGGATAACTACAGCGTGAGTCTGAGTGCAAACGTGACAGGTTGGAACGGCACAAGCACAACCTTCGCCGACTCAGGCATTACTGCGGGCGGACTCACTGTCTATTACTATGTCGACCCAGCTCATCCAAATGTCCTGATCGCCTATACCGATACTAGCGGCACAACTTCCGCCTATACCCATGGTGCTAATCAGACATTAATCTTTACCCTAACGACCAATGCAACTACTGGTCAATACATTTTCGATATGAATCAGGGTATTGATAAGCTCGCAACCATACAAATCGCTGGACTTGTAGGAGGAAAAGGAGGCATTGGTGAAGCGGTATATGTCACTTATGATCCTGTAACCCATGGTTATGGTGTTTACAACGACATTACTAAGATTCCCGCAGACGCAGACATTGCCTTCACCCTGACTGCACGTGACGGCAATAATAACGTTGCTCAAGTAAACGGCACTAATAATGGTTTCGGTGTTGCAAATCCATTTGTGAATGGTGATGAAGTATTAATTGTGGATTACTCAGAAAATGCAGCGACTGCAAGCTTTAGCTTTACAGGGGCCACACAAATCCACTATAAGGCCTATGATGATCAAGGTAACTTGCTGCATGAAGGTAATATTACTAATGGTCAGCTCATCCAAAATGTGGGTTCTATCGCATACATTGAGCTATCAGCCCTAAGCGGAACTAGCTTCCAGTTTACGGGCACTACAGCACAAACCATTGTGAGCTCAAGCCAAAGTCTCGATTTGAGCTTTGTTGTAACCGCTACTGATAGTGATGGGGATAAATCATCTGGTAATCTGAATGTACATTTAGACCCACCAAGTACAACACCGCTAGTGCCAGTAGCACTGACACCTAATACTTTTGCAACCTTGAATGAAGCAGATCTACAGGCAGGAGCACCAGATTCAAGTGTCCAAACACTGAGCTTTAAGTCTGGTAGCAACTCAATTGGCAGCTTCCAGTTTGGCGATATTAGTAATATCTCTGTAGTGGGCATCAACGCTCAAATTCATTGGGCAGTTAATGATCAAGGTCAGTTAATTGGTACTGTGTATGGGCGTGAGGCCATTCGTTTAACTCTAGATTGGGATCGCATCAACGCAGGTGAGCAAGGTGATGTCACCGTTACCGCTCAGTTGTTAACGAATCTGCCACACAGCGTCAACACCAACAGCCTAACTGTTAATGGTATTCAGGTTATTGCCGTCGACGGTGTCGGCAATACCGCACATTCCAATGTGACCGTGACTGTCGCAGATGATGTTAACCTTGCCCAGAACGACACGGCTCAGCTTGATGTGGTGGTTGATTCCTTCAACTTCTCAGGCATTGTTGCCAACTGGACTGGTGTTGCTGGCGGAACCTATGTCAACACATACGATGGTCCTGATAACGATAACGGTAACGATCAACTCCGCTGGGGTTCTACCAATGGTAGTCAGTCAGGTTATGGTTTTGCTGATAATGACGCTGCACTAAATGGCTCCTTATCTTTAAACCAAGACATAGTGCTGGGTAAATTTACGCACTATAACTATTCTATTGACTCTGGTACTTCAATCACTGCAGCGACAATGAAAGTGACATTTAACGTAACTGATGCTTACGGCGTAGTCACTCCAGTCACATTGACGCTTAACTTTAGTCATAATGAAACACCAAATAGCAATGATCCTGTTTCATCACGCGATATAGTTACTGTTGGGCAAACCAGTGTCACCTTTAACTACGAAGGTCAGATGTATACAATGCAGGTTGTTGGATTTAAAGACACTAATGGCAACATTGTTACCTCTATCTACACCAATGAGGGTGCTGCTACTAGCTATGAGTTAGTCGTACGTATGGTGGCTGGAAATGGCTACACTCTGCCTCACACTGATGGAAATGTGCTCACCAATGATGTGGCTGGTGCCGATGGCGTGCTGACAGTAATTGGCGTCGCCACAGGAGACCACACAAATACTGGCGTTTCTGGTCAAGTTGGCACAACGATAATAGGAACCTACGGTAATCTAGTCCTTAATGCTGATGGTACTTACCAATACCAATTAACGGCGAGTGCGAACACCATTCCTGCTACGGGAGCAATCGAAACCTTCACCTACACCACCCAAGATGGCGACGGTGATAAAGCAAGTGCCACCTTGAAGATTGATGTTAATCCGGTCAATGCCAATGGTATCAATATTGCTGACGCTAACTTGATTTCAACTCAAGGCTCTAACTTAAATGACACAATCATTGTCGAGCATGGAGAAAGAGCAAACTCTGCAGGACAAAAAGTACTCAACGTCTCATTTGGTGGAGGTCAAAGCGGCATAATTACGAATAGCTCAAGTAAAGAAGTCGTTGCATCTGGCGCTAACAACAAGAGCTATACCACTAGTAGTGCTCAAGTGGTTAGTGGCGGTGACGGTAATGATCATATCGAAACAGGTAAGGGCGATGACGTTATATACGCTGGCAAAACTGGTGCAATTGGTTATGGAACTGATGACCAACTTGAGTTATCAGTGAATGCTCTATCAACTCACCATATAATGACAGGCACATTAAGCGGTACAAATAGCATCGTTGATAGCGATGGCTTGTTATTAACCAATGATGTTGCATCTCAAAGAGCTGACGTTGTGAACGGCGGTAGTGGTAACGATAGAATTTATGGTCAATCCGGCTCTGACATTCTCTATGGTCATACAGGAAATGATTATATTGACGGCGGCAGCCATAACGATGCGCTTCGCGGCGGTGAAGGCAACGATACCTTAATTGGTGGCCTTGGTGATGATGTACTACGTGGAGATAGCGGCGCAGATACCTTCGTATGGCGCTATGCTGATGCAGACAAAGGTACTGACCATATTATGGACTTTAAGGTCGGTGAAGATAAGCTCGATCTAAGCGACTTACTCCAAGGTAAAACGGCGAATACGTTAGAAAGCTATCTAAACTTTAGCTTAAACAATGGTTCAACCGTGATCGATATCGATGCAAACAAGGATGGCACGTTCGATCAACATATTGTGCTTGATGGAGTTAACCTCTATAGCCAATTTGGTGCAACGGATAATGCGGGTATTATTAATGGATTGCTCGGAAGCAATGGTAATGGCCCACTCATTATTGATACAGCGCCACCAGTAACACCTGATGCACCTCAAGGAGTGACACCACTGACCGATCCACACAACAATATCATTCCTTAATAAAAAATCAGTTCGGATGGCCTATAGAAATATAGGCCATCATGACCGATACTTCTGATAAGTAAATAAAAAATCAAAGGATAGATAATTAGGTGCCTGTTACAGCGTCTGAAAAAGTTGAGCAGTGGACGATATCCGCATCACAGCGGGTAATTGTTGACCCACTGCTAGATTGTTTAGTGCTTCTGACTGAACATTTTGGTAATCCATGCTCAAGTGAATCACTTGCGGCAGGCTTGCCTTTGTCTGGAGCGGTATTAACACCCGACCTGCTTCCTCAAGCAGCATCTCGTGCAGGGTTAGCAGCAAAATTATCTCGTAAGGGTTTAAATGAGATCTCGCCGATACTGCTACCCTGTATTTTATTATTAAAAGACAAGAAAGCCTGTATTCTGCGGGAATTAGACCTCGAATCAGATAGAGCAATCATCCAACTGCCAGAAACGGGCGGTGAAGAAAAACTCACCATTGAGTCACTTGAAACTTTGTATGTCGGCTATTTGTTCTTAGTCAAACAAGAATATCGTGGCGACATGGGGTTTGATGTCTATTTGCACGATAATAAAACCCACTGGTTAGTCCAAACCTTAAAAGACTCCGCGCCCATTTATCGAGATGCGTTAATCGCCTCGGTGTTGGTCAACATATTTGCCTTAGTTTCTCCCCTGTTTATTATGAATGTGTACGACAAAGTCGTACCTAATTTAGCTTTTGACTCCCTTTGGGTATTAGCGATTGGCGCATCAATTGCCTATTTATTCGACCTTGTTATGCGGCAACTTAGAAGCTACCTAATTGATGTGGCAGGTAAAAAAGTTGATATCATTGTCTCGTCGAAGCTATTTGCCAAAGCAATTGGTATTCCATTGGAAAAACGTTCCCCAAGCATTGGTGGTATGGCAAAACAACTGGGAGAATTTGACAATATTCGGGAAATTTTAACTTCAGCAACGATAACAACACTTGTCGATCTTCCTTTCGCACTCTTTTTCCTTATCGTGATTTATATTGTTGCAGGTGATTTAGCCGTAATCCCTGTCGTGGGAGGCTTGATCATTATCGGCTTTACACTTTATACCCAACCTAAATTAAAAGCGGCGATTGAGGAAGGTAATAAGTTTTCCAGCTTAAAACATGGGCATTTGATAGAAAGTCTTTCGGCGTTAGAGTCAATAAAAGCCAACGGCGCAGAAGGTATTGTCCAAAAAAGTTGGCAACAAATGATCGGCCATAGCGCTAACTGGCAATTAAGATCCAAAAAACTGTCTAACTCAGTCTCAAATTTCGCTAACTTTATTGTGCAATTTTCCGTTGTCTGTGTGGTGATTTTAGGTGTTTATCGTGTGTCTGATAACGCTATATCTATGGGGGGGATCATCGCTGCGGTGATGTTATCGAGCAGAGCAATAGCGCCAATGGCACAACTTGCAGGACTGATGACGCGCGCCAACCACACAGCCAGTGCACTGCGTCAACTCAATGAGCTCATGGTGCAGGAAGATGAGTTTGAAAATAAAGGCCACTTGGTGAGTAAGCAGCGTTTAATCGGGAAAATTAATGCTGACCATGTTGGATTTAGTTATCCTGGCTCAGAAAAGCCAGTGCTTCACCCGCTCTCATTAACCATCAACCCAGGTGAAAGGGTTGCAATTATCGGTCGTAATGGCTCAGGTAAAAGTACCTTGGCCAAACTTCTCGTTGGACTGTTCCAACCCACAACCGGTAGCCTACGCTACGATGGGGTCGATTCGGCGCAAATTCATCCTAGCGATCTGCGCCGTAACTTTGGTTACTTACCGCAGGACGTCACCCTCTTCCACGGTACCATAAGAGATAACATTCTCTTTGGTACTCGCCAAGTGACAGAGCATCAACTTATCCGTGCAGTACAGCTTTCAGGTGTCAGTCAGTTCACCCATTTGGAGGCTGAAGGCCTAGATCAACAAGTTGGCGAAGGCGGTATGTCTCTTAGTCGTGGACAAAGACAAACCGTTGCCCTCGCACGGGCGACTCTTAATGACCCGCCAGTATTGTTAATGGATGAGCCTACAGCGAGTTTAGATGCGAGAGCAGAACAACAGTTTATTCGCTCAATGCAAAATGTCAGCAAGGATCGAACCTTGCTATTAATTACTCATAAAATGCATTTATTACAATTAGTTGACCGTATTATTGTGCTTGAAAGGGGACATGTTGTTGCCGATGGTCCTAAAGCTGAAGTGTTAGAAAAACTCAATTTTGGCCTTGTAAATGGAGGCTCCAGACAATGAGTAAAAATCTAACGGCAAATGATTTAGACATGGTTGATGATGTTTACGGTGCCATGATGACCGATGCCCCAAGTGGACATAGGCTCATCATATGGGCATTAGCTGCCATGGTTGTGTGTTTTCTACTTTGGGCAGGTTTTGCCAAACTGGATAAGGTGACTACCGGGACAGGTAAAGTGATCCCTTCTTCTCAAGTTCAAGTCATTCAAAGTCTTGACGGCGGTATCATGCAAGAACTCTTTGTGAGAGAGGGTGATATTGTCACTAAAGGTCAGCCACTGGTACGGATTGATGATACCCGCTTTCGCTCCGATTTTGCCCAGCAAGAGCAAGAGGTCTTTGGCTTAAAAACCAATGCCATCCGTATGCGCGCAGAATTAGATAGCATTCTTATCTCTGATATGACTTCTGACTGGCGTGAACAAGTTAAAATTACCAAAAAAGCTTTAGTATTTCCCGATAGTATTCATGAGGCAGAACCTGCCCTAGTGAAAAGACAACAGGAAGAATATAACGGTCGCTTAGATAATCTGAGCAACCAATTAGAAATTCTGGTTCGTCAGATACAACAAAGGCAACAAGAAATCGATGACCTTGCCTCAAAAACGACGACCTTAACAACCAGTATGCAGTTGATTTCTAGGGAGTTAGAGCTTACGAGGCCTCTGGCTAAAAAAGGGATTGTGCCCGAAGTTGAATTACTTAAACTCGAACGCGCAGTGAACGATGCTCAGGGGGAATTAAACTCATTGAGACTGCTTAGACCGAAACTGAAAGCTGCATTAGATGAAGCAATATTAAAGCGCCGTGAAGCGGTATTTGTTTACGCTGCAGATCTTCGTGCGCAGCTTAACGAAACACAAACCCGTTTATCCAGAATGAACGAAGCACAGGTGGGAGCCCAAGATAAGGTTAGCAAAGCGATTATTACCTCCCCTGTAAACGGCACCATTAAGACAGTGCATATCAACACCTTAGGAGGCGTGGTTCAACCTGGAGTTGATATAGTCGAAATCGTGCCATCTGAAGACCAGTTACTTATAGAAACCAAGATCTTACCTAAGGATATTGCGTTTTTACATACCGGCTTACCTGCAGTAGTTAAGGTGACTGCCTATGACTTTACCCGTTACGGTGGTCTTAAAGGTACAGTAGAGCATATTAGTGCCGATACATCACAGGACGAAGAAGGAAATAGCTTCTACCTTATAAAGGTAAGAACCGAAGAATCGAGTTTAATAAAAGACGATGGCACAGAGATGCCAATTATACCGGGGATGTTAACTAGCGTTGACGTTATCACCGGACAAAGATCCATTCTTGAGTACATTTTAAATCCAATTTTAAGGGCTAAGGACACAGCGCTCAGAGAGCGTTAAGCCTGTTATAAACCGGGAGGTTTGCAATGAAGACTTTAGTAAGACGACAATTTCAATGTTCAAAAATAGCGGTTCTGCTGTCAGCTATCTTGCTTCCACTATCGGCTCAAAGCCAAACGCTTGAGCAAGCGGTTGCGCACACGCTCGATACCAACCCAGATCTACGAGTGGCGTTTAACCGATTCAAAGCGAGAGAAGAGCAAGTAAATCAGGCAATTGCTGGTTATATGCCAACAGTCGATCTCACTGGTGGCTATGGCTACGAGCAGACGGATAGCGTATCAACGCGTCGACGCAAAAATGTCGGTGATGTTGATAGCAATGGCGTCGCGGAACTCAACCGTGGTGAGTTTGGTATTAGCCTAAAACAAATGCTTTTTGATGGTTTTTATACCAGCAGTGAAGTTGACCGTTATAGCTTTGAAGCCAGTGCAGACCAGTGGGCCTTACTTGCTGCGGCTGAAGATATGGCATTGGATGTCAGCAAAGTCTATCTCAACTACCTTCGTACTGATGAAGTGTTGAAGCTGGCTGAAAAAAATCTTAACAGCCATAAAGAAATTTATGATCAAATCAAGCAACGTACTGATTCAGGTCTAGGCTCAACAGCCGATCTATCACAAATATCAGGACGTCTTGCAAGGGCAAATGCGAATGTGATTTCTGCCCGAAATAATTTGCTCGATGCTAAAGCGCAATTTATCCGAGTCGTGTCTGCCGACCCAGTTGACTTAATTCAACCCGTTCCAGATGCCGATATGTTACCAAAGGATTTAAACAGTAGCTTAGCAGACGCAGATAAAAATCATCCTATCCTTAAATCTGCAGCAAACGATATTCGTGCTGCTGAAAATGAGCGTTCATCCGCCCAAGCCAACTATTATCCGCAAGTTTCGTTAGAGCTAAACGGTAGCTGGAACAATGATGTGGGTGGCGAAGATGGCGTAAGTGCATTAGCGAGCCAAAATGTAGGTGGTTATAGCAATGACATCGTCGCCATGGTGCGAGTAAGATATAACCTCTTCGCTGGCGGCAAAGACCTCGCTCGTGAAAAAGAATCAGCTTACAAGCTGGGTGAAGCCAAAGAAATCCGTCAACGCGCTCAAAGAGAAGTCGTTGAGGGCGTCAATCTAGCTTGGAACGCCTACGAAATGTTAGCACCTCAAAAGCAATACATTCGTGACCATGTCATTGCAGCCAAAGATACTCAGTCCGCTTATGCGCAGCAATTTAACCTTGGTCAACGCAGCTTACTCGACTTACTTGATACTGAGAATGAATTGTTCGAAGCACGTAAGGACTACTTACAAGCTGAATATGATGAAATCATTGCTAAATATCGCGTGCTTAACGCGACAGGCCGCTTACTCGACTCACTGAAAGTGACGCGTCCGGAAGCATGGCGCGGAGAGCGTAGCTACGAAGGAGGAGCCAACCAATGAAAACCACTATCCTATTCCTTAGCGTGGCGCTTTTAGCAGGTTGTTCCATGCGTGATACAGTCAATATTGAAGATATGACAACAACTCAAGCATACGATCTTTCCGATAAGGATAGTGATGGAGTAGTTGAAGCCCGTGAACGCTGCAACGATACTGTTAAAGGTGCAGGCACGGATAACTACGGCTGTGGTCAGATCAAATCAATTAATGAGCGTAAGGAAATCAATGTATTATTTCCCAATAACTCAGCATACATTGCACCTGAGTATTACCCGCAAATTGAAGAGATCGCAATATTCTTACGTCAATACCCCACAACGAAGGTGACCATTGAAGGACACACAAGTCGTACGGGTACAGATGAAAGAAACTCGGTATTATCACAGGAACGTGCTGATGCCGTTACCGCCGTTCTTGCCGAACGTTTTGGTATCGACAGAAGCCGACTCACCGCCATAGGATATGGCTCAAGTCGTCCAGTCGTTTTAGAACAGACACCTGAAGCAGAAATTCGTAATCGCCGAGTCGTCGCTGAAGTGACGGGTGATGACACCGCTACAGATATGAAGTGGACGATTTATTCCGTCGATGACACCAAATAAGGGCTAACAGAGTAGGTTATGAACGGCAGGCCAAAGGATATAAACGCATTTTTTCGCGCCTGCCGCTCAAGCCTAATTGCGTCCGCGTTGGGGATTAGTTGCCTGTATGCGGCACCTACCCAAACACTCGATGAAGCAAAAATCACCTCAACGCTAGAAAAACGCTATGGTGAGCGAGCAGGAATGCGAGCAAGAGCTTGGTTTAAAGTATTAGCAGAGGCAAACACGGTTGACGAAAAAGAAAAGCTATTGAAAGTTAATAACTTTTTTAACTTATTTCGCTTCGTTGATGATATAAAATTATGGGGAGAATCAAACTATTGGGCCACTCCAATGGAGTTTATTGGAGTCAATGGTGGAGATTGTGAGGATTTTTCAATCGCCAAGTATTTTACACTGCTTCAATTAGGTGTGCCCGAGGATAAAATGCGGATCACCATGGTTAAAGCAACCAGTGTTAATCAGTATCATATGGTATTAGCTTACTATGATACCCCTTCCTCCATCCCTTTAGTGCTTGATAATCTTGATCATGTCATCAAACCCGCAACTCAACGTAAAGATCTTATACCCGTATACAGCTTTAACGGTAAACAGTTATGGCTTAACAAAGAACAGGGACGAGGCGTTTTAGCTGGCTCGTCAACACGACTCGAAAAATGGAATGACCTAAACCATAGGTTAGGGGTTGATCGCTTAAGACAGCCCAAATTAAAACTGGAGTAGCACCCAAGATGACACTGTTTAGACAGATTTATTCGCTGCTTTTTAGCCTATTCTTGTTAGTAGTAGCAAGTCTTGGCTATGTGCAATTTACTGAGACTCAAAGCTTTTTGACCAAGCAAATGGAATCGGATCTAAACAATGCCAGTACCTCGCTTGGATTAATGCTAACTCCCGCGCTTGAGGCGGGTGATACTGCAGCCGCAGAAACCTTAGTCAACGTTATTTTTGAAGGCGGCTATTATAAAAATATTAAACTGACGTGGATGGTTGACGGTAAACAGCAAGAATGGGCTAACCCTATTAAAATTGATGATGTACCTCAATGGTTTATCAATTTGAACCTATTTAAAACCATCAAAAAAGAAAGCACGATTACCTCTGGATGGTTACAGCTAGCTCAGCTTGAAATCACTGCGCACCCAGGATTTGGTTACCATGAATTATGGCGCATCATGTCCAATACTATTATCGCCTTTTCGTTGCTGTTTTTAGTCGCTATTTTTACCGCAAGATTAGGATTAACTTGGATTTTAAAACCACTACACGCTTTATCTGATCATGCTAAAAAGATTGCGGCTCGCCAGTTTGGGCCAGATATGCCTTTGCCTAAAACCACTGAACTCAAAGATCTCGTTACCGCGTTCAATAGCATGTCAGCTCAACTCAAACAGCTCTTCCAATCACTCGATGAGGAGGTAGGTACTTTACGCAAAAAGAATCTCACAGACCCCGCCTCAGGACTGCCTAACCGCCAATATGTGGTGAGCCGTCTCAATGGCTGGTTAAGCGAACCGAGCAGCGGCGCCCTGTTCTTAGCTAAGTTAGACTGGCTCGAAGAAGTTCACAGTAAATATGGCTATCAGGTTCGCGATGAAACCATTCGCCTATTGGCCGAAAAACTAGTCCAGCAATTAAATGAGATCACCCCCTCTGTGGTTGCGCGTATTGCCGCATTTGAGTTTGCCTTCCTAGTGACCGATGTAGAACATGATCAAATTAGCAAATATTTGCAAACGCTGATCCGCACAATCAATCAAGAAATATCAAAAGCAGGTTGTAAGCCCAATGAGAATTTTGCGATTGGGGTGGCTGAACGGATTGGCCAAATGAAGGTCTCCGATATTCTTGCCCAAGCAGACAACGCTCTGCAAAAAGCGCTCAAAGAGAATAAAACCTTCCATTGGTTCGAGACAACTGAACAACAACTTTTCACCCGAGAACAATGGCGTGACAATCTTAGCCACGCCATTAGCAACAAAAAGTTCAAGTTCCGTTGGCAACCTATCCAATTTTGTAATGGCGATGGCGTGAGCCAAAGAGAGCTCTATTGCCAACTCGAGCTGGGTGATAAGCTCGCTCATGCTGGCCAGTTTATGCCTTACATAGAGCTGCTGTCACTCGGCTCATTACTCGATAAATGCCTCATTGAGACTGTCTACGAGCAAAAACTGCTTGAGCGTCATTACGAGCCTTTAGCGATAAACTTAACGCATCAAAGTATTAGTGATACACAGTTCCACGACTGGCTTAATCACTTCCTCCGCACGGCTCAACAGGTTGAACGGATTTGCTTTGAGATCCCTGAAGCGGGGGTTTATAGCGACTTAGAATCCTGTTCTCGCCTTTGCAATATTATTAGGGACAATGGTGCTAAATTTGGTATTGACCATTTTGGTAGACAATTTGGCTCCATGTCTTACCTCCAAGAGCTAAGACCGAGTTACGTTAAACTTGACCAATCTTTCTCTTACTATGACGAAGCATCACATAATAGCGAGCTCTGCCGTGCGATTATCAATGTAGCTAGAGGATTAGATATTCAGGTGATAGTGACAGGAATTCAAGAAAAGGCTCAGCTAGAGCGCTTCAATGAGCTAAAAACGGATGCCTATCAGGGCTTCATTGTCCCGCCAGAAAATATCGACTAAATCGAATACCATTGCATTAAGGCTCCTTCGGGAGCCTTAATTATTTGAGATGTTGCTAACGGCCTTGAATCCTCGCAGCACCATGTCATGCAATCACAACGAGCCAGCAAGATACGAATAGCAAAACAGTACCAAGAGACAAATACAAAAAAGCCTCAGTACTTCTTTCGAAATTCTGAGGCTTCAGTGTAATTGGTCGGTGATAGAGGATTCGAACCTCTGACCCTCTGGTCCCAAACCAGATGCGCTACCGGACTGCGCTAATCACCGTAACTGTTAACTATTTGCTTGAAAACTCAAACGCGCTAGTTATGCGAAGAATGTGGTCGGTGATAGAGGATTCGAACCTCTGACCCTCTGGTCCCAAACCAGATGCGCTACCGGACTGCGCTAATCACCGAAATTTACTTTAGCTAAAGAGAGTAAAACCCTCTGGTCCGCTCTTATCCAAAAATCTGGATGCGCTATCGGACTGCGCTAATCACCGAGATGTTAAATGAAATGGGGTGACTGATGGGGCTCGAACCCACGACAACCGGAATCACAATCCGGGACTCTACCAACTGAGCTACAATCACCACTGAATTTCACTTTACTGCTAACCTCAAGCTCACAACTCATTCGGAGAGATGGTGCGCCCAAAAGGATTCGAACCTTCGGCCTCACCCTCCGGAGGGGTGCGCTCTATCCAGCTGAGCTATGGGCGCTCGCCTTGGTTAGCGCCGCATATAGTATGGACAAATAGCCTTTGAGTCTATAGCTGTTTTGCACTTTTTTTACTGACTGCTCAAGTTTTGATACATTAGCATGCTTTTTCAGCGAAAACACAGTTAAAATATGACTTGGATGTTACGGTATTTCGTGCTAATTATAACGTTTGGCAACAATTAACGCAGAACTGATTAGTGAGTATCATGTTTAAGGATGAAGATGAAACTACCCAACCTCGAGCTCCTGAGCTTGAACGCTTAAAAAAAAGACTTAATCGCCTTAAATATTTGGCGCATAAGTACAAGCGGGCGGAAGTCGTTCAAAATGCGTTACTCGAATTATCCCATATTGCCACTCAGGTTCCTTCCCTCGAAGAATTCTATTTAGGGGTTCACCACCACCTAAAAAAGCTTATTTCTGCTGATAATTTTTTTATCGCTACTCTCGATATCAATACCAACACTATTTCGGTTCCCTTCTTTGCCGATGAAAAAGATGCCCATCCTGCCCAGCTTTATCCCGAGCAATCCCTATCAACGCTGTTGCAACAAGGATTAACTGGTTACGTTTTTCGCACAGGAAAAACCCTACTATGCGATGAATCCAAGGTTGAAGAGCTGGTCGAAGCGCAGGAGATCGTCAATTTAGGTTCTCCTTGTCACCTTTGGCTTGGAGTGCCCATCAAGCATGAAGGCATAGTCACTGCCGTACTGGTAGTACAAACCTATGATACCAATGTCAGTTACGGCGATATCGAGGTCGAGTTAATGACCTTTATTTGTCACCATATTACTGGCGTGATGGAAAGACTTAAGCATCAAGAACAGCTAGAGCAAGCAATACAACAACGGACTAAAGAGCTTAGCCAAGCCTATGACAAGCTCAAGCAAGAAGTGTATGAAAGACGCAGAGCCGAGCGGCTGCAAAAATCCTTATTTGAAATAGCAGAACTAGCAAGCTCTAGTTCAGATAATCCTGAATTTTATGCACAGCTACATAATGTGATTCGGCACCTTATTCCTGCCAATAACTGTTACATCGCACTGCTAAATGAACAAAGTACCCACTTAACCTTCCCGTTTTACGTTTCCCAATTAGGTAACCAACACCCTGGGACTCGGCCATTACAGGATGGGCTGACGGAGTATGTGCTCAAACACAAACGTCCACTACTGCTAGACCAGAATGATATTCATGGTTTGATTGCCTCAAAAGAAATTTACGCTAAGGCCCCCGCACTTAATCACACTCAAACAATGCATCAATGGATAGGTATCCCACTGTTTATCCATGATGTAGTACGAGGTGCGCTAACCATTTATAGCTTTAGCATGACCCAAAACTACCAAACGAAAGACTTGGAGTTACTCACCTTTGTGTCACAACATATCGGTGCTGCTATCGAGAAAAAACTCGCTGCAGAGTCATTACGCCGCAGTTATGAAGAACTAGAGGAAAAGGTTGCAGCTCGTACAACTGCACTCGCTGAGCTCAATAAGGACCTAGAGAAAGAGATCCGTCAGCGCCGTAATATGGAAGCTAAACTCGTACATGATGCCAAACACGATGCGCTCACAGGATTACCCAATCGTGCGATGTTTATGGAACGTCTCAATCAGGCTATCAAACATGTTCGCCGCCATAGCCTAGAACAGTTTGCCCTGCTGTTTATCGACCTCGACCGTTTTAAGCAGATTAACGATACTATGGGGCATTTGGAGGGCGATAGATTCTTAATTGAAACCGCCACTCGCTTACGCGGCTGTATCCGTAGCAACGATACCTTGGCAAGACTCGGTGGCGATGAGTTTGTTATCCTGCTCGATACCATCAATGGCATCAACGATGCTCGTGATGTGGCCGAACGAGTCATTCAAAAAATCTCACAATCCTACAAATTAGGTGCTGTTGAATTCCATTCAGGAGCCAGTATTGGGATCACCATTAGCGGTAATAAGCTGGATACTAGTGAGTCCATGCTGCGTAATGCCGACACCGCAATGTACCAAGCCAAGGCGAATGGCAAAGGTTGTTATGTCATTTTTGACGATAGCGCGTCACAGCAAAAAATCCAGGATATTGCCTTCGAGAATGATTTTAAACAGGCGCTGCAAGCAGAGGAGTTACAACTCAATCTTCTCCCAATAGTTGATTTACAGACTCTACAACCCCATGCTTTTGAGTGTCGATTAATTTGGGAGCATCCCGTATGGGGAAGTATTCCGCACGAAGTTTTAAGCCAATTAGCTGAGCAAGCTAACCTCATGGTTGAGTTGGATAAGTATGCAATTAACTTACTGAATAAGCATTATCACCAGCTCGTTGTGAGCCATGGAGATAACCTTGATTTACACCTTATGCTTTCCAGTCAACATCTTAAACACAAGCATGTACTTCGTGGTCTTAAAAATGCGCTCAAACAAACTCAGCTTCCTCTCCCGCAGCTATGGTTATTTTTTAATGAAAAAGCCTTAGTTCAAGAAACAGAGAACCACATAAGCGGCTTTGAATTATTAAATAAGCAGGGGGTTAACTTAGGGATTAGCCACTACGGAAGCGGCCACAGTGCGTTAAACAGTTTGTTATTCCTCCCTGTAAAAGGCTTAAAGCTTGATGCGAATATCACGAAACAACTGCAAGATGAACAACACATAAAGCTGATGTCTGCCTATCAAAAGGCGGCCTCAACCTTAAACTTACAAACCTTTGTTGACGGACTTCAGTACCCTGAGCAAATCAATATATTCAATGCACTAGGTTATCGCTTCGGCCAGGGTAGTGCCATAGCCCACCCTTTTACCTTAGTGGAAACCCTGCAACAGGTTTGCGCCTAAAACTGCAATTACATGATTAATTAAGACTTCTTAAACATATCTCTTAAATTCGAGATATGGCTGCGCCCGGTCTGCATGCGCTCTTGCTCTGTTTGCTGCGGTTTGCGGTTTTCCCAAATAAGATCATCCTGCGGTAACTCATGCAGAAAACGGCTCGGCTCGCAGCGCATGGTCTCACCAAACTGGCGACGCTCACGGCAAAGAGTAAACCACAGCTCGCGCTGGGCGCGCGTAATCCCCACATACGCCAGACGACGCTCTTCGTCGACGTTATCTTCATCTATGCTGGTCTGATGGGGCAGAATGCGCTCCTCAACCCCCACCATAAACACATAGGGAAATTCCAGCCCTTTAGACGCATGCAGCGTCATTAATTGCACCTGATCGCCGCCTTCATCTTCGCTGTTACGCTCCATCATATCTCTAAGCGTTAGGCGGTTAACCACCTCAGGCAAGGTCATAGGTTCATCTAATTCATCCCCAGAGAGCATTTCCGTCACCCAGCGATACAGCTCGGAGATATTTTTCATCCGCATCTCGGCGGCCTTAGCACTGGTACTGGTCTCGTATAAATAGTCTTCGTAATTAATCTTACGGATCAACTGTTTTACGGCTTCAACCGGTTCGCCTCGTTCGGCGTGCTCACCCGTATCGACAATAAAGCGACCAAATTGATACAAGGCCGACATGGCATTAGGCGGTAAATGATGATTCAGATCAGGATCAAAAATCGCCTCGAACATGGAGATATGTTTCTCGTTGGCAAAGTTACCCAAACGCTCCAAGGTGGATGGACCTATACCCCGTTTAGGTAAGTTAACCACCCGCAAAAAGGCGTTATCATCATCGGGATTTACCACCAATTTAAGGTAGCCCATGATGTCTTTAATCTCGGCTCTGGCAAAAAACGAAGTGCCGCCGCTTAGCTTGTAAGGGATACGGTTCGTCATCAACGCCCGCTCAAGTAGGCGAGACTGGTGGTTACCGCGATACAGAATTGCGTAATCACCAAATTGGGTACGGCCGACAAATTTGTGGCGAATGATTTCGGCGACCACGCGCTCGGCTTCTTGTTCCTCATTGGCAGCAAACAGCACCCGCATCGGCTCGCCGTAGGCTAATTCACTAAATAGCGACTTATCGTACACATGGGGATTGTTGGCGATAAGAATGTTCGCCGCCCGCAAAATGCGTTGGCTAGAACGATAATTTTGCTCAAGTTTAATCAACTTAAGCTTTGGGAAGTCTTTGCCCAACAGCACTAAGTTCTGCGGCTTAGCACCACGCCACGAATAGATGGACTGGTCATCGTCCCCCACCACGGTAAAACGCGCGCGCTCGCCCACCAGTAGCTTGACCATTTCATATTGGGAAGTGTTGGTATCCTGATATTCGTCCACCAGCAGGTATTGGATCTTGGTTTGCCAGCGTGTACGCACTTCCTCGTGATGCCTTAGCAATAAGGTCGGCAGCAGAATTAAGTCATCAAAATCCAAAGCGTTGTAGGCTTTCATATGCTGGGCATAACGCTGATACAACAGGGCAAACAACTGCTGCTGTTCATCCTTTGCCAGCTTGCGCGCCTGGTCGGGAATAATCAGCCCGCCCTTCCAATTGGAGATGCTGCTTGCCAAGGCTTTGAGTAAATCTTTATCTTCCTGTAATTCTTTTTGAGTCAGCTCTTTAAGGAGCGCAAGCGTATCTTGATCATCGAATAACGAGAACCCAGGCTTTAAACCCAACACTTTATGCTCACGTTTTACAATCTCAAGACCTAAGGTATGGAAGGTCGAAATCCATAAACCTCTAGCCTCTTTACGCCCCATAGACTGTGCGACCCGCTCCTTCATCTCGCGCGCCGCTTTGTTGGTAAACGTCACTGCGGCGATATTGCGGGCATTGTAGCCACACTTTTGCACTAGATAGGCAATCTTGTTGATAATTACCCGCGTTTTGCCACTGCCCGCGCCCGCTAATACTAAGCAAGGCCCAGAAACATAATGAACGGCATCATTTTGGGCAGGATTGAGTTTCATCGTCGCGCAATATCCAAACAAGTCTTCAGAAGGGGGATCGGATCATAGCAGAAGCGAAGGTTTTAAGGCCAACAAATCCCCAGATATCAATTGAGCAAACAATAGAAAATGACTCGTCTCTTCAAATGAACAAGCATTTGAATATGACATCCTAAAAACCAGTCAAATATGCTGCAATCATTGTGCAGGCAAGCTTATTACAAAATAACTTTCTTAAATCACACTTTTGCCATTTTTTGAGCTAATTTGTTGCTAAGGTTGATAATGCGCAGTAGAATTCCGCATGAATGAACGTTCATTCACAGATGCCGATATCGGAAAGCAGAATGGATAACAAACGTGACTTAATACTTCGCTCCGCCGAAAAAATCATTGCGACAGCAGGCTTACATAACCTTTCAATGCAAAAACTCGCAGTAGATGCAGGCGTTGCCGCAGGTACGATCTACCGCTACTTCAAAGATAAAGAAGATTTGATCATTGAACTGCGTAAAGACGTATTACAACAAATTGCCAGCAAGTTGCTTGAAAACATTAATGAAGGCAGCTTTGACGAAAAATTTCGCCGCCTATGGTTCAAGATTGTTGAACTGGGTCGTGAACAATCCCATGCAAATTTGAGTTTTGCTCAGTATTCCCACCTCCCAGGGGTAGATGCACCTGAGCACCAAGCATTTGAAAGAGAAATATTTCAACCGCTACACCAATTATTTGAGCAGGCAAAAAACCAAGGAATGATTCAAAAGCTTGATAATACCTTGTTGTTTTCTATCGCCTTTGAGCCAGCTATCGCTATAGGCAAACGCCTACGGCGAGGCCATTTGGAATGTACAGAAAATGAAATCCGGCGGGCATGTGAATTATGCCTAAAGGCCATTTCAATCAATCTTCAACTTTAACTCTAGGAATCTTTAGCACCATGAAAAAATGGACTCTAAGTATGCTAGCGATCGCTGTACTTGCCTTTGGCTCAGTGATCGGCTTTAACCTGATGGTAAAAAATAAAATCGCCGAGGCGATCGCCAATATGCCAGAGGCTGAGTTTCCTGTAACAGCCATGACATTAGATATGCAAAAGTGGCAACCCACAATTGATGCGATTGGCTTTGTTGAACCGCATCAAGGAGTAACCATCTCCAACGAATTAGCAGGACGCGTCACCAGCATTAATTTTGAAAACGGTAGCCGAGTGGAAAAAGGCCAACTGCTGGCCGAACTCGATGCCAAAGTGGAAAGAGCCAACCTTAAAAGCAAAATGGTACAACTGCCCGCCGCTGAGGCCGACTTCAAACGCCTTTCAAAACTCTATGCGCAAAAGTCCGTCTCTAAACAGGATTTAGACAATAGTGAATCTAAATACCTGGCCTTACAGGCGGATATTGAAAGTTTAAAAGCCACTATCGAGCGCCGTGAAATCAGTGCGCCTTTCAGTGGTTTAGTGGGTATTCGTAACATTAACTTAGGTGAATATCTTCAGCCTGGTACCGATATTGTGCGTCTCGAAGATATCAGCACAATGAAAATCCGCTTCACTATTCCGCAAACCCAATTACCTCGTATTGCCGTAGGTCAAAAAATCCATGTGTTTGTGGACTCTTATCCTGAGCAACCCTTCGAAGGTGAAATTGCCGCGATTGAACCCGCCGTGTTTTACCAAAGCGGTCTGATCCAAGTGCAAGCACGCATTCCTAACGATAACGCCAAACTGCGTAGCGGGATGTTTGCCCGAGTATCCATCCTATTGCCAGAACTGAACGATCAGTTTGTACTGCCACAAACCGCCATCAACTTTACCCTTTATGGTAACTCTATTTACCTCATCAAAGAGGTCGAAGAAAACGGTAAAAAGCTGGCTAGAGTCGAGCAAATCAACCTGACGGTATTAGAGCGTAACGGCAATAACGCGCTGGTGAGTGGAGCGTTAAAAGCGGGAGATCGTATTGTCACCTCAGGGCAAATTCGCCTCAGTAACAACAGTAAAGTGACAGTGGTTGAAGACCAAGCCCTGACCCACTCCGACACTATGCCAAAGCTGTAATAGGAGCAAGATAATGCGCTTTACAGATATCTTTATTAGGCGACCCGTACTCGCCGCCTCAATCAGCTTTCTCTTGCTGCTGTTAGGCTTTAATGCCCTCAATAGCATGCAAGTGCGTGAATATCCGAAGATGACGAATACCGTAGTCACGGTATCGACCAGTTATTACGGCGCGGATGCAAATCTAATCCAAGGTTTTATTACACAACCGTTAGAGCAAGCGCTAGCGCAGGCCGATAACGTTGACTTTATGACCTCAGAGAGCTTTCTCGGCACCTCGAAAATTTCGGTGTATATGAAGCTCAATACCGATCCGAATGGCGCCTTGGCCGATATTCTCGCCAAAGTAAACTCGGTGAGATCGCAATTGCCCAAAGAGGCTGAAGATCCCAGTGTTGAAATGTCCACTGGCTCGCAAACCTCTGTACTGTATATTTCATTTTTTAGTGACCAGATTAACTCAAGCCAGCTAACGGATTACCTTGAGCGTGTCGTCAAACCCCAGCTCTTTACCATTGACGGCGTTGCTAAGGTGAATTTATACGGTGGTATTAAATACGCCATGCGTATTTGGCTCGATCCGGCCAGAATGGGGGCGTTTAACCTCTCCTCCAGCGATGTAATGCAAGTATTGCAGGCGAACAACTACCAGTCAGCGGTGGGTCAAACCAACAGTGTTTACACCCTTTTTAACGGTACCGCAGACACCCAGGTTGCTACCATCGAAGAGTTAAAACGCTTAGTGATCGGCAGTAAAGATGGTTTAGTCGTCCGTCTCGGTGATATTGCCGATGTCAGCCTCGAAAAGAGCCATGATATCTACCGCGCCTTAGCCAATGGCAAAGAAGCCGTGGTCATCGGCCTTGATGTCACGCCAACGGCTAACCCGCTTACCGTCGCGGCAGATACCCGCGCCCTGTTACCTGAAATTGAGCGTAACTTACCGCCATCCATTGAATCGAGCATTCTGTACGACTCCTCACTCGCAATTGATGAATCGATTAAAGAAGTGGTTAAAACCATTGGAGAAGCCGCGATTATTGTTATCGTGGTGATCACTCTCTTCTTAGGTTCGCTTCGCGCCGTGGTGATCCCGATTGTGACCATTCCGCTCTCGCTGATTGGGGTTGCCATCATCATGCAGATGTTTGGTTTTACGCTCAATCTCATGACCCTACTGGCCATGGTGCTCGCCATTGGTTTGGTGGTTGACGATGCGATTGTGGTGGTTGAAAACGTCGACAGACATATTAAGCTGGGTGAGTCACCCTTTAGAGCCGCGATTATCGGTACCCGCGAAATCGCGGTGCCAGTGATCTCCATGACCATTACCCTCGCCGCGGTTTATGCGCCGATTGCCTTAATGGGCGGGATCACCGGCTCATTATTTAAGGAGTTTGCCCTTACACTCGCAGGTTCTGTGTTTATCTCGGGCATAGTGGCACTGACACTGTCACCCATGATGTGTGCCAAAATACTCAAACCCCATACCGCACCTAATCGGTTCGAAATGGGAGTCGAAAACTTCCTCACGGGCCTGACTCGCCGTTACAGCAACATGCTAGATGCGGTGATGTTACATCGCCCTGTCATCGTCGCCTTTGCGATTATCGTTTTCGCTTCACTGCCAGTACTGTTTAAGTTTATCCCATCAGAACTGGCGCCCAACGAAGATAAAGGCGTGGTAATGATGATGGGCACGGCACCTTCGACTGCCAACTTGGACTACATCCAAGCCAATATGGGCTTAGTCACTGATATGATTAAGGCACAGCCTGAATCAGCCGCGTCACTCGCCTTTGTCGGCGTACCAAGTTCCAGCCAAGCCTTCGGGATCGCGCCATTAGTGCCTTGGAGTGAACGGAATAAGAGCCAAAAACAAATGCAGGAGTTTTTTGCTAAAGAAGTAAAACACATTCCTGGAATGGCGATTACCACCTTCCAAATGCCAGAGCTGCCTGGGGCGTCGAGTGGTTTACCGATTCAGTTTGTGATTACTACATCAAACTCCTTCGCCAGCCTCTTTCAAATCGGTACAGGCGTACTGGAAAAGGTGCAAAAGAGTCCCTTGTTTGTGTACTCAGAAATCAACCTGAAATTTGATTCCGGCACCATGAAACTGCATATCAAGCGTGACTTAGCCGGGACCTACGGCGTGACCATGCAAGATATCGGGATCACACTCGCCACCATGATGAGTGATGGCTATGTGAATCGCATTAACTTGGATGGTCGCTCCTACGAAGTGATCCCACAGGTAGAGCGTAAACTGCGGGCGAACCCAGAATCGCTGGCTAATTACTATGTCAAAGCCGCCGATGGTAAATCCATTCCGCTATCCAGCTTGGTTGATATTGAAATGGTGGCCGAGCCTCGCTCACTGCCGCACTTTAACCAAATGAATGCCTTGACTGTGGGTGGTGTAGCCGCGCCAGGCGTAGCCATTGGTGATGCCATCAGCTTTTTGCAAAATATTGGCGATAATGAGTTACCTAAGGGTTATAGCTACGACTTCCTCGGTGAAGCGCGCCAGTTTGTCACTGAAGGATCGGCACTTTATGTCACTTTCTTGCTGGCAATTGCAATTATTTTCTTAGTACTCGCCAGCCAATTTGAAAGCCTTAAAGATCCCTTAGTCATCTTGGTATCTGTACCGCTGGCGATTAGCGGCGCCTTGATTGTACTCGGGTGGACCCATGTGTTTGGCTTAGCCAAAATTAATATCTACACCCAGGTAGGATTAATTACCTTAGTGGGTCTTATCACTAAACACGGGATCTTGATGTGCGAAGTGGCCAAAGAGGAACAACTCCACCGTGGGCTATCTAAACTTGAGGCGATTAAACTGGCGGCAACCATCCGCTTACGCCCAATTTTGATGACCACTGCAGCGATGATTGCGGGTCTATTGCCGCTATTATTTGCTTCCGGCGCTGGGGCGGTAGCACGCTTTAATATCGGTATTGTGATTGTCGCTGGTTTATCGATTGGGACCATTTTTACCCTGTTTGTATTACCGGTGATTTATACCTATCTTGCTGAAAAACATGAGCCTTTGCCCGTGTTTGACGAAGATACCGACGGGCTAGCCCACAACAGCTAACCGCATCCAAGTAAAACCCACGTCCCTTAAGACGTAGGTTTTGCAAGGCGGTTTTCTTTTGAAAGCCAACGTACTAGGTTACAATCCCCACATTCAGTAAAGAGGCGGACAAGAAGATGATCAATCCAAAGAAAATCGAAGAAATGGCGAAGCAACTGAGCGATAGCCTGCCCAGCGGTCTTAAGCAATTTGCCGGTGAATTTGAAGAGCGCAGCAAGCAAGTGCTGCAAAATCAATTGCTCAAGTTGGATATGGTGTCCCGTGAGGAGTTTGAAGTACAGCAGCATGTATTACTGAAAACCCGCGAGAAATTAGAAGCCCTGCAAGCACAAGTAAATGAGCTTGAGAAAAAGCTCAACGCCGCGGACTAACTTATAATGCCTGTTTGAAAGAGCACAGTTAGCGATAGCGCAGCTGTGCTTTTTTGTTTTAACACTTCAAGCATTAAGTCACTTAGGGAAATAATGCAACAACTCGCCAGCTACATCCTTGCTATTCAAGGCTATCCTAGCCCAGTTTCAGTGGTGAGCCACACCCAAGAGCAGCAAAGTTATCGAGACGATAATGCTGAAATATGTGAATCTTTGACCTTATATCACTTCGACAACGGGGTTGTGGTCAGTCTGTTAAGTGAGCAAGATAAACAAGCTGATGAGCCAAACGCGGTTTGTGAGGATTATTGGTTGAGTTATCGAGTCGTCACCGCCAATATCGCGATTTCGCCGCAGCAAAAGTCCTTTAGCAATCTCTGCCAACAAGGCTTTTGGCTTAAGATGCAGCAAGGGCTTAACGAGTAAGAATAGCCGTCGGCGCTAAGACCTAGCGCCAGAGTTCGAATCGTCAGGGAAGAAGACAATGGATATCGCAATCAGCACACACTATCAAGACTATCTGCTTTGGGGATTATTGCTCCTTGGCGGCCTGCCACTGCTCAGCTATCCCTTTGTAGTCCTCGCCAGCCTGATGGGACTTGCCAGCAGAACCACGATTAACGTGCACTGGTTTTACCGGCTGATGAATAAGAGTTTTCTGTGGGGAACCCTTGCCTATCCCTTAGTGTATATTCCCTGCTACTGGCTCGCGCGCGGTGAGAACGGTTCATTATCCTTAGCCTATGCCACCCTGCCGCTGCTCTTTTTAGCACTGCTGTACCTGTGCTTTCGCTGGATGGATGTACCATCTAAAAACAAATGCCCAGATAACGACAAAGATCCCGATTAGATCTTCTGCTGCCGTGCGTATAGTTGTTTGAATGCCTTATGGTTAGCCTTCACCAGCTTCCAGCGGCTGCAACCATTAAAGCGCGCATACTCAGCAACTGCCGCCTCAAATGCTGCACAGAAGTCATCATCCATGCCGCTAAATCCCTCTTCTAAGGTCAGCTGTTGTAATAACAGTAAACCGCTTTGCCGCTCGGCTTTAACATCCACTCGACCAACAAAGCAGTCACGCCACAAAATCGCGAGGGAGTAATAGCCATATTGGCGTTTTTCGGCGGGCACATAGACTTCAATTTGGTAATCAAAATCAAACCATTGCTTTAATCGCTGCCGCTGAATTAATAGATTATCGAAGGGATTGAGTAACCACACTCGGTTGGGCATTGCAGCGGTTAACTGCAACTCAGGGCGGTAAAAATACCATTGCCCTTCAGCCTTAAAGCTTGCCAACTCACCTTGGTAATGCATTGCGGCTAATTGTTCGGACACATGTGTTTTTATGCCCTTACGCAGATAAGCGATTTGTGCCGCTGAACCAAAGGCATGGGCATCGAGATAACGCTCAATCAAATGGCGAGCAAACTCGGTCTCACTCGGCGCTTGGGTATCGATATGACTTGGGAGCACGCGCTCAGTCAAATCATAGCATTTTTGAAATTTCTCCCGCCGCACCACCATTAACTCGCCGCGCATAAACAACTGCTCTAGCGCCTTTTTGGCGGGCTTCCAATCCCACCAGGCACCGTTTTTGCCTTCGGCATGTTCAAAGTCACTAGCTTTAAGTGGTCCTTCGGCGCGAATGCGGGCACGCACTTCCTGCATCGCGTTATCGTCTGGCTCAAACCAATGTTTGCCGCCATTTTGCAGCTGTTGTTTACGTTGCAAACTAAAACGGTAGTCGGCAATGGGTAAATATGCCGCCGCATGGGACCAATATTCAAAAATCTCGCCCTGTGCCAGCGCAGTATCTAACATCTGCGGTTGATACTGTGGTATCCGGCTATGCAACACATGGTGGTGCGCCCGCTCGACCACATTAATCGAATCGATTTGCACATACCCGAGACGGCTAATCAGCTCACAGACCGAAGTCTGCGGTTGTAATAAGCCCTGCTGTTGCATATTCAATTGCAACCACTCACGGGGTGAAAAAGGACTCGACATAAATTCTCCCAAAATGCTCAAAAACAATTGCGCCCAAAGATTGATGCCATGACTGACAGATGATCAAAAGGATAATCCTCTTACTTTTGTCGGATATTTCGTAAACTTAGCGTGAATTTGTCAGCTCGCGTACAACTTGAGTTAACATATGGCATTTCCTCGCTTAGGGCTATCGCTTACCTCGAGTCAAACAACTCCCTCTTACAAAGGTTAGCCCCTCATTAAGGATTGATGAATGAATATCTATTACCGCGAAGCCAAACTCTGCGGCCGTAAAACTGGCAATGGTACTAAACTGCCATTTTTAATGAATATGCTGTACTCACTCGGTGAAAAGAATGGCGAGTTGCAACCTTTCAGCATCGATGATATTAAGGCAGTCCTGTTTAACCAACATCAATCGATTGGCTGCTCTATCAAAGCGCCTTTACCCATAGTCTCTTGGCGCAGTGAAGCCATTTGGTACGAGCTATTCAAAGGTGAAGCGCCCGTGTATCTGCCCCAATGCATCACCTTTAGCAATGGCGCAATCGACTATGCAATTGTCGTGATAAACGATGAGTATGAGCTACGTATTTGGCCGGACTGCAATAATCGTGAGCGTGAAAAACACCAATGGTTTTCACACCATGCCGCCGTATACTCCGAAGAAATCGATGTCTTTAAGGAATGTCTTGAGGTGCTACTCAAACATATCCGCAAGGAAGATGACTTTGAGGCTAAACACCCGAAATTTGGCAAACAACGCACCAGTTCAAAATAGGTTTTAGCGCACTTAAAGGCGATTGCCATAATTTTGCCACTATTGATCAGCAACTTGCCCGCAACTTCCGTGGGCAAATCTGCTTTAATACCCGCCGTAATATCGAGTTAGCCCAACAGTATGCAATGGCGACTCGCGCGTATTTCATAGGGAATGAAATCCATGTTTAACATTATTTTCTGGGTGCTCACGTTACTGAGTTTGGCGCTGTTTGGCGGCGCTATCTATTTAGTGGCGCGCGCACTCCTTAAAAAACTCAATCGTGATCAAGGAACCGATATGTCAACACAAGAGTCGTGGGCAGCAACCACTGCAAAGGGAACGGCATTAAAAAACACCACCTTATTAAAAGCCATCACCATTGGCATACTGTCGATTGTGGCCTTGCTACCGCTCGGGATCATTATGGATATGACGTCCGATCGCGAAATGCTTTACAACAGTGTGGTCGATGAAATCGGCCGCTCATGGGGCGAGCAGCAAACCCTCTCGGGCCCAGCGTTGGTAATCCCCTACAGTTATTTTGTGATGCAGGAAGAAGTCAGTAACGACGGCAAAACCCGCCACGAAGTGAAGCGCACCTATCAAGATGAGCTGGTGATTCTGCCGAAAAAGCTCACTCTCGATTTAGACCTAAAACATGATTTCCGTACCCGTGGCATTTATCAATCGCTGGTGTATAACGCGGCGCTTACGGGGCAGGCTGACTTTCGCTTAAATCGTTATGACATTCCTAACCTTATCGCCTTTGATAACAAAAATGCCCGTTTAGTCTTTGGTGTGTCATCAAACCAAGCAATTGATAAAGTAGAAAAGATTGAGGTGACAGGCGATTCAGTCTTACTCTCTGGCTCGCTGATGTCGGGCACTGGCTTGACGACTGGCGGTCTAGAGAAAGGCTTTAACCAAGGGCTCCAAGTCGGCGAAGCAAGTGATTTTAGCGTGAACTTTGCCATGACACTGCGCGGCTCTCAGTCGATTAGTGCCCTGCCATTAGGCGAGCAAACCTTGTTGAATATCCATGCCGACTGGCCGCACCCGAGTTTTAAAGGCTTACTCCCAGCAGAGCGCGAAATCACTGCCAACGGATTTACCGCCAACTGGAATATCAGTCACTTAACTCGCAACTACCCGCAGGAGTTTATTAAGAGTAATCAGTCGACGCTTACCGAAGTCGTGGCCAATGCCATGTTATTTGAACCTGTAACCCATTACGGCAAGATTGAGCGCTCAGTTAAATACGGCCTGCTGTTTATCGTACTGACTTTTATCATGTTATTTATTTTTGAACTGGGACAAAAGACCAGCCTAAGCACTGTGCAATATATGCTAGTAGGCAGCGCGATGGCCCTGTTCTACCTGCTGTTACTGTCACTCTCGGAGCATCTTGCCTTCCTGCAAGCCTATCTGATCGCCGCCTGTATTCCTGTACTGTCGGTATCCGCCTATGTGGGCAGTGCCACAGCTAGCGTTAAACGTGGCGCGATAGTAGGCACTATGCTGGTGAGCTTGTATGCGGTGTTGTACTCAATACTGCAATTAGAAGATTACGCCCTACTGATGGGTACTGGCTTGTTATTAGTGGTTTTACTGATTTTGATGTTCGTAACCCGTCATCAACCCAAGGACACAGTGCAATAGCACCTACCGCTCCACCCTTGAAGACCCCCGACAGCGCACTTTTTGCTGTCGGGATTTTTTTATTGGCAAGACCACATGTGACATGTAGCCTATTGCGTTTACTCGGAGGCGAATATTTTGACTCATCCAGCCTATCTTTTACGTCGTTTGGTGCTTGTATGGTTACTGCTAGCAGCGATTCCAAGCCTACTGTTACTTACGCAAAATCAATTATTTCCGTTGCTCGATCTACAATCGCCCTTAGCCAGAGCCTTGTACTGGCTCACCACAACCGGCACAGCGCCCTATGGTGTTGCGACTGTTTTAGTCGTGTTGGCGCTTGCCTATTGTTATATGCCTAAAGCATTATTTATTAACTTGTTTTTAGCCATCAGCCTAAGCCAAGTATTAAGCCTAAGCACTAGCCATGCCCTTAAAAGTTTTTTTAAAGAGCCAAGGCCCAATCTGGTATACCTATCTGAGCAAGCACTCCCAGATGATGCACAGTTAACTCCGCAAACCTTCTATCAACTCGCAAAACCAGAACGCTCACAGGCCATTGCTGAGGCGCTGACCGAGCTGCAAACGAGAACCTCAGCGGTAAAACTGTCCCCAAAAATCCACCAACATTGGGAAGATGAAATCGGCTATTCCTTCCCGTCTGGACACACCATTTTTGCCGTAACCTTAGTGCTAACCGCCAGCTACTATCTGCTTTTAGCGGGTTTACCTCTATTCACCAGTGCGTTATTGGTTTGGGGATTATTGATGGGCCTAAGCCGTATGCTACTCGGCATGCACTGGCCGCAGGATGTGCTCTTTTCCACCCTACTGGCCGCTATCATCAGCAGCTTAAGCATATTTTTGGTCAGTAAAATGCGTCTATTCACGCAAAGGTTTGCGAAAACCTCTTCGCAATAACGCCTAGAGCGACAATTCGCCATCAGACCTTTATACCAATCGTATTAAATATCTGTTCATTCAGCGGGAGTTAAACGCGCTTTAGACAAGGCGAAGGCTTGAAGGCATAGTGGTGCTCTGTCGAAAGCCTTAAACGCAGTATAAAGCACGTTCAACCCCGCCCTTCGGGAGCCTCACAGGCATCCCACTCCGGTGTTGCATTGACTTAAAAGGGAATGACCATTTCTGCGTCAATGCGCCTTGGATTGAAATGCCTGTGAGGCTCTGAACTGATTAGATATTTAATGTGATTGGTATTACACAAGATTTTTGGCAAACAGCGCTAACACTGGCAAACTAGGGGTAGAGTCCGCTACCCCTAAATTTTCCATGACTGAAACTCACCCATATAAACTCGACCAACTCGATTTAACCATTTTGCGTTTACTGCAAACCCACGGCAGGTTATCGAATCTTGAACTGGCAACGAAAGTCGGCCTGTCGCCGTCCCCTTGCTCACGCCGCGTTAAAGCCCTAGAAGAAGCGGGTTATATTGCCGATTATGTCACGCGTCTGTCAGCGGATAAATTCAACCTACATTTGACTGCGTATATCCATGTAAGGATGGAAAAACACACGCCAGCAATCCTCAACCAATTTGAAGCCAATATACAGGGCTACGAAGAAGTCCAAGAATGCGCGCTGATCACCGGTTCTGAAGCCGACTATCAACTCAAAGTGTTAGTCCAAGATATGGCGCACTTTCGTACTTTTCTGTTAGATAAACTCACCACCAATGTGCATATCGCAGGTGTGCATTCCAGCTTCGTGTTGAAAAAGGTCAAGGAGCACACGGCCATCCCCTTAAGCCATATCACCATTGAACCCTAAGCGCAGTAAAAGTGACGGCCGCTGCGATAGCGTGAGACCAATGCAGCTATAGTTGCAGCGTCGCTACCCCAAGTAGCTCATCCTGCGAAAGGTATTTTTAGCGATAAGATCACAATTTATTAGGTTTTTACCATCGCAATTAATCGCTAAAGCGAGGCAGTCAGCCACCGCCACGAGCAACATAATCTCGAACCTCACCACAAATCAAAATTTAACACCAAAATTAAAGCAAAATACGAATAATAATTGCTGATTAACATCAATTTAACGCACTAAAATTGCGTTGAACTTCTTATTTATCCGCCTAAGATACGCCTTCTTTTTACGGGAGGCACCATGCAATCGGCCAATACAAATTCGACTAACCATTTCAGCTCACGCTTAGGTTTTATTATGGCGGCAGCCGGCAGTGCCGTTGGTGTCGGCAACATTTGGGGATTCCCCACCCAAGCGGCAACCCATGGCGGCGGTGCCTTTTTGCTGGTGTACCTAGTACTGATTTTTATCCTAGGCATTCCCATGCTGATGGCTGAACTTATGATTGGTCGCCACGGACAAACCAACCCCGCCGATGCCATGGGTAAACTCGGTTGCAACTCGCTCAGCCGCAATTTAGGCAAGACAATAGGATTAATTTCTATCGTAACAGCAGGGTTGATCTACACCTTCTACAGCATTCTTTCTGGCTGGTTTGTGAGCTACGCCATCGCCCCAATTGCCACGGCTATGGGCTCGCACGATACCGCCGCTTGGCTAGTGGATTTCTCGCTGTCGCGCAATCTGGTGTTCACGCTAATTTTTAGCGCGCTGGTATTTTTGGTATTGCTGCAGGGCGTACAAGAAGGTATCGAAAAATGGTCTAAACGCTTAATGCCGCTATTGTTGATCATGCTGATCGCGGGTGTGACCTATATCTTCACCCTCAATGGCGCGAGTGAAGGCATTACCGCACTATTAACGCCTAACGTTGCCAAGGCTATCGCGCCAGATACCTTGCTGAGCGCACTCGGACAGACCTTTTTCTCACTCACCATAGGCACTGGTGCCATGATGGTTTATGGCAGCTATTTGAGCCAAAAAGAGAATATTGCCAAATTAACCATCTGGGTTGCCTTTACCGATAGCGGCATCGCCTTTCTCGCCGCCTTTTTAATCATCCCAGCCATGTATGTGGCCCAGCATAATGGCGTGCAGATTTTTAGTGCAGAAGGCAAGTTGATCGATTCGGATGCATTGGTCTTTACTGTTTTACCCGCCTTATTCTCAACCCTAGGCGACACGGCCAACCTCATTATTAGCGTAGTGTTCTTTATGCTGCTGATCATCGCCGGCCTGACGTCAGCCATTTCCATCGCCGAGGTGCCAACGAGTTATGTGATGCAAAAATGTGGATTCAGCCGCCAACGTGCTACCTTGATCATCGGCCTATTGTTGACCTCATTATCCTTATTACTGGCGGTATTTTTTGAGACGCTATTTAGTTTCACTATCATGCTAACCACGCAAATGGCCCAACCGCTGGTAGCCCTCGGTATTGCGATTTACTTAGGTTGGATTTGGCGCCAAAGCCAGTTACTCAAGGCGATAAGTGGACAAGAGGATGTCGATGCCACGGGGTTTTTCTGGCGCATTTGGCCAAGATACGTGAAGTATGTTTGCCCAGTACTAATCATCGCGATCGCGATCAGGCAATTTGTGTAACCTCTTTCCAAACGCTAACAATCCATACTGAATTCGGGGATTGTTAGCTCCTCATCAAAAACTAAGCCCACCATTTTATTATGTTTAAATATATAATGCTAACCACCTTAAAAAATACATAAGGTATAGCACTTTATTTTTCTATAAGTATAATCCCTCACAATGGAGCAATTTAAATTGACTTCCTTTAAACGTTACAGATTAATTTTGTAATAGACTTTCTTATAAAATGGATTTTATTATGCTAGCGTGGCTCATCTTGACATTAATAACGATTGTTCCAGTAAAAATTGGAGCTGAGTTATTTGAAGCAGAAAATAAAAGTATTATACATTGTGGTTTAGCCGTTACGATTGGAACAATACTAGCATTCACAATAGTTATTGCTATCAAAGGGTTGCTTGGGCTAATCGTGACATATATTGCAATATCAGTAGTTTACAGCAAAATCTTTCAACTATCCTTTGGTAAAGGTTTAACTTTTACATTAGTAGTATTTGTAATTCAATTAGGAATAGTACAAGGTTTAACTGATTTTGGCCTCTACCTTATCTCTCCATCGACTGGCACCTCAACTTAACGAAAAATCAGCACTATAAAATATAATCTACAAACAATAGCCATCATAGTGAGTGACTTAATTACAGCTCGTCTCGCAACGACTGTATAGCCATATTAGTAAAATAGTCAAAGTAATGATAAGCGATTTTTCAATCAATAACGTTGAACTACTGAGGGAAGGCTGGATTGACGCGAAAGGGAATGTAAGCAGCCTTAAGAGATAAAGGCTGCTTTTGAAGGCGGACAGATTACTGCTCGATACCCACGATTAACCAAGGCGCGTTGGCTTGTGTAAGGTTACGCTCTAAATGCCAGATTTCCTTAATGTCTTCTTCGACACCTTCAACCGTATCACGGTAGCGGCCGCTAAACTTAACACTCACTTCCGCCAGATTAGCATTGTGTGTCGCGCGGACCAGTTCAGCATCTAAAAACATCACTTCTGTATGCTGTTCGCCAACGAGCTCACGGCGTTGGTTGCTGAGTTCATTAAAAAGCTCAATCGAAACATACTCTTGAATTTTGCTTAAATCGTTTTCGTTCCATGCTACTTGCAGGGTTTTGTAATGACTACGCGCGCCTTCTAAAAAGCTAGGTAAATCAAACCCCACAGGCAAATGGAAAGGCACTGTGCTCGCCGCTTGAGCAAAACCATTGCTGCCATTGTTTGCACTGCTAGCAAAACCGGTTTGTTCCACTTGCTGGCGTTGCAGATTCGGATTAGGTTGACCCGCACCTGCGTAGGCAGGTCTTGGCTGGGTACTGGCTTTTGAAGCCATCAGAGTACGGACAATTTTAAACAGCACGAATGCCAACAGCGCGATAATCAAAATATCCATAAATTGAATATTTTCAAAACCTTCGCCCATAAATAGCGCAGCCAATAAGCCACCCGCTAATAAACCGCCTAACATGCCGCCCATCATACCTTTCTTGCCCGCAGCAGGTGCTGGCGCAGCGGTAGGCGGGGTTGTAGGGGTATTGGTTGCCGCAGGCTGAGCCGGCGCCGTTTGATGACTTTTGCCAATAGACTTATTACTGCCGAATTTTTTTGCTTCTGCGACTGGACTAGCAGCCAAGCTAACCGCAAAAATCATCGCCAGCATAATAAATAACTTTTTCATTTATAAGATCTTTGTATGTATAACCAGAGGTGCAGGCATCATAGCGGGATGACATTATATGTCAACTATCAAAAGAGGGGCCTAGGCTTACAAACTTCGTTTGTTCTTCTAAATCAAAGTCGTGTGGACTTCCTCACTGCTTGTTCAACTTGACTCAACTAAGAATGCTTCTAACGATATGATTATTCGGCTATGAATGACGTGAGAATCGATTAAGCACTGTCATTCCAGTGACACGCAGCAAGCACATCCCTGTGTGCTCGACCGTGACATCCCTGTCACGAACGGTCACTTACATGCCAGTGCTTAATCCCGTTAACTTCCGTGTATCCTGATAGCCAGAACTCCGAAACCCGAAGCCAAGATCTAAGTACCATCTAAGTAGATATAGCTTTGGAAGAGTCATTAACACAGTCGCCATAGTGAAAAAAATGCATGTCCTATCTTTTAGAGTCATTCATATTTAAAAAGAGCACTAACACTCTATTTTTCTAAAATTTTCCAAGGGGTTCCTGCCAATAAAAATTTTACCTCATATTTCTTAAATACCTTTTATAGTCAGACTTACGTATAAGCTTTATCCAGGCAAAAAAAGAAACCATTCTAAATTTCAACGCAAGGTAAATTAGCTTTCTTGCAGAGTCTTTTTTCTCGTATCGTTTTTCTGTTATATCTAATGTTTCTTTTTCAAATTCTGCTATTTTTGATTTTATAGCCTCTCTCTTTTTTGAATTCATCGACATAGCTTTTTTATTATCGTTATCATTTGTTGGGCACGCCTCTCCCTCTTTGTTTATGTCAAGATATTTTTCCATCAACAATGCATATTCAGCTTCTTTTTCGACAGAATTGTTTTCATTTATAGAATTTAAAATAGACCTTGATTTCCTTGCTATTTCTATATAAGAGTTACCAACAAAGCGATGTTGAGCAGTTTGCTTTTCCAACCCCAAAAAACCAATTATTGCAGTTGAAATACCAACTAAGAGAGGGAGGATATGTCCAAGAAACTCTAAAAATAAAGATGATTTATTATTTTCCTGTGATAAGAACGCGCCTAAAAATTTTAAAAAAGTTTCCCCAATACCAGAAGCGATTATTGCAGAACCTATAACGGCAAATATCCCTAATCCAATTCTGAGCTTATTTTTTCTGTCGGCGGCTATAAAGTGCCTATCTTTTCCAATTTTGCAATCGATCTCTAGGTTTGCAATTTCTATTCGCTTTTTCTTATCCATTTTTGATTCCATGAATGCTAGTAAATTTTGTTATTTATTGTAAATCAATAGCATACCCTGTTTTCAATTTTCCTGTAACTTAGAATTACTGGCAGACACCCTTAATAAAAGATAGTGCATGCAAAACGCACTTGGTATTAATAGCCAACACCGAAGCTACAGAATTTCACCATCCCCTCGGAGTTGCCGCAGGGCATTTGCGGTCGTTGCGTGAGCGAGGCATGGATGCCGAGATAGCGTCAGTCGAATCAGGGACGAGCGTCTGACGTGATAGCATAAGGATGCTTAATGCCCAAGGGGCTTTCAACTCCGTTGGGGACGCCGGGCCATGTTTTATAGATAAGCCAAAAGGGGAATAGGCGCTTTTCCCCTTTTGGTCGACTCTTGATTAAAAATCAGGGGGTGAAGCCCCACGACTTTGATTAACCTCGGCCGTTAGACCGCAAGTATGTTTAATAAAGTACAACTTTAAAGCCGAGAATCCTCAAAAGCCCGCTGAACATTATTCTGGATGATTTCAGAATATATCAACTAAGTGCAACCAGCAGAAAAGTAAAAATCCCCGCATTACGGGGATTTATAAACTATCCAAGACAACTAAAACTCAGTTACAAACACTTTCCATCCGATTTATCATCGGAAGAAAGTGCTCGACTAATGCTGCGGCAATTTAAGCGAGCCGCCCATTGTTAAATTCTTGGCATACCCTAGTTGTAAATAACGGACTATCAGGTATAGCAAAGCCTTAACTGGATTAGGCACTGTCATGGAAGTGACCGTTGGCGGCATGGATGCCGCCGTCGAGCCTATAGGGACATATTCACGGCGAGTCACAGGAATGACTGTGCTTAATCTATATTTTCTGCATCAAAAACTTCGCTGACCTTATAAAAATCCCCGCATTACGGGGATTTATAAACTATCAAAGACAGCTAAAACTAACTAAGTTACAAACACTTTCCATCCGATGAGTCATCGGAAGAAAGTGCTCGGCTAATGCTGCCGAAGATAGCGGTTAACATCCCGATGCCCACATCCATCTGCCGGGCATTGCTATCATCACCGCTGGCCTCGCGTTGACTCTGATTACCTGCTGTACCTCGCACAAAATCACAACTGGCATTGCTCATATTGCTGGAAGCACAACCACTTAAGATCAGAATCAAACCGCCAATCAACAAACGTGAGCTAACTAAGCGCAAACTCACTCTGCGTAACATCCCTATACGCGAAACAGACATATTAGTTCAGCACCTCTTCTAGGGCGCGCAAACAGAGCGCGACATTCTCACGACGGGCACCAAAGCCCATTAAACCAATGCGCCACGCTTTACCTGCAAGTGCACCAAGGCCTGCACCGATTTCAAGGTTGTAATCCTTGAGTAGACGCGCACGCACCGCGGCATCGTCAACACCTTCGGGGATATAAATGGCATTAAGCTGCGGCAAGCGCGAATCTTCGGCGACGACAAACTTCAGGCCAAGTTTTTCAAGGCCTGCGCGCAGCACTAAATGCATGTCTTGATGACGCTTCCACGCATTTTCTAAACCTTCGGCCGCCAATAAACGCAGCGACTCGTGCAGGGCATAAAGCGCATTAACAGGCGCGGTGTGGTGATAACTGCGCTTACCGCCCGCGCTGGTCCAATAGGCCATCACCAGACTTTGATCGAGGAACCAACTTTGCACTGGCGTTTTACGGTTTTTAAGCTTTTCTACCGCAGCGGGTGAGAAAGACACGGGTGATAAACCCGGTACACAGGAAAGGCACTTTTGGCTGCCAGAATAAATGGCATCTATGCCCCATTCATCAACCCTTAACTCCACGCCACCAAGGGAAGTCACCGCATCGACAATCGATAAACAGCCGTATTGCTTCGCCAGCGCGCACAGGGTTTTAGCGTCACTTAACGCGCCTGTTGAGGTTTCGGCGTGCACAAAAGCAAGGAATTTAGCATCGGGGTTGGCCTTAAACGCCGCTTCAACGGCAGCAGGGTCGACCGGTGTGCCCCATTCGTTATCCACCAGCACGGCAATTGCACCAACGCGCTCGACGTTTTGGCGCATACGCTCACCAAACACGCCGTTGCGGCAGACAATCACCTTTTCGCCGGGTTCGACTAAGTTCACAAAACAGGTTTCCATGCCCGCACTGCCGGGTGCTGACACCGCCATCGTCATTTCATTTTTGGTTTGAAACGCATATTGGATCAGGCTTTTAAGCTCATCCATCATAGCGACAAACAATGGGTCGAGGTGGCCGACGGTCGGTCTTGCCTGCGCGGCTAACACTTCGGGATAAACATCCGATGGACCAGGGCCCATCAAAATGCGGCGAGGGGGATTAAAGGCAGAAAAATGCGGTGCAGGTAACATCATGTCTCCTTAATGCGTAGGGTCGAGGTCTGACTATTATTAGAGCATTCACTCTTGATTTGTTAAACCAAATTACCACAAAAAGGGGCGCCTGTGCGCCCCTCCTTTAGCCTAAGTTGTAACCTAACGCTAAGTGACTACACAGGCAGGTTGTTTTTCCCTTTTCCGGCATTCAAAAACAGCTGATAAGCAGGGCTTTGCGTCTCTTCTTGATAGACAAATCCCAGCTCAGTTAAAAACTGCTGAAACGGCAAGGCATCGCCCTCGGGCACTTCAAACCCCGCCAGCACTCGGCCAAAGGCTGCGCCGTGATTACGGTAATGGAATAAACTGATATTCCACTTGCTCTGCAAGGTGGTTAAAAACTTCAGCAGCGCACCGGGATGCTCGGGAAACTCGAAGCTAAATAGGCGCTCCTCTAATGGCTCTGGCGGATGACCACCGACCATATAACGCACATGCAATTTCGCGGTTTCATCACCGGATAAGTCCTGCACCTCAAAGCCATGGTCTTCTAAGGTATTGATAATTTGTTCTAGCTCACCCTGACCTTTGGTTAGGCGAATACCCGCAAACACCACCGCCATATCGCGGCTGCTAAAGCGATAATTAAATTCGGTCATCACCCGCTTTTCGAGCAGCTCACAAAAACGCAGGAAGCTCCCCGGACGCTCGGGCACTTTAACCGCCAGCACAGCCTCTTTTTGCTCACCCAGCTCGCAGCGCTCCGACACATACCGCAGGCTGTGGAAGTTCACATTCGCGCCACTTAAAATCGCCGCGACCTTCTCACCGCGACCACTTTCACCCGTAGCATTGGTGCTGACATATTTTTTAAGCCCAGCCAAGGATAAGGCGCCCGCAGGTTCGGCAATGGCGCGGGTATCCTCAAAAATATCTTTCACTGCTGCGCAGATTTCGTCGGACGTGACCGTCACCACGGCATCTACACACAGCTTGGCGACACGAAATGGCTCAGTGCCGATACGCTTAACCGCCACACCATCGGCAAATAAACCGACTTGCGCCAGCGTCACCGGCTCGCCCGCTTCCATCGCCGCCTTTAAGCAGGCCGCATCTTCAGGCTCAACGCCAACGATTTTAACCTGTGGCATCACAGCCTTGTAATAAGCAGCAATCCCAGCAATTAAACCGCCACCGCCCACGGGCACAAAAATCACTTCAAGGTCGCGCTGCTGTTGCAGCATTTCTTGGGCAATGGTGCCTTGACCAGCGATAACGGCTTCGTCATCGAAGGGGGCGATATACACTCGGCCTTCCTGCTGCGCCATTGCCATCGCAAAACCATTAGCTTGATCGAAAGCTTGGCCGTGCAATACCACATTGCCACCCAAGCGGCGCACCGCATCGACTTTAATATCCGGCGTGGTTTCGGGCATCACAATCACTGCATCCACACCACGACTGGCCGCCGACATGGCTACGCCTTGGGCATGGTTGCCCGCCGAGGCACACACCACGCCGCGTTGGCATTCAGCTTGGCTCAACTGAGCAATGCGGTTATAGGCGCCGCGCAGCTTGAAGGAATGCACTGGCTGCATATCCTCACGCTTTAAAAACACTTGGCAGCCCAAACGCGCCGAGAGTTTATTCAGGCTTGAGAGTGGCGTCACTTTCGCAACATCATAAACCGACGACAGCAAGATTTTTTGCAGGTAGCTTTGCGCAAGCTGACTCTTTTCTAAGGCATAAGTGCCCGACTGCGCCTTATCGGACTGAGCTTGAGAAGACTGGGCTTCAGCCTGCTCCGTTTGCGACGATGCGAGAGATAACATATCAGTCCTCCAACTTACTGCGATCGCGCACCGCGCCCTTATCGGCACTGGTGGCAAGCATGGCGTAGGCTTTAAGCGCCATCGACACATAACGCTGACGCGAAAGCGGTTTCCACGCCATTGGCCCACGGGCGAGCATGGTTTCACGGCGCGCAGCCAATTCGGCATCACTCACAGCGAGCTTGATACTGCGCTTAGGAATATCGATTTCAATGCGATCGCCGTTTTCAATCAAGGCAATCGTGCCACCCGCCGCCGCCTCAGGCGACACATGGCCGATGGATAAGCCGGATGTCCCACCAGAGAAACGTCCGTCGGTAATTAGCGCGCAAGCCTTGCCTAAGCCGCGGGATTTTAAGTAACTGGTGGGGTACAACATTTCTTGCATGCCTGGGCCGCCTTTTGGCCCTTCGTAACGAATCACCACCACATCACCCGCCACCACTTCGCCACCTAAGATGCCAGCGACTGCGTCATCTTGGCTTTCGTACACCCGAGCGCTGCCGATAAAGGTCAGGTTAGATTCATCCACACCGGCAGTTTTAACGATACAGCCATTGTCCGCCAGATTGCCCGATAACACGGCCAAACCGCCCTCTTGGCTGAAGGCAAATTCGCGGCTACGGATACAACCTTCACGCCTGTCATCGTCCAGCGATGACCAGCGGCAGTCTTGGCTAAAGGCTTTAGTGGTAGGAATGCCCGCAGGTCCCGCCATAAAGAATTGTTTTACTCTGTCATCTTGGGTTTGCATGACATCGTACTTGGCGAGCACCGACTTGAGATTGCCGCCCGCATCGGCAGCAACATGTGGCACATCGGTATGCAGTAGTCCGGCGCGGTCTAACTCGCCTAAGATGCCCATCACGCCACCGGCGCGGTGCACATCTTCCATATGGTATTTAGCGGTCGACGGCGCCACCTTGCACAGATGCGGCACTTGGCGCGACATACGGTCGATATCGTCCATAGTGAATGCCACGTCTGCCTCCTGCGCCGCAGCCAATAAGTGCAACACAGTATTGGACGAACCGCCCATGGCGATATCTAGCGCCATGGCGTTTTCAAAGGCTTTAAAGCTGGCGATGTTGCGCGGCAGTGCCGAGACATCATCTTGTTCGTAGTAACGTTTGGTCAGTGCCATCACGCGGCGACCCGCTTCTAAAAACAGTTCGCGGCGGTCGCTATGGGTCGCGAGCATGGAGCCGTTGCCCGGCAGCGACAGGCCTAGGGCTTCGGTTAAACAGTTCATCGAGTTGGCGGTAAACATGCCCGAACAGGAACCACATGTCGGGCAAGCACTACGCTCGATCTTGGCACTATCTTCATCGCTCACACTCGAGTCGGCCGCGGCCACCATGGCATCGACTAAATCGAGCTTAATAAGTTTGTCCGACAGTTTGGTTTTACCCGCTTCCATCGGCCCGCCCGAAACAAATACTACGGGGATATTGAGGCGCAGCGCCGCCATCAACATGCCGGGGGTGATTTTGTCGCAGTTAGAGATACAAACCAGCGCATCGGCACAGTGGGCATTGACCATATATTCCACACTATCGGCGATAAGCTCCCGCGAAGGCAGACTGTAGAGCATGCCACCGTGACCCATGGCGATACCATCGTCGACGGCGATGGTGTTGAATTCTTTGGCAATACCGCCCGCTTCTTCGATGGCGCCCGCCACCAGAGAACCCATATCTTTTAAGTGCACATGGCCGGGAACAAACTGAGTAAAGGAGTTGGCAATCGCAATAATCGGCTTACCAAAATCATTGTCTTTCACCCCTGTGGCGCGCCATAGCGCACGGGCACCCGCCATATTGCGGCCTTCGGTACTGGTTGCTGAACGTAACTTTGGCATTGACTCTATCCCTTATCTCAAATCGAAAATCGTGCCCTTAGGGCCTTGCTGCAGCGCTAATGCCCGCAGCCACTGGATGCTTATGCGTGTACTTTTTGTTGCTGCAAGTTTAGCGGTAACAAGACCTTGCATTGAGTGACATCAATCAATTTATTCAATTGATTGCTGAGCAGCTCAATGGCGCGCTCGCTATCTACTTCCATATCCAGTGACAGACTCGCATCGTCGTTCATCCGCATCTGCATTTGGGTGACCGTAAAACCACGATGGCGAGTCACGCGCAAAACACGCTCAAGCACTTCGGGGCGTTGTTGAACCGTTAATTCCAGAGAGTGGATCATGTTTGTTTCTCCATTTCGTCCATCATATCGCTGTTTGATGCGCCTGGGGGCACCAGTGGCCAAACGTTAAAAGCATCGTCAATTGCAACGTGTAACAAATACGGGCCCTTAGCCGCTAACATTTCGGTTAAGGCCTCCTCCACTTCATCGGAAGAGAAAATCGTGCGGCCAGGAATATCAAATGCTGAGGCCAATAACACAAAATCAGGATTGTCAGATAAATCGGTTTCGCTGTAGCGTTCTTCAAAAAATAGCTGTTGCCACTGCTTCACCATCCCCAGTTTTTGGTTGTCGATAAGTAGGATCTTCACCGGTAATTTGCGGCGCTTGATGGTGGTCAGCTCCTGCACGTTCATCATAAAAGAGCCATCGCCAGACACTGTGACCACAGTTGCATCGGGGCGAGCCACTTGGGCGCCGATAGCGGCGGGTAAACCAAAGCCCATAGTGCCTAAACCTGCGCTGGATAAATGATCTTCAGGGCGACGGAACCACATATGCTGGGCAACCCACATTTGATGCTGGCCCACATCGCAGCACACTACACTGTCTTCGGGCAGTTTATTGGCTAAACGGCGCAGCATAGCGGGGGCATAGATTAAGCTGCCGGGATGTTGATAATCCCATTGATGTTTACGGGCAAGATGTTCAACCTCTGCTTGCCAAGGAGTGATATCCAGCGACATAGCAAGGGCGGGGAAAATCTGGCGTAAATCCCCGGCGATAGCCACATCCGGCTGGCGTAATTTACCCAGCTCGGCGGCGTCGATATCTAAATGAATGACTTTGGCCTTGTTGGCAAAAGTCGCTAAACGGCCTGTTACTCGGTCATCAAAGCGCGCACCCGCAACCACTAATAAATCACAATCCTGCACCGCTAGGTTGGCCGCCTTACCGCCGTGCATACCTAACATGCCTAAATAACCGGGCGTACCATGGGCGATGCTGCCCAAACCTTTTAACGTGGCGACCGATGGCATACCCGTGGCTTTGATAAAATCCCGCAACTGATCGACCGCCCCCGCCATCCCCACACCGCCGCCCACGTACAGCATAGGTTGCTTTGCTTGCGCCAACAGCGCACGGGCAGCGTCGATATCACTCATCTCGGCTTGAGGTTCATTGGTCACGGCCAGTAACGGTGTACGGTATTCAAGGTGAGCGATTTGGATATCCTTGGGGATATCCACCAGCACTGGGCCAGGGCGACCCGATGCAGCGATTTCAAAAGCTTGGTACAAGGTTGGGATAAGATCGTTGACATCCGTCACCATAAAACTGTGCTTGGTACAGCTTAGCGACATCCCCAACACATCAATCTCTTGAAACGCATCTGTGCCAATCACAGCGGTTGAAACCTGACCTGTGATAGCGACAACAGGCACAGAATCGAGCAGCGCATCGGCAAGTGAAGTGATTAAGTTAGTGGCGCCAGGGCCAGAGGTGGCAAAGCATACGCCGGTTTTACCACTGGCTCTGGCGTAACCTACGGCGGCAAAGGCGGCGCCTTGTTCGTGGCGGCTTAAGAGATGTTCGACAGGGCTTCCATAGAGGGCATCGTAGATTGGCATAATGGCACCACCTGGGTAACCAAATACTGTGGTAACACCATGTGCTGCCAACACTTTTATAACCGCGTCTGCGCCTCTTATCATCTGCCCTGGTTCCATATTTTCTCTCGCTACCTTAATTCTGAATTGTCGAAAATCGACTCGTAATCTGTGCTGGTTCGAAATGTAAGTCCCAAAACCTGGGGCCTGAAAACGAAGAACCCCCCGGTCCTTTCGGAGCGGGGGGTTCTTTCGAAACTTTTAACCTTTTAGGTCTACCAGTTTGCCATGCGCCGCCCCCGCTGTGATTTAATAATCACGACGGTAATAATCACGAGAATGAGCTTGGCAGCTTGGTTAAACATCAATATGGATTCCTAATCGGTATTCTATATGAGTATCGCGTTAATTCTTGCGTCCCTGACTGAGACGGCTTACGGCAGGAGGCTTACCCCGCCGCGAGCTATTAGCTTTACCATAAAGCGACAGCCAAACACAATAAAAAATTTTCTAATGTCAAAAAAATTCAGCTTCCCTGCCGAGACAATGCAAAACAACAAAGTAAAACGTTAACAAAATCGCGTTAGTGGCGAAAAACGCCGACTAACCCATGTCAGTTTTGCCCGCTCGACAACCAACGAAGCAGGAATCAATTTGTCACGCCAAGCCCCACATCCTTAGGGGCTCGGCTTTTATCCATTAAGCTCCAACAATACTTTTCATATCAGTCATATAGCCACGAAGTTCGGCACCAATATATTCCACAGCTGTGTGGCGAATCGCATCGTTAATCGCGATTAATTGCAGATTATCAACACTATTAGAACTGTCCTTCAGACCCGCACCTAAATACTCTGGCGACATGGCATTCACATATTCACGCAGCAGTGGCACGGCGGCATGGTTGAACAGATAACAACCGTATTCTGCGGTATCGGAGATAACCACGTTCATCTCGTACAGACGTTTGCGGGCAATGGTGTTAGCGATCAGCGGTGTTTCATGCAGTGACTCATAGTAAGCCGACTCTTCAACAATCCCCGCAGACACCATAGTGTCGAACGCCAGTTCCACACCCGCTTTGATCATCGCGACCAAGAAAATACCCTTATCGAAATAAGTTTGTTCGTCGATATGCTCGCTCGAAACAGGCGCATTTTCGAAGCCCGTTTCGGCTGTTTCGGCGCGCCAACGCAGCAGGTTCGCATCATCGTTAGCCCAGTCTTGCATCATAGTGTGAGAGAACTCACCGCTGATGATGTCATCCATGTGCTTTTCAAATAATGGTTGCAGGATTTCTTTTAAATCTTCTGCAATTTCAAACGCTTTAATCTTGGCAGGGTTAGACAGTCTGTCCATCATGTTGGTGATACCGCCGTGCTTAAGCGCCTCGGTCACGGTTTCCCAACCTTGTTGGATTAACTTAGCGGCATAGCCAGGCTCAACACCATCGGCCACCATTTTTTCATAACCTAGGATGGCACCCGTCTGCAACATACCGCAGAGGATCGTTTGCTCACCCATCAGATCCGATTTTACTTCAGCGATAAAAGAGGATTGCAACACGCCAGCACGGTCACCGCCTGTGGCGCTCGCATAGGCTTTCGCGATGTCTAAACCATCGTCATTTGGGTCGTTTTCGGGATGCACTGCAATCAAGGTCGGCACACCAAAACCGCGTTTGTATTCTTCACGCACTTCGGTGCCTGGGCACTTAGGCGCAACCATGATCACTGTAATATCGGGGCGGATCTGCATGCCTTCTTCAACGATATTGAAACCATGGGAGTAAGATAGAGTCGCGCCTTGCTTCATCAGCGGCATCACTGCGCTCACTACATTGGAATGCTGCTTATCGGGTGTTAGGTTCAGCACTAAATCGGCGGTCGGGATTAGCTCTTCAAAGGTGCCGACTTTAAAGCCGTTGTCTGTGGCTTTTTGCCATGAGGCACGTTTTTGGGCAATGGCTTCAGGGCGCAGGGCGTAAGCGATATTCAGCCCAGAGTCACGCATATTCAGACCTTGGTTAAGGCCCTGAGCACCACAGCCTAAAATCACAATATTCCAATCTTTGATGTAATTGCAGCCATCACTAAACTCAGAGCGGTCCATAAAACGGCACTGACCAAGTTGTGCTAATTGTTGACGCAAATTCAGAGAGTTAAAATAGTTAGCCATCTGAGATACCACCTTTCAGTCGGGAATTGGGGACTCAACCAATATCAACCTATTGTTAACGATTGGTTGTGATTGAAATCACTATAACCTATGGCTATCGTTGCTTAAAATGATATATTCGAAACCTCATATTGCGTTTTTTGCAATGTCATTTTCAGTTTCAATACCCCAGATAAGCGGCCAATAGGACGAGGTTATGGACATACGCACCCTCAAATTGTACCTACACTTATGTGACAGTTTGCACTTTGCCAAGACGGCGGAGCAGATGCATGTCAGTCCCTCGACCTTAAGCCGCGCATTGCAGCGGCTCGAAGATGAAGTGAACGCAAAGCTGTTTGAGCGGGATAACCGCAGCGTGACCTTAACCCATGCGGGACGTGAGTTTAAATTGTTCGCCGAGCAGACATTGCACCATTGGCGCAATTTGCGGCACAGCATTGATCTTAAGCAGGACGTGCTACGTGGCACCTTAAATCTCTATTGCTCAGTCACCGCAGCCTATAGCCATTTGCCGCAATTATTGGAGCGTTTTCGCCAAGAGCATCCCTTTGTCGAAATTGCGCTTACCACGGGAGATGCGGCTAATGCACTGGCTGAGGTACAACAAAATCGTGCCGATATTGCCATTGCCGCGCTGCCGGATCCTTTTCCTGCCACACTGCATTTTGCCAAGATTGATGATGTGCCGCTTTCATTAATCGCTCCCACTATGCGCTGTGCGGTGCAGCAACAGATTAACCAAGCTCAGATAGACTGGTCACGAGTACCTTTTATCATTCCTGACCATGGACCAGGGCGGCGCCGAGCCGATAATTGGTTCAAACAGATGGGGATTAGTCCGAATATTTATGCCCAAGTGTCGGGACAGGAAGCTATAGCATCTATGGTGGCACTCGGCTGCGGCGTGAGCATTAGCCCTGAGGTGGTGATCAATAACAGTCCGGTACGGGATCGTATTCAGTTGTTACCTTCGCCAGTCAGTATTGCTCCCTTCGAACTAGGCTGTTGCTGTAAGGTCAAACGCTTGGACGATCCGATTGTCAATGCGTTTTTAGAGGCGATTTAAGCTTACAGGAGATAAAACGGGACTGAGTCCCGTTTTCCCTACTTTATTACGCTAGATTAGGTATCTGGCGACTGTAATTTATCATTAGCCTCAATACGCGTCACCAGCAATTGGTCGACCTTGTAGGCGTCAATATCCACCACTTCAAACTTATAACCGGCGTAATTAACAAAGTCGGTGCGCTTAGGAATTTTGCGCAGCATATACATCATAAACCCGGCAATGGTTTCGTAGTTTTGGCTGTGGGGAAACTCTTCAATACCGAAAGCACGCATGACGTCGGTAATCGGCGTCACCCCATCCACTAACCAAGAATTACCATCGCGGGCAATAATTTGCTCTTCGCTTTCGTGTAGCGACCAAGCGCCCATCACTGCACGTTGTAAATCGTTGGTGGTCACAATCCCAACCACAAGGGCGTATTCATTCATCACCACGGCGAAATCGGCGCGGCTATTTTTGAAGTATTCCATCGCCTCAGAAAGACTTAAAGTGTCAGGAATAATCAACGAAGTGTGGACAAGGCTGGTGTCTTTTAAGGTAATTTTTTCGCCGTTAATCACACGGATCAACAGCTCCTTTGCGTCAACAAAACCTTTGACCATATCCAATTGGCCATCGCAGACCAAAAACTTAGTATGGGGATCTTCAGCAATTTTACGCTTGATATCCTCCTCGCTATCTTGCAGCAAGAAATACACTAAGCTCTCTCGAGCTGTCATGGCAGAAGTGACTGAAACGGTCTGCATTTCAAACACATTTTCCATCATTTGTTGCTCGCCCTTGTCGAGCACCCCCGCTTCAGCACCAGCGTTCATTACCGCATAAATATCATCGGAGGTGATTTCATCATTTCGAGCCGTTGGAATTTGTAGCAGCTTAAAAATCGCGCTGGCCATACCATTAAAAAACCAAACTAATGGTCTTAACACGGTAATACAAAAACTCATCGGGCCAACAACGGCCAAAGCAACCTGCTCTGGCATCGCCATCGCGATACGCTTAGGCATTAAATCCGCGACCAAAATAAAAGCACTGGTAACAAGTACAAATGACATCACAAAGCTCACCTGACTCAGCCAAGGATCTGCCAACCAAGGTGAAAGGAATTGATAAAAATAGGGGCGAAATGCTGATTCACCCACAATACCACCCATGATGGCAACAGCATTCAAGCCTATTTGAACCACAGTAAAAAAGCTGCCGGGATACGACTGTAAATGCAGCACTTTTTCAGCTCTGGCATCGCCCTCATCGGCTAACTGACGTAAACGGATTTTCCGTGATGCGGCCAAAGCAATTTCCGACATGGAAAAGAAACAACTTGCACCAATTAAACACAATATAATCATCACGTTATCTAAGAGACTCATGTAACACCTTTTATTTCACACTTGACTTACTTGCACCAACCCGCGCAGTGATTTTCGCGTGCCAGTTAAATATTACCCAGATACAGGGTTGGAATGTCGCGATAAAGACCCAGTACAGCAAATAACCCTTTGCTACACTTTAATAATCGCCATTGAGCTTAAAGAGTATGATGCGTTCATTATATCCGCTAATCGCTTTACTATGCGTGATTCTGCTCTCGCCTGTTACCTATGGCGCCGATGAGCTTTCCCCATTTAGGTTACGCTTTTGTGTCGAAGAGACTGAATATCCACCATTTAATTACTTTGTTCGACAAGATGGTATTAAGACTTCCACGCTTAGCGGCTACGACATTGACCTGCTAGAGCGCACCTTTAAGCCCATTGGAATTGATTATGAAGTACTGGCTTTGCCTTGGCTCCGCTGTTTAAAAGACGTCCAAAATGGCAGCATAGATGCTGCGATGAGCGCATCGCTCAACCGACAAAGAGCGACTGATTATATCCCATCTATCGCTTATTATTACCTCACTCCAAGTTATTTTTATTTAAAAGCTGAATTGGACCCGCTGTTTCATATCGATGATATCAATCAATTAGCTCACTTTGGCAAGGTTTGCGGCATTAAAGGATTCAACTACGATAATTTTGGCTGGCGTAAAGAGACTCCGCTTAGCGAAATACATTCCCTAGGACATTTACCGGAAATGCTACTAAAACAAAGATGTAAGTTCTTTCTCGCCCGCAAAGAAATACTGGCGGGCACGCTAGCTTTGGCGCATGCTGCACAACTCCCTCAAGCACTAGCATCAAAGATCTCTCCTAATGCTCAGCAAGAAGCGTTTTACATGCTGATTTCTAAACATTCAGCCCATAAGGAGCTGATTGCTCATGAGTTTAATCGGCAGGTAAAAACGATGCAGGAGAGTCATCAACTCGAAACCCTCTATCAATTTCATATTCAAAAACTTACTCACGGGGACGATAAGGGCAGTAATTCGCTTTAGGGCCAATTTGTGGGTGGTTACGGCAGGTTTCAGGGCGTTGGTGATAAATAGTACAACGGCGAGTTTTACCATCTAGATATAGGCAATCATCATTCGCCATACGGGCAAGGGTAAAAATCGCCGTTTTATGGTTATAGTTGTCAATAATACGCGCTTTTTGGAGGCGCTTGGCAATCGCCTTAAGATCGCCTTCAGCTTCAAAGTCATCCACCAAACCCATGCGCACTAAGTCACTTACGGTCACTTCAACGGGCAAAGTACAACAGGTTGCATGGCAGGTATCACACAGGCCTTTGCGATATTTTTGCCAAGTTGATAAATCATCAATATTAAAAATCGATACCGAATTTACCGTATTTTTGCTCCGTTTTGACACACCAAAACCTTCAGATAAACAATAAAGGGCGGCAATTATAACAGGCCCCAAATAGAAATAAATCTCTGGTCACAGACGGAACCAAGGCTTGACTAATACAAGCTCAAGAATGAGCTAGCGCTGTTTGAGGCGACTCCATCACCACTGTATTGCGACCACGCTCTTTAGCGCGATAAAGGCAGATATCGGCACGGCGTAATACATTCGAAATGGTGAGTTCATTTAATGCATCCGGTGGTAAATACACTCCACCAATACTAAGAGTAATCTTACCGGTAGGTGCACCCAAGTGCGGAATATTCAATGCAGCGACTTGATTGCACAGTTGGGTAGCAATGGCTTCCAATTGGATAGGTGTGATTTTCGCTAAAACAACTGCAAACTCTTCGCCACCAATGCGCGCCAGCAGCGCATTGGGTGGTAAAATTTCACAGCCTTTTAAATCCTGAGCCACTCGCCTAAGTACAGCATCGCCTTCAATATGCCCGTAGTTGTCGTTGTAACTCTTAAAATAATCAATATCCAACATCAACACACCGACTGCTGTGTTGCCATGGAGTAATGTGTCGAGTGTTTGTGTAAAGGGGCGTCGATTGCTCAGCCCAGTTAATTCATCGGTTTCAGCCATGACTCTGAGTTGCGTATTCACCGTTACCAGTGCTTGCTGTAAGTTAAGCATCTGTCGCTCTTTTTCTTCACGCAGCAATAACTCGTTCAGCGCTGCGGAAAACTGAGTCAACATCACTTTTTTTTGTTTAGTCCAATTTAGTGGCCGAGAAACCATTGATAGCGATAATAGCCCGACAATTTCATCGGCATTTTTCATGGCAAATGCGGCAATAGAGCAAATACCAATACCTCGAAGTAACCCGTATTCTTCAGGCGATGTTTGCTTCAATGAGTCGACATTCTCGATAACTAATGTCGATTCCTGCTCAAATTTTTGTGCCAGCAAAGTAACAACATCCGCAGAAATGCTAATAATTTCAGATACATTAGGTTCACTAGACCAAACGCAACGGTAGTTTACCTGTCGTTGGTTAAACTCTATTAGGCTTACCCTTTCGACATCAAATAATCGCCCGATTTTACGGCAAACCTCAGTAAGGTTGTTGTCTAAGTTAAGGGTCTCCACTGTTAAAAATTGCAATGATATTTCAGCTAACAGTTGGCTAGCTTGGGACTGCCAATTGAGCGCTTGAGTCCGCTCATCAACTAAACGTGCTAACTGACTTTGCTGTTGCTGCAATGCACGCTTTTGGCGTTTATTAACCGCAAGATCGTTACGAATTCTTTGATACATAGCCTGAAGCGATTGAGCAACATGACCAATTTCATCAGGATTTCTCACCACACTATCGGGTACGGTTAACTTAGGTAATGCATTCAGATTTATCTGGTTAGCAAACCGCTCCAATTCCGATAAACGACTGGTCACCAATAAACGCACCAGCGTAAGGATAAGATAAATCATCAGTAAGGTTTTAAGCCCATTGCCTAAGACAATAATGATCAATTGTTGCCATAATTCGTAATAGAGTTTGTCCGTATCCAGCCCGACAGTCAGCATACCAATCTGTTGTTCCTGATACATAATTGGGTAACGAAACAGAGTTTGTCGGGAATCCTTAGCGTGAATCGCCTTGCCCAACTGCATGGCTACGCCATCGATACTCTCTAAATTGACACTCGACACCATCGGCATCATGCGCAAGCCTGAAAGCAAATCAGATAACAGACCATGGTCCACATCCCAAAGTGACTTAGCAATAGTGGGTAAGATCGATTCGGAATATTCACGAATATCGGCAGTTGTATTATCAATGCTTTCTTGATAATTCCACACTAACTGCACCAGCATGGTCAGGACAGCAAAAAATGAGCTCACCCCAATAATAGTGAGCGTCATTCTATGACTGATGGAATGATTACGATGCTTCATGAATACCTATTAATTACTGTTGTGATAACTTATCCACTATTTGTGTCTTAAAAATCCCAGCCCAATCCCTTGCAACTAACTTCTGATAAAAAGCTGAATCGGGATTAAGTACCCTAAAGAGTTCTATATCCTTATAGGAGGAATAACGTTGGGTCTCTTGGTATTGTTTGAGCTGAATTAACCCTAAAGCACCCGCTAAAAAATGCCCACCTCCAAGAGCACTCACTTTACGTTCTTGGCAGAGCGACAAAATCTCAGGGGAAGTATTAATCGAACTGACCAGTACATCACGTCCAGGTTCAAGGCCCTTTTCACGGAGTGCTTTTACCACTCCGATAGCCATTTTATCGTTCGCCGTCCAGATTAAGGTTAAATCCGGATAACGGCTGAGCAAGGTTAATGTTTGATCATAAGCAATATCTTCACGCCATTGACCATATACTGTTTGAGTAACAATAACATTGGGTTGCATAAAGAAATAATCATTAGCGCCTTGAGTTCTTAACACTGATGCGGGCGTAGATTTATCGCCCGAGATTAATAAAACCTTAGCCTTTTTATTTTCTAAACGACTTAGCAAATTTTTAGCGGTATCAGCACCAATAGCATAGTTATCTGGGATAATCGCTGGTAATAAATAAGTTTGCCAATGTGGATCTGCCAATAAGTGTTCTCGCTCGGCGACAGAAATATCATTTAAAATCAATTGAACATATATGGGATATTGATAAAGCATCTGCAACATTTTTATCGCAGACTGCTTCTCATTCACTAAAATAATATGAGTAGGAAGTGATGGCTGAGATTTTAATAACGTTTCTAATTGAGCAATCATTTTAAAGTGATTGCGATCTGAATGTATGATTTGCAAATTAATATCAAGCTTTGATGAAGCCACCTGCATTAATTTATCGACATCACCCCAAAAGCTATCCGTAACCGCGCCTGGATTAAAAAAAACCACATCCAATTTAGCCCACGCAGGCAAAGCAAAACACAGTATGCCTATCCATAAACAACGTAAACATAATAGATGCAAAGGCGAGTACTCCTCGACCGTGTTTCCCCGCATGTGATCCATCACAGAGGTCACTTTATTATTATCGATTCACAACCTTGTTACCGCATAATTACCAAAACAACTCAATGGCAACCAACACTTCGATTAAACCACAAAATAACAAAAAGTGTACTTTATAATAAAGAATATTAATTTTTGCTCCTGTTTTAAGCTCGAAATTATAGAATATTCATTTAATATTAATAAGATAACTCGACGCATAAGATAAGAGGCCATTTTTAATTCCAATATTGCTCATTCAGCCTCTTTACATAGCGCACTTAACCACAGTCAATCCCTCAAGATTGCCTTACGTTTATTCTCTGTTAGTATATGTATAAATTCACAGTGATTGAGTGCTAACGACTTGCAGCAATTGGATCTTGTTCCGATCACCGAACTCAAGGGCGTCGCCAAAAGAGTCGCGGAAAAACTCGCCAAACTCGGCATCACAACAGTACAAGATCTGCTGTTTCACTTGCCCCTGCGCTACGAAGACCGCACGCAAATCTATCCCATCGCCGCACTCATGCCCGGAAATTACGGCACCATTGAGGCCGAAATCCAGTCGACTCAAATCCTTCAAGGCCGTAAACGCATGCTCGTCTGCAATGTGCGTGACGATACTGGCAGCATGAGCCTGCGCTTTTTTAACTTTTCAATGGCGCAGCGCAATGCGATGCAAAATGGATTAATGATCCGTGCCTATGGCGAAATTCGTCGCGGAAGTCATCAAGCGGAAATCGTGCACCCCGAATATAAAATCGTCTATCCGGGTGAGGATATTCACCTAAGCGATACACTTACGCCGATTTATCCCACCACCGAGGGCTTAAAACAGGCGAGTTGGATTAAGCTCACCGAACAGGCGCTTGAATTATTAGAAGATGGCGGCTTGACCGAGTTATTACCCGCCCATTTGCAGCCAAACAACATGAGCCTAAAACAGGCGCTGCAAACCCTGCATCGCCCCCATGCGGGGATTTCACAATTTGATTTAGAACTTGGTCAACACCCCGCGCAGCAGCGACTGGTGCAGGAAGAATTACTCGCCCACAACCTGAGCATGCTGCGCCTTAGGCAACGCAGTAACCTCGACGCCGCCGTGACCATGCATGCCACAGGGCAATTACTAAACCCTTTTCTCGCCTCACTGCCCTTTAAACCCACAGGCGCGCAGCAACGTGTCGTTGCCGAAATAGGTAAAGATTTAGCACAACCGCACCCCATGATGCGCTTAGTGCAAGGGGATGTCGGCTCAGGCAAAACCTTAGTCGCCGCCCTCGCCGCCCTTCAAGCGATTGAAAACGGCTATCAAGTGGCTATGATGGCGCCCACCGAATTACTCGCCGAGCAGCATGCAGCTAACTTTGCCGCGTGGTTTGAACCTCTTGGATTAAAAGTCGGTTGGCTTGCGGGTAAGCTTAAAGGTAAAGCTCGGGCGCAATCCTTAGCGGATATTGAATCTGGCGCCGCACAAATGGTGATCGGCACCCACGCCATTTTTCAGCAGCAGGTTATCTTCCACAGGCTCGCCTTGATCATCATCGACGAGCAGCACCGATTTGGTGTCCACCAGCGGATGGGACTCAGGGAAAAAGGTATCAATCAAGGGTTTCATCCCCATCAGTTGATTATGACGGCAACCCCGATCCCACGGACGTTAGCCATGACAGCCTACGCCGATTTAGACACCTCGATTATCGATGAGTTACCCCCTGGGCGCACACCCGTCACCACAGTCGCCATACCCGATTCGCGCCGTAATGAAGTACTCGAGCGCGTCCGCAACAGCGTGATCACGGACAAGCGCCAAGCCTATTGGGTCTGTACCTTGATTGAAGAATCCGAAGTCCTCGAGTGCCAGGCCGCCGAAGATACTGCCGAAGAATTACGACTATCGCTGCCGGAGCTGACCATAGGTTTAGTACACGGCAGGATGAAAAGTGCTGAAAAGCAACAAATTATGACTGACTTTAAAGCGGGAACCATCAACTTATTGGTGGCAACCACAGTAATTGAGGTCGGCGTCGATGTCCCTAACTCTAGCCTGATGATAATCGAAAACCCCGAACGATTGGGACTTGCCCAGTTGCATCAACTGCGAGGACGAGTAGGGCGCGGTGCCGTAGCCAGTCATTGTGTGTTACTCTACAAGGCGCCACTGAGTCAAACCGCAAGTCAGCGGTTGAATGTCCTGCGGCAGAGTAATGATGGTTTTGTTATCGCACAGAAAGACTTAGAGATCCGTGGTCCCGGTGAAGTGTTAGGCACTAAACAGACTGGGCTAGCCGAACTTAAGATAGCTGATTTAGTTAGAGATCAAGCGCTTATACCACATATCCAAAAGCTTGCGAATCATGTGATGTCGCAAGCACCCGATGCGGTTGATGCCATTATTCATCGTTGGCTTGGGCATAGGCAACAATATGTTCAAGCGTAAACCTTAAGCTAACCCCTTCAAGGTAAAATAAATTCAACCTGTTCAGCTAACCGCTATGGACAAGCGCGTGTAAACTTGCAAAATGGACTTGCAACCTAAAAGGCGGCACTTGCACTTTAATGTTAGCTGCATGATATTCACCACATTACCTTGACACTGAAGCGAAGGATGTAAAATGCAAGTTAATCAAGATGATAGAATTACACCTCAAGAGACCTCGTCTAGCAGTAATCGCTTTGCATTGATTGCGATTGTGCTCGTCATCCTGCTCTCTGCGGCAGGTTATTACTACTATAGTAAAGATGACTCACCCAAACTCATTCCTAATGCACCGATAGTACTACCAGAGCCGCCATCGTCAGAACCGCTTACTCTGGAAACAAACCCTGAGCCTGAAACCACTCCAGTGGAAAACGTAACACCACAAACGACCTCGACAGAAACTGACTCAACCACCACCGTTGAGCCTCAAGCGCCCGTAGAAACGGTGCCAAACTTGCCTGAGAGTGATGCTTTTGTGCATCAAAAAGCACTGGCACTTATCAGTAATAATGTCGTAGGTTCATCCTTAGTCACACAAGATTTGATCCGTCAGTTTGTAGTCTTCGTGGATAATTTGGCGCAGGGCGAATTGACCCGCAAAGTCAGCCCAATTAAGGGCCCTGAAAAACTCTTTACCGTGGCGGAAATCACTAACAAAGTGTATTTAAATCCAGAGAGTTACCACAGATACGATGCCTACGCGACCGTCATTGCCAATATGGATGAGCAAAGCTTAATGCACACCTACAAGCAACTCACGCCGCTATTTGATGAAGCCTTCGCTGAACTGGGTTATAGCAACGCCAAATTCAATGACAGAATGCTACAAGCAATTAAGGTGATGCTCGCAGCGCCAATTATTGAAGAACCCATTGAGCTGAGTTCAATTAGCGTCAACTATCGCTTCGTTGATCCCAATTTGGAAGCCTTACCTAGTGCCCAAAAACTGCTTGTTCGTATGGGACCAGAGAACACTCGTAAAGTGAAAGCTGCACTGCGTAAAATGGAAAGCCAACTCGCACAATAGATTGATATTCAATCAATAGTGACATTATTAATAATAAACAGGCGCCTCAAGCGTCTGTTTATTATTGATATCAAAGCCTGTTCAACTGAGGTTAAGCCACTTAGTCTACACTCCCTGTCTTTATCCCGTTCTGAAAACTATGTTAGCCAACAGTGACAAAGCAAAATCTCATTGCATTTTATTAACCTTGCATATGCAAATGACTTCATTAAAACTAAGGACTTAGTGTAGAATGTGCCGTTCAATAAATGGGGGAATTGTGTTCGTTCATCCAACGAGCAAATAGCGATAAGCCAGTCAATTCATTAATGTTTTCGCTTAGTTAGGGATAACTAAGACAGCTTTAAATAGTGTCGAGGCAAAGTAGTGCAACTCAGATTCAGCATCCTCTCTTGGGGGGCGTGGGCTCCAAACTATCAGCAGCATGATGACTGGCAAACTTGGTGCAAGCACTCGGCTGAAACGACCAAAGAGGCTTCACCCACTGACAGCATATCTCCGGCGCTTCCCCAAGTGCCAGCCATGCAGCGCAGGCGCTTTAGTCGTTTAACAAAAATGATGTTGGATGTGAGTTTTCAATGCGATGCTCCGCCTAACTGCCGTTCGATATTTGCTTCTCGCCACGGCGAGCTGCACCGTACTATTGGTCTACTCGAAGATATTATTCAAAAACAACCGCTTTCGCCCTTAGGTTTTAGTCAGTCGGTGCACAACACTGGCAGCGGTATTTTTGGCATTTTACACAATAACACCGCTCCTTCGACCTCAATTGCCGCAGGCACTGAAACCCTTTCCCAAGCCATGGTGGAAGCTTTCGCCCAGCTACATCAATCAACAGAGCCGTTATTACTGATCTTTGGCGATGATCCTGTGCCACCGGTATACGATGAGTTTACCCAAGAGTATGAACTCCCCTTAGCCTTAGGTTTTACCCTCGCGCCCGCTTGTCATCGCTCGTCCGTAAAGCTCACCCTAAGCCAACTGACTCAAGCACAGCAACAAGTTACTCCTGCGCTGTCCTACGGCATGTTGATCCATGCTCTAGCGACCTCACAAAACATTGCTGGCTGTTTATCCCATTGGCACTGGAGCGTAGAACATGGCTAATCCCGCTCCACAGGGGGCACAGTTCAATGTCGCTTATACGCTGCCCGAAAAACGCCGCACGGGAATCAACTATATTCCCCGTTGGCTCGGTGGCGTCAGTTGCTATATTGCCTTTGGTTTAGGTGGACTGTTAAGTTCGCTCACCATATTGCCGTTACTGCGTTTTTGGCCCGGCACACCGGAGGCGAGGATTATCCGCGTGCAAAAAGCGGTGCACACTATGTTTAAAGGCTTTGTCGCTATGTTGACGTGGGCTGGGGTGATCAACGTGAGCACCCATAATGCCGAGCAGTTACATAGCGCCAAAGGGGTGATCGTCATCGCCAATCACCCGAGTCTCGTCGATGTGGTGGTGTTGATCAGCCTCATGCCCAATGCGGGTTGTATCGTTAAACAAGGCCTTTGGCGTAATCCGTTTTTACGTGGTGTGGTTTCCTGCGCAGGTTATATCCCGAATCGCGGCGCAGAGTTGATGCTCGAAGATTGCCGCGAAGTGCTCGCCAGAGGCACTAATTTAATTATCTTCCCTGAAGGTACGCGCACAGTATTTGGCTCAATAATTAATGAATTTGCCCGGGGCGCCGCCAATATTGCTATTCGTACCCAAGCCGATATTTTACCTGTGGTTTTGCGCACCAATGTACGAGGTTTGACAAAGGAACAGCCTTGGTATGAGATCCCAAGGCAAACCATGGGGATGGCCGTCGAAATCGGCAATCCAATTCCTCACCAAGCCTATCAAGCCCCTTTGGGTGAGCATGCGAAAATGGCCCGACAATTAACTCGGGACCTTGAACAATATTATCAACAACAACTCGAAAATAATTATGACTTTACACAACGAAATTAAACAGTTAATTATCGACTGCCTCGACCTAGAAGATGTCAGTATTGATGATATTGAAACCGATGCCCCCCTATTTGGTGACGGACTCGGACTCGATTCTATCGACGCCCTCGAGTTAGGTTTAGCCATCAAGAAAAAGTTTGATGTCAAAATCGAAGCCAACTCGGATAGCACTAAGGCGCATTTTTACAGTGTGGCCAGCCTTGCTAAATTTATCGAATCACAGCGCCCATAGGAGAGGAAAATGCAAAACCGTGAACAAATCCTCGCTATGCTGACCACGATTTTAGTGGATGAGTTTGAAATCGATGCCGATGCGATTACCCCCGACGCCAATCTTTACGAAGAGTTAGATCTGGACAGTATTGATGCCGTCGATCTGGTGATTAAGCTGCAACAACTGACAGGCAAAAAAATTCAACCCGATGAATTTAAATCAGTTCGTACCGTCAATGATGTGGTCAACGCCATTGAAGGCCTAGTAAAAGACTAATGCGCGTCCTGCTACAGGTGCTCACCGCACTCGCGCTGATCGCCTACCCAGTTGCCGTGTATTTGGGGCTAAACTATCTACCCACAGGCACAATCGCCCTAGTGCTTTGCCTGTTGTTAGTAGTGCGTTTAATGCTGCAAAAGCAAAGAGTTAAGACATTAGCCTTGCCTTTGCTTGTGGGGATCGCGCTCACTGCTGGCAGTTTTGCGGCAAAACGTAGTGACTGGCTGTTGTATTACCCGGTGGTGATTAATCTCACCATGTTAGCCCTGTTTAGCTACTCGCTATACCAAGGCCCAAGCATGATAGAGCGGCTCGCGCGGTTAAAAGAACCCGACTTGCCGGATGAAGCCATAGGCTACCTTAAAAAAGTCACCCTACTTTGGTGCGGCTTATTTATCCTTAATGGCTCAATGGCGGCCTATACCGCCGCATTTACCAGCTTAGCAACTTGGACCTTGTACAACGGTTTGATTGCATACTTACTCATGGGACTGCTCCTCGGTGGGGAATGGTTATATCGCAGCTTTTGGTTGAAGAAAACATGACACAGCTACTCAAAAACTGGTTAATCCAGGGGCCATTCGCCCAACAACTGATCAGCTTTAACCACCATGACATAGTCACAGGTACCTTGTTTACCAATCAGGTGACCCATTTTTATGAGCAGCTGCGCCAAGCGCCTGAGCGAAAATGGCTACTGGCGAGTGATACCAGCGATCTGTTTGCCGTTGGCCTATGTGCCGCACTCTTGGCGGGTAAAGAAATTATTTTGCCGCCCAACACCCAAACCGGCACCTTGAGCGAATTAACACACCAATTTGAAGGCATATTGTCCGACAAGCCATTGTGCGAGAGTCACGCCTTTATCCTATTGAATAAAGAGCTGAGTCTGCCCACAAAATCTTGGCCCAAGAGCGACACCTTTGGTGAACTGGTGCTGTTTACCTCGGGCAGCAGTGGCGAGCCTAAGGCCATTCGCAAGAGCTTAAGGCAGCTCGATGCCGAAGTGACTGTGCTCGAGCATACCTTCGCCGAACATTTGCCCCATTGCAGTGTGGTCTCAACCGTTTCCCATCAGCATATCTATGGCTTGCTGTTTAAAATCCTCTGGCCCTTAGCCGCCAGTCGCCCCTTTTTAAGCGAGCAAATTGAATACCCAGAGACCTTAAGCTACTACACCGCACTGTTGCCGAATTTGTGCCTCATCAGTAGCCCAGCGCAATTATCCCGTTTGCCTAAGGCGCTAGAGCATGAACGCCAATTACGTTCACCCAGCTTGGTCTTTAGCTCTGGCGGCCCCTTAAGTTTCACCGCCGCCCAGGGTGTCGCCCAATGTTACGGCCATTTACCTATCGAGATTTTCGGCAGCACCGAAACCGGCGGTATCGCCTATCGTCGCCAACACGAGGCTGACGAACCTTGGCAAGTGTTTGAACAAATTACCATAGACCAAGACGCTGACGATGGTGCCCTGCTGCTGAAGTCGCCCTATTTGGCTGACGATCAGTGGTTACGTTGTGAAGATAAAATCGAGCCGATGGCCAATGGCCAATTCAGGCTCAAGGGAAGACTCGATCGCATCGTTAAGATTGAAGAAAAACGTCTTTCACTGGCGCAAATGGAGACCTTGCTCTGTAGCCACGCCTATGTCGAGCAGGCCGCCTTGGTCGTATTACCCCAGTTTAAATCCCAGCTAGGGGCGGTGATCACCCTGTCACCATTGGGCCGTAGCGTGCATCAAGAGCAGGGAAAACTCAGTATCAACAATGCGTTAAAAGCGCATCTACTGACCCAGTTTGAACGAGTAACCTTACCGCGCCGTTGGCGTTACCCCGACACCCTACCGTTAAACACTCAGGGTAAGCGTGTCGCCGCCCAGCTAGTTGAGTTATTTGACCATGATTAAGTCGAGTTTACCGCCGATACTCACATCAGAGTTCGGCCCTGATAGCATCGAATTACGCCTGCTGGTCGCCGCCGATCTCGAATATTTTAACGGCCATTTCCCCGAGCAAGCCGTACTCCCCGGCGTGACCCAACTCGATTGGGCCGTGCGCTTAGGTTGCGAGCATTTTGGTTACAACGCTGCGGTCGCTAATTTAGAAGTACTAAAGTTTCAACAGCTTATTCTGCCAGGGCAGGAAGTGACCTTAATCATCAGTCACAATGCCGCCAAGGAAAAACTCACCTTTGCCTACAGCGATGGCGACCACCGCTATGCCTCAGGCCGTATCAGCTTTGCCAGCCAGCAAGGTGATGGAGCGGCGCAGTGAGCGACGGAATGAACGACATAATATTAGCCCCGCCAAGTGATTTAATGGGCCCAGTCCCAATCAAGCTGGCACTGGTGATCCCCAATTACAATCACAGCGCCGCTATCGCCCAGACCTTGGCCGAGCTCGCCACTCTTAATCTGCCCTGCTATTTGATAGACGATGGCAGCAACGATGAGACCCGCTATCTGCTGCAATCCTTGGCGGAGCAACACGACTGGGTGACGCTACTGCAACACCCCTATAACCGTGGTAAAGGCGCGGCTGTGATGACGGGGCTTCGCCGCGCCTATCGCGATGGCTTTACCCATGCGCTACAGATCGATGCCGATGGCCAGCATAATTTGAGCGATATCCCCGCCATGCTCGCCAAGGCGCAGGCCAAGCCGGATGCACTGATCTCGGGTAAGCCAGAGTACGATGAGTCCGTGCCCAAGGGGCGACTCTACGGCCGTTATCTCACCCACTTTTGGGTATGGGTCGAAACCTTAAGCTTTGATATTCAAGATTCTATGTGCGGATTTAGGGTATATCCCCTAGCTGCCACCGAACGTCTCTTCAGCCAACAAGCACTAACAGAGCGGATGGATTTCGATATCGAAATCCTAGTAAAACTCTACTGGCAAGGGGTAGAAATTCTGTTTCACCCCACAAAGGTCATTTATCCCGAAAATGGCGTCAGCCACTTTCAAGGTGTGGCCGACAATGTGCGTATCACTAAACTGCACACGCGGCTATTTTTCGGCATGTTAAAACGTCTGCCGCAGTTGCTGCGCCGTAAACAAGCGGCGAAATCGACGTCATCTGCTCATACTGCGACCCATTGGTCAGCCATGAAGGAGCGCGGCAGTTATTGGGGTATCAAACTGTTAGTCGAAAGCTACCGTTTTGGTGGCCATTGGCTATGCCGCGCCATTATGTATCCGGTAATTTGCTATTTCTTCCTGACCGGCAAAGTCAGCCGCGAAGCCTCGTTGGATTTCCTGCGACGCGTGCAGCGCCTCGAGCCGCAACATCCGCAATTGAATCGCCCCATTCGCTGGCGCGATAGCCTGAACCACTTTCTCGCCTTTGGTAATGCGGCGCTCGATAGAATCGATGCCTGGTGCAACCGTATTCAATTAAGCCAAGTGGATTTTCCCGACCGCCAGGTGCTAGCCGATCAGCTAGAAAGTGGCAAAGGTGCCGTGCTGCTGGTCTCCCACTTGGGTAATCTCGAACTGTGCCGCGCGATTTCAATCCACCAGCGCAAGGTCAAAGTGAATGTCATGGTGTTAACCAGCCATGCCGAAAACTTTAATAATGTCCTCAAGCAATTAAACCCCGATAGCACGCTGAATTTGATCCAAGTAACCGAGCTTAATCCCGCCACCTCTATGCTGCTACAGCAAAAGATTGAAGACGGTGAGCTAGTGGTGATTGCTGGCGATAGAACCTCATCCCACTCCCAAGGACGCGTGGTATATGCGCCATTTATGGGTGAAGAGGCAGCCTTCCCACAGGGGCCCTTTATTCTGGCCGGACTCTTAGATTGCCCTGTGTATCTGATGTTTTGCCTGCGCGAGCAAGGGCGTTATCGAGTGCATTTAGAACGCTTCGCCGAGACACTTAAAGGCCCACGAGCGGGCAGAATGGAACGACTCCAACAGGCCGTTTCTCGCTACAGCGAACGCCTCGAACACTATGCAAGGCGTCAGCCCTTGCAATGGTTTAACTTCTTTGATTTTTGGCGGGATGATAACCAGGTTAACCGCGCGACATCCGCCCACAAAACGACAGCAGCACTCCCAGAGCAGGAGCGCACTACAGACAGGACAGAGCATTTATGAGCCACGCAGTTACTCACACGACAACCGTTGAGTCGCCAATCGAATTTGGCCGTCAGTTACTCACATTAGAGCAAGTCGTTGCCGTGGCTAAGGGCGCCAAGGTCAAACTCTGTGATGATGCCGATTATCAAGAATATATCCAAAAAGGCGCCCGCTTTATCGATAGTTTGCTGCACGAAGAAGGTGTGGTCTATGGCGTCACCACCGGCTATGGCGACTCTTGCACAGTCAACGTGAGTCTCGACTTAGTCCACGAGTTGCCACTGCATTTATCCCGTTTTCATGGTTGTGGCCTCGGCGAAGTCTTAAGCGTAATGCAGGCGCGCGCCGTGATGGCTTGCCGTTTAAACTCCCTCGCGATTGGCAAATCAGGTGTCACCTATGAGTTATTAAAGCGCATCGAAACCTTGCTTAATCTCAATATCGTGCCAGTGATCCCAGAGGAAGGTTCAGTCGGTGCCAGTGGCGATTTAACGCCATTGTCTTACCTTGCCGCCGTGCTGGTTGGTGAGCGTGAGGTAATTTATAAAGGCGAGCGCCGAGCCACCAAAGAAGTTTACCGCGAGCTGAATATCACGCCCCATGTGCTACGCCCCAAGGAAGGCTTAGCCCTGATGAATGGCACGGCAGTGATGACGGCATTAGCCTGTTTAGCCTTTGATCGCGCACAATATTTAGCGCGTTTAGCCAGCCGCATTACCGCCATGGCGTCGTTAACCCTTAAAGGCAACTCCAACCATTTCGACGATATTTTGTTTGCCGCCAAACCCCATCCAGGGCAAAACCAAATCGCCACTTGGATACGGGAAGATTTGAACCACCATGTTCACCCGCGCAATTCCGACAGATTGCAAGACAGGTATTCCATCCGCTGCGCGCCGCACATTATTGGCGTATTGCAAGACGCGCTGCCCTTTATGCGCCAATTTATCGAGACCGAAGTCAACAGCGCCAACGACAACCCGATTGTCGATGCTGAAGGCGAGCATATTCTCCATGGCGGCCATTTTTACGGCGGGCATATCGCCTTTGCGATGGACTCCTTAAAAAATACTGTGGCCAATATCGCCGATCTGATCGATCGCCAAATGGCATTAGTGATGGACCCTAAGTTTAACAACGGTTTACCCGCTAACCTTTCGGGTTCGACTGGTACACGTCGCGCCATCAACCATGGCTTTAAGGCGGTGCAAATCGGCGTTTCAGCTTGGACGGCGGAAGCACTGAAACACACTATGCCCGCGAGCGTTTTCTCACGCTCAACCGAATGCCATAACCAAGATAAAGTCAGCATGGGCACTATCGCCGCCCGTGACTGTATGCGCGTGTTGCAACTGACAGAACAAGTTGCCGCCGCAGCGCTGCTCGCCATGACCCAAGGCATTGATCTTCGTATTAAACAAAACGAGTTAGACGAAGCCTCACTGACCCCTTCGCTGGCGACCACGCTCGCCCAAGTGCGCGCTGACTTTGAGCCATTAGTCGAAGACAGACCGCTCGAAGCCGTATTGCGCCAAACCGTGGCGAAAATCCAAGCGGGCGAATGGGAAGTATGCCGATGAAAGCCTTGCTTAGCATAGAAATGGACATGCAGATCCCCTTCCACGATGTGGATTCGATGGGGATCACTTGGCATGGTAATTACCTGCGTTATTTCGAAATTGCCCGCTGCAAATTGCTCGACGAGTTAGGCTACAACTACCGCCAAATGCGAGCCTCGAACTACGCTTGGCCGATTATTGATGTGCAGATCAAATACGTTAAGCCCAGCACCTTCGAGCAACATATTACCGTGCGTGCCGAGTTAGTTGAGTGGGAAAATCGCCTAAAAATCAATTATCAAATCCGTGATACAGCAACGGGTGAGCGCATTACTAAGGGCTATACCATTCAGGCGGCGGTGGATATGACGAGCCAAGAAATGTGCTTTGTGACGCCAGAGGTGTTTCGCAGCAAAATCGCACCGCTGCTAGCAAAGGTTGATAACGAATGAATGTCCTCCTCAAAACCTGGTCGCGAGCTAAGTGGGTGCAATGGTTCTGCCAAGGCGCACTGTTAAGCTGCATGCTGCTTGGCTCTGTGCAGGCGCAAGACCTTGCTAACCTTACAGAAGCGAGCCAATATCAGCCCCTGTTTAACCAAGGAGCCGATAACGCCGCATTAGTCGCCCTCAGCCAAAAGCTTAACCTTGGCGAGACAGTACGCGGCCACTTTGTGCAATCCCGCCAACTTAAAGTGTTAAAAAAGCCCCTCATTAGCCAAGGTCAGTTTGTGTTCGACAAGGACCAAGGGCTGATTTGGCAGCAGCTTACGCCCTTTGAGTCCTTGCTCATTTTAAAAGATAAGCAACTTATTCAGCGAGATAGCCAAGGACGAGTGCAAGTTAGCAGCGCCGATGCTTCGGCAAATGCAGCAGCCATGGGGGATTTATTACCAAGTCTGGTGAGTGCCATGCTGGGCGGTGATATTTCAGGATTAAGCAATCATTTTGAACTGCACTTCTTAGCTCAAAAAACGTTAACGAACGAATTAGCTAAGGAAAACTGGCAGCTAGGATTAACCCCTAAAGATCCGCTGATGAAAAAAGCCATCGCTAACATGGTGCTCGAAGGCAGCGATACTCTTCATGCCTTAGTGTTGCTCAGCGCCGCACCCAGCGTGAGTCCGCAGGATATCACCCGTATCGATTTTCGCGAGCTGCGCCAAGGTAAACTGAGCGAGGCCGAATTGGCCCAGTTCTCCATCGCGCTAACTCAAAAAGTTTCTCCACGGGAGACTGATCCTCAAGAGAGCAAGGCAAAATAATGGCGACCAAGATTGCCACGCGCATAGGTCACAGGCTGATGCACACATCAAGCAAATTACGCCTTGCGATTTGGCTGTGTCTGATGCTGGCGGCGAGCCTGTGGACGCTGCAACTGTGGCAAAATGGAGCTAAGGTTCAAAGCGATATTCTCGCCATGTTACCCCATCTGCAGCAGGATGCGCTCACAGCGCGCGCCCTCGAGCAAGTGGAGTCAACACTCGCCGATCAAGTGTATCTTGCCCTGATTGCCAAGGATGAAACGCAAGCAATTGCGGCGGCAACGCTCCTGATGGAGCAGCTTAAGACTCAAAATACCGCCTTTACCGATATTCGCAGTGCCAACATGCAAATGGGTGAAGCCCTAGGCCAATATTATTTTCCCCATCGATTTAAGCTATTAACCCCAGAGCAAGCCGATGCGTTAACCCATAATGGCCTCGATAGCTTAGTTGCCTCGGCCACACAACAGCTCTACAACGCCTTTAGTTACGCCAATAGCCAACTGCTCACTCAAGATCCTTTGCTGTTATTTCCCGCCAATTTGCTCGCCCTCGCGCCCAGCTCGAAACTGAGCGCCAAGCAAGGGATTTTACTTGCTCATCCCAACCAAGGTGTTGATACCAAACAAGGTGTTAATAGCAGTGAAGGCGTGGCCGCTATTGTGATGGCAAAGGGTAAAGACAGCGCCTTTAATCCTAATGCCCAACTCATTCAGCAAGCAGCGTTAACACAAGCACTTACTACAGTCACTGAGCAATATGCCGGCATACAAGTGTTACAGGCGGGCGCGCTATTTCATGCTATAGAAGCAACGAATACCGCTAAGAGTGAAATCTCTGTCCTCGGTCTCGCCTCTTTGCTCGGCGTAGTGTTATTGGTTTGGCTGGCGTTTCGCTCCGTGATGCCACTCTTGCTGGCGATGGTGACCATAGGCAGCGGCTTGCTGCTGGCGGTGACCTTTACCCTAAGCGTGTTCGGGGAGCTGCATTTACTTACTCTCGTCTTTGGCACTAGCCTGATTGGGATTGCTATCGACTACAGCTTCCACTTTTACTGCGAGCGGTTAAGCGATCATCAGCGTAGCGCGCAAGCGACCGTGACCTATATCTTCCCCACTGTGTCGCTAGCCTTTATCACCAGCGCCTTAGCCTATGTCGGTATCGGTTTAGCGCCGTTTCCCGGCATGCAGCAGGTGGCGATTTTCTGTGCCTCTGGCTTACTCGGCGCCTACCTGACGTTAGTGTTGGCTTACCCACTCTTAGCGGGCAGCAAGTTACCTTCGGGAGAACGTCCGTTAACCCTCGCACAGGCTTATCTTGCGAAACTCACCGGATTCTCAAACAAGCTGGTGTCGCCATGGGGATTGAGTCTATTCACCTTAGTGTTCGTAGGTGTTTGTCTGCTGGGTATCAGCCAACTTAAGGTGGATGATGATATTCGCCATTTACAACAAAGCCCTGCGAGCGTAACAGAGCCTGAAGATAAGCTCAGAAAACTCCTCAGTGGCGGTACCGATAACCAGTTTTTATTGGTGCGCGCGCCAAATGAAGAAGCCTTACTGCAACGGCTCGAAACCCTTAGCCCACAGCTCGATGCCGCCATAAAACAGCAGGAGCTGGGCAATTATGTCAGCCTCAGCCGTTACCTACCGAGCAAGCAAAAGCAAGATGCGGCGTATCAATTACAGGGCGAGATTTACCAGTCGCAATTAACCACAGTACTAAGCCACATTGGCCTTGATGACAGCCTAGCGCCAAGCCTTTCTGCCGTCTATCTTGACGCCAAGGATAGCTATATCACCCCGGCGGATTTTTTCGAACTGGGCTTTGGTAAACAGCTAGCACCACTTTGGCTTGCACCACTAGGGTTAGCGCCACTTGAACACTCAACGGAGCCAAGGGCCAGTGCAGATAATACACAGCGAGGAAGCGATAGCCATGGCGCCATAGTGTTGCTCGGTGGTATTGAAGATATTGCAGCTCTCAAAGCGCGCTTTGCCAAAGATCCACAGGTACAACTTATCGATAAAGTCGCGGATATCTCCACCGTGATGGGGCATTATCGCCTGCTCACCCTTAAATTATTGGGGCTAGCACTGGTTATCGCGCTCTTGCTATTTAGCCTAAGTTTTGGACTCAAAAAGGCCACTGTGGTTGTCGCCGTGCCAGCACTCGCCGCGGTACATACCTTAGCCATTTTAGGCTTAGTCGGCTCCCCCTTAAGCTTATTCCATGCGCTGGCGCTGATTTTAGTCTTCGGGATTGGGATAGATTACAGCTTGTTTTTTGCCGCCGCAGCGCAACATGGCAGGGCGGTGATGATGGCGGTGTTTATGTCCGCCTGCTCGACCCTATTGGCCTTTGGCTTACTCGCCTTTAGCCAAACCCAAGCTATTCATTACTTTGGATTAACCCTATCCCTCGGCATAGGCTTTACCTTTGTACTTTCGCCATTGATTTTGACCACTCGTCAGGTTTTAACCACCAACAAGGTCTCGATACCTACAAGGAATGTTATTTAAATGTCCACATCTACTGCGGCTAGCGCCACACCGTCTCACTCCCTTTGCGTCGATGTCGCCATTATCGGCGCGGGCCCTTCAGGCTCGATTGCCGCTAGCCTGCTACATAAGCAAGGCAAACGTGTCATCGTGCTCGAAAAACAACACTTTCCGCGCTTTTCGATTGGTGAGAGTTTGCTGCCCTGCTGTATGCAATTTATTGAAGAAGCGGGCATGTTAGAGGCGCTGAATGCCGCGGGATTCCAATATAAAAATGGCGCGGCCTTCCGCCGTAATGGGGTATATACCACCTTCGACTTTACCGACAAATTTACCCCAGGGCCGGGAACAACCTTCCAAGTACAACGGGGAAACTTCGATAAATTACTCGCCGATACTGCGGCAAGCTTTGGGGTGGAGATCCGTTACGGTGAAACCGTTGAGGCGATAGATTTAACTGCCGCGCCACGTTTAACTGTGCGTAACGAGCAGGGTGAACTTTATCAAGTCGAGGCCAAATATGTACTCGATGCCAGCGGTTTTGGCCGCGTATTACCACGGCTGCTCGACCTCGAAACGCCTTCCTCACTTCCTACCCGCAGCGCCATCTTCACCCATGTGGAAGATAACATCAGCGATCCCAACTTCGACCGGAATAAGATTTTAATTAGCGTCCACCCGCAGCATCAGGATATTTGGTACTGGTTAATACCCTTCAGCAACGGCCGCTGCTCACTTGGTGTGGTGGCTGAACCGCAATTACTCGCGCGCCTCGAAGGCGATTTAGAGCAGCAGTTAATGACCATAGTCAAGGAAGAGCCCGGCCTTAACGCACTACTTGCCAATGCCAAAGTCGCCCAACCCTGCGCGACGCTCAAGGGCTACTCCGCCAACGTGTCACGCCTCGCCACCGATAAATTTGCGTTGCTGGGCAATGCCGGCGAGTTCCTCGACCCGGTGTTTTCATCAGGCGTAACTATCGCCATGCAGTCGGCATCCATGGCTGCAAAATGCGTGACCAAACAACTTAATGGTGACACAGTGGATTGGCCTACCGAGTACTCAGCGCCGTTAATGCAAGGGGTGAACACCTTCCGCACCTATGTGCAAGCTTGGTACGATGGCCGCTTCCAAGATGTGATTTTTTATGAAAATCCGAATCCTAAAATCAAGCAAATGATTTGCTCGATTTTGGCGGGCTATGCTTGGGATGCGCAAAATCCCTTTGTTAAAGAATCCGAGCGACGTCTAAACATGGTGGTCGAGCTATGTCGGCAGGATGCTGAACTCATAACAGGCAAACCCGTAATCAGCGAACTCACAATCAACGAATTAGCCGAGGTGTAATTCGATGCGCTTAAGCCTTAACGCCAAAGGTCGCCCTAACGCCAAAGGTCGCACAAAAGCGATAGTGACAGTTGCCCTAATGCTCTCAAGCCTCGGCTTGATGGGCTGCAGTGAGCTGCTCTATCGGCAAACCTGCGTCGGATTCACAAAAGATATGCGTTATTGCTTAGCGCCACTGCCACAGCATTTTGGCCCTGCAATGGATAAACCACTCACTAAGCCAACAACTCAGCCAGCCGCAAACCCAGCTGGCACAGACTCTGCGAACCAGAGTCAAAGTCAGCAAGGCGACAGCAAAGCAAAGGTATCCTCCCAATCTTTTAGTCAGAAGGTGAGCATAAAAGTGGGCGATAACACCCATGAGCTGCTCACCCAGCTTGAACTTGAAGGGGAACGCATGACGCTGGTTGGGCTCGCTCCGCTAGGGCAAGCGTTGTTTACCTTGGTTTACGATGGGAATACACTCAGCAGTGAGCAGAGTCAGCTACTCGGGAATGAGTTTAAAGCCGAATATCTGATGGCGATGATGCAACTTATCTATTGGCCAGAACAGAGTATTCGCAGTCATTTAGAAGGTGGAAGTTTAGTGACAGGGCTATGTGACGCCATCCCCTGCCGCCAGTTTTATAGCCAAGACACGCTTATCAGTTACAACGATAACCAAACCCAAGTAATACAAATTCGTTATCAGCACCAAACCGACGATACCCTTTGGCAGGCACATATTAATTTAACCATGCCGCAGGCAAAGTTTGAGTTAGAGATACAACCCATTTAAGCGTCACGTTATAGGCAGCCAATCAAAGATAAAACTTTAAAACTAATCATATTAGCCACTTATATTTACCACCCAGATTCGGTAATAGGTATAGCAAGCAGCAATGAATAACAGAGTCGCCATTACACAGATTGGATTGTGTACCCCGTTAGGGCAAACGCCCGAGCAGGTGTTAGCCCGCTTGATTGCAGGCGATACCAGCGCCATGCAAATTAGCGATACCCTATTATTTGGGCAGTCAACACTGGTTGCGCCCGTCACTGAGCCATTACCAGCGATACCTGCCGTACTGGCGCAATTCGATTGTCGCAATAATCAGTTACTCTTGGCTGCCGCACTGCAAATTCGCGATGCCGTAGAGCAAGCCAAAAGTGACTTTGGCGCCGACCGCATCGGCGTAGTCTTAGGCACCAGCACCTCGGGGATTTCGAAGGGCGAAGCCGCCTTGGCCTATCGCAATCAACACAGCCACTTCCCCGCCGATTACCATTACTTCCAGCAGGAACTCGGCAGCACCAGCGATTTTTTACGCCAGTTATTTGCGCTCCATGGCCCTTGCTACACCATTTCGACCGCCTGCTCCTCTAGCGCCAAAGTGTTTGCCAGCGCCAAACGCCTACTTGAGGCCAAGCTGTGCGATATGGTGATTGTCGGCGGTATCGACAGCCTGTGCCAACTCACAGTCAACGGGTTTCACGCCTTAGAATCGGTTTCCAAGGGGCATTGCAATCCCTTCAGCGCCAATCGCGATGGCATCAATATCGGTGAAGGCGCCGCGCTATTTACCCTGACCTTAGCGACAGACAACACAGCAAATGAAGCCTGCGTATTGCTCGCAGGTATTGGCGAGTCGAGCGATGCGCACCATATGTCGGCGCCACATCCTGAAGGCGCAGGGGCGATTGCCGCCATGCAGGCCGCGCTTGCTGATGCACAAATATCTGCGCAAGATATTGATTATATAAACTTACATGGCACAGCAACGCCTAAAAATGATGCAATGGAAAGCCGCGCCCTACTCTCGGTATTTGGCGACACGCCGCCCCCTGCAAGCTCAACCAAACCGCTGGTCGGCCATACCTTAGGCGCTGCGGGCGCGATTGAAGCCGCATTTTGTTACCTTTTGCTATCACAGCATAATCACAGCTTTGCCCTGCCGCCCCATAGGTTTGATGGGCAGCAAGATCCGCAGGACCCCAGCATTGCGCTAGTCGCGCCCATGCAGTGCGCCGAGCATGGCAAGCTTAACTATGTGATGAGCAACTCCTTCGCCTTTGGCGGCAGCAATGCCAGCCTGATTTTTTGCCGTAAAGGGGCTTAAGATTGATGTCCAGTTCTATCGATACCGCAATTTCAGCCGCCGAGCCGATTTGGCTGCAACACTTAGCCGAGCAGAATATTGCCGATTTTATTCCGCATCGTGCGCCAATGATCTTGATTGATAAGATTATTAGCCATCAGCCGGATGCGCTTGAAACCGAAGTGCTGATCACTCCGCAAAGCGCTTATTTTGACGAGCAACGTCAGGCCGTCCCCAATTATGTGGGCATCGAATATATGGCGCAGAGCATTGCCGCTTTAGCGGGCGTTGAGGCTAAACTGCGTCACGATAAAATCCGCGTGGGATTTTTATTGGGATCGCGTAAATTAGCCTTACACACGGCGCAATACGAACTCAATCGCTGCTATCGGACACGGGTTAAACGCCTCTATCAGGAAGAGTCGGGACTGGCGGTATTCGATTGCCAGATTTATCTATTGCCCGAGGCGCAAGCGCAGCAAACACCACTGTTAGTGGCCGAGGCCAATGTGAATGTGTTCCAACCCCAGGACACCCAAGCGTATATCGCCTCAAGCCAACAGGCTTAATGCCATGAGGCATGCTTGGCAGCAACAAGTCTTATCACAAAAGGATTTAGCCCTTTGATGCACAAACAACTCATCGAGCATCACGGGTGGAGAAATAAAGATGAATAACAGAGTATTAGTCACAGGTTCGAGCCGTGGTATTGGCAAAGCCATCGCCCTTAAACTGGCTGCGGCAGGTTATGATATCGCGCTGCATTATCACAGCAATCAGGCCGCAGCCGATGCCAGCGCCGCAGAACTTCGCGCCCTTGGTGTTAACGTCAGCCTCTTAAAGTTTGATGTTGCCGACCGCGTTGCCGTCAAAGCCGCCCTTGAGGCCGATATCGAGGCTAATGGCGCCTACTATGGCGTGATACTCAATGCGGGCATCAACCGTGACAATGCTTTTCCGGCGATGAGTGAAGCCGAATGGGATAGCGTAATCCACACTAATCTCGATGGTTTTTATAATGTGATTCATCCCTGCGTTATGCCTATGGTACAAGCACGCAAGGGCGGACGAATTATCACCTTGGCTTCAGTTTCCGGTATCGCGGGTAACCGTGGTCAGGTCAATTACAGCGCCTCTAAAGCCGGATTGATTGGCGCGACTAAGGCGCTGTCCTTAGAGCTGGCCAAACGTAAGATCACCGTAAACTGTATCGCCCCAGGCTTAATCGAAACCGATATGGTGGCGGATATTCCTAAGGATATGGTCGAGCAGTTAGTGCCGATGCGCCGCATGGGCAAACCCAATGAAATCGCCGCCTTAGCAGCCTTTTTAATGTCGGACGATGCCGCCTATATCACGCGCCAAGTGATTTCGGTGAATGGAGGCATGATCTAAATGACTGAGCCGACAAACCCGACCCGCTTGGGTAGACGAGTTGTTGTCACTGGTATCGGTGGCATTACCGCCTTAGGTCACGACTGGCCGAGTATCGCAAACCGCCTTAAGGCACAAAAAAACTGTGTAGTAACGATGGCGGATTGGGACAAATATGACGGGCTAAACACTCGCCTTGCCGCCCCCGTGACCGATTTTGAAGTGCCAAGCCATTATTCGCGCAAAAAAATCCGCTCCATGGGACGCGTCTCGATTATGGCGACTCGTGCCAGCGAACTTGCACTTATCGATGCGGAACTCTTGGACGATCCTATCGTCACTTCGGGAGAGATGGGCATTGCCTATGGATCTTCCACGGGCAGTACCGATCCCATTACCGCCTTTGGCGATATGCTGAAAACTGGCGATATGTCGGGCGTTACCGCCACCAGTTATATCCGCATGATGGCCCACACCACAGCGGTAAACGTGGGGGTTTTCTTTGGCCTTAAAGGGCGCATTCACACCACCAGCAGCGCCTGCACCTCAGGCAGCCAAGGCATAGGCTACGCCTATGAAGCGATTAAATATGGCCAGCAAACCTTAATGCTCGCGGGCGGCGGTGAAGAACTCTGCCCCACCGAAGCAGTGGTATTTGATACGCTGTTTGCAACCAGTACCAAAAACACGACGCCAGAATTATCGCCTCGCCCTTTTGATGCCCAGCGCGATGGTTTAGTAATTGGCGAAGGCGCTTGTACGCTAGTGCTTGAAGAGTTAGAACACGCCAAAGCGCGCGGCGCGAAAATTTACGCCGAGATCGTCGGTTTTGGCACTAACTCCGATGGTCAGCATGTGACTCAGCCCAATAGCGAAACCATGGAGATCGCCATTCGTTTAGCCCTTAAGGATGCAGCGCTCACGCCCGATGCGATTGGCTATGTCAATGCCCACGGCACCGCCACCGACCGCGGTGATATTGCCGAAAGCCATGCGACCCACGCGGTATTCGGTGCGGATATGCCGATTTCATCCCTTAAAAGCTACACGGGCCATACCTTAGGCGCCTGCGGCGCGTTAGAGGCTTGGGTCAGCATTGAGATGATGAATGCGGGTTGGTTTGCCCCGACGCTCAATCTCGACAATATCGACTCAGAATGTGCCACGCTCGATTACATTCGTGGCGAACCACGTGCACTCGACACCGACTATGTGATGAGTAATAACTTCGCCTTTGGTGGTATCAACACCTCACTGATTTTTAAACGCTGGAAAACGACATAAGGACATATCAATGAAACCATTAGTTGCAAGCATTTTACTCGGTATCAGTTTACTGGCCTCACCCACATGGGCGCAGGATTATACGGTTGAAACCTATCAAGAAATTTTTAAAGGCGACAATCAATTTAAGCAAAAACAAGCTATCGAAGCCCTGACGCTTGCCGGATTATCCGATCCCGCCATTTACGATGTGTTAGAGGCCAAACTTATCGCATCGCTGCCACAAGCCACCGAGAAAAATGCTATCGACTACAGTGCATGGTTAGTCAAAGGTTTAGCTTATTCAGGGAACGATAAATACAGCGGCACCATCAACAATATTATCAATGGCGACTACCATAAGAAGCTGAAAAAATACGCCACCCAAGCACTTGAAAATCTTGACCAATACAAGAAATGGAACGCAATTTTAGCGGATAAGAGCCAATATGTGGCCGAACAAAGTGCTAAAAACAATGCTTTTGCCAATGCTTTTAAAAGCGATGATTTAGAACTAATGCGCCTCGCCGCCAAACGCATGATGGATGATCAAAATTACGATGACTTTTTGCTAGAGCGCCTGAGCGTTGAGCTTAAAAATCCACGCCTTATGCGCAACGACAAGTTAGCCATCGACACCTACGCCAATATGGCCAAGGCCCTCGCCGCATCGGGTAATACCCAATACCGTGAAGTAATTGAAAACATTGCCAACAATAACCCAAACAAAAAGCTGAAAAGCTACGCCGAGAGCTATTTGAAGAAGTACTACTAATCCACTTTAGATGAGCAAAAGCGTTAACAACAAGCCGAGAATCATCTCGGCTTGTTGATCTCATTGTGTAAGCAGATCATGGTACTGACTCGACGACACGGTGAATATAAAACTAGGATTTCAAAGCTTATAAACGAGAGCCATGGATGGTGAACTGACCGTTAAACACGGATGTTGTTCCCGAGGATGCAGGGGCGGTCGCCTCGCCAATCACCATCCAATTCTGCCCGTCCTATTTTGCCAATGATGCAACTATTTCTGTGCAGTTATTGATTTAACTAAAGGGTCTGAATTAAATGATATCCTATACTCATTTCCCCCTTTAGCATTGTTTGTAACCATTAAATAGTTTACATAACCAGACTTATTCATTGGACTATTATTACTAACGCTAAACTCATTGTAGAAATGAGTAAAATCATCTGGCTCTGAAAATATAAAATATCCAAAACAAATTTTATTATCACATGACACACGGTACTCATTTAGAATAGAACTATATTTTGACTTATTTAAAAACTCACTAATACTGTTCTCAAAAACTATTGTTTCAAACGACTTGTCTGGCATTGTCGAGAAAGCATCTATAATTTCGTAAAAGTTAGCTGAAGCCAAAATTGAATTTAGCTTAGTACTATCAACAACATTGTCATCACTAACTATCCCTGTATCATAACCTCCATTAAGCTCCATTTTATGCTCAGTCAAAGAGTGCAAGGAACTATCACTTGCTCGTGGCTCTTTTATATTTGTTGACACATCAAAATTAACATTAGCAGAGTTAGAATCATCGACCAAAACGATATGGCTATCTTTCATAAAGGATGTATCGTTAACACTAGCTTCATTATTATTTTCAAAAAAAATACAATGTAATAAAAATTAAAACGAGTAGAACAAATAAAAAGAAAACGCTCTTCCTTAACATAACAATCCCTGTAGTTTTAGTAAAAATTAAAACGCTTAATATAAGACAATAACATAATATGTTTTTGCCTTGCCTTCAAACAAAAGTAAGCACAGGCTTTCTTGCTCGCCTCTCGATAAAACAAAGGGATGAAGCATCATCCTTTAAGCAAAACTCTTGGCCTACCCTTTGCTTAGTTACCGCAGCGTTTTAACCCTAAAAACAACCAAGCACGTTAACGCTATGATGGATAAGTGACAACACAGGGAATTTTAATCTTGAGAGCAACAATGAAAATAATACTAGATGATCTAAAAGGGCCTGAAATTGCAGCACTTTTAACGGAGCACCTTGAAGATATGCGGGCAACCTCGCCACCAGAAAGTGTGCACGCATTAGACTTGGATGGCCTGCGCCAACCCAATATTCGCTTTTGGACACTGTGGGATGGCCGTAATCTGGCGGGCTGCGGTGCACTAAAATGGTTAGATGCTGAACATGCAGAGATCAAATCGATGCGAACCGCAGCAACTTACAAACAACAAGGCGTGGCATCCCAGATTCTGCAGCACTTGATCAATGACGCCAAAGCCGCTGGCGTGCAACGCCTCAGTTTAGAAACCGGCTCGATGGCCTTTTTCCTGCCCGCACGTTCTCTCTACGCTAAGTTTGGCTTCGAGCTGTGTGGCCCCTTTGCTGATTACACGCTCGACCCCAATAGCCTGTTTATGACCAAAAAGCTCTAGGCCTCTTCACACATCAATCCACTAAGGTAGCAAACCTCAGTCTAGACCTAGCCACAGCTAAGCTTTTGCCTGTTTAGTTGTAGTTAAGGCGCGATGCTTGTGCCAGTAATGCATTAAAAATCCGAGTAATAATCCCCAGAAGGCACTGCCAATCCCCAATACACTCACACCCGATGCGGTGACGAGAAACGTAATCACCGCCACCTCTCGCTCGTCGTTATCCGCGAGCGCTGCGGTCAGACTGTTACCTATGGTGCCAAGCAGGGCTAATCCTGCAATCGCGAGCACCAATTCCTTCGGAAATGCAGCGAAGAGCCCCACCACAGTTGCGCCGAGTAGGCCTGTTATCAAATAAAAGACTCCGCCCCACACCGCCGCCCAATAACGAGTTGCGGGGTTAGGGTCCGCCTCTTTACCCATGCAAATGGCCGCCGTAATGGCCGAGAGATTAAAAGCAAAGCCGCCAAAGGGGGCAAACAATACGCCCATCAGCCCCGTCACGGTAATTAATGGCGAGATAGGCGGGCGATAACCATGGCCGTGGAGCGCAGCCACCCCAGGCATATTTTGTGAGGCCATAGTCACCACAAATAAGGGCAGCGCCACGCCCACTACGCTGGTGACAGAAAACGCAGGCGCTATCCATACAGGGGCGGCGAATTGCAGCTCAAGCTTATCGAGTTGCAGTAGATCCAATTGATAACTCATCCCTATTCCCGCTACGAGGGTGAGTAACATAATGTAGCGCGGTGCCCAGGGCTTAAGCACAACAAACACTAATAACATCAATAGGATTAAACTCAGTTGAGTCTGCATGGCTTGAAACAGCCCTAAACCAAACTGCAGTAAAACCCCTGCTAACATGGCCGAAGCGACTGACTGTGGCATGATACGAATAAGCTTATCCATCCAGCCTGCCAAGCCGCAGAGGGTGATCAACAAAGAGCTAATCAGGAAGGCACCGACGGCTTCGTGGATACTCAATCCCGCCAGGCTGGTGACCATCAACGCCGCCCCGGGGGTCGACCATGCCGTCAGCACCGGATTTTTATAGTAGAGAGACAGGCCAATACTGGTGAGCCCCATGCCGACACCCAAAGCCCACAGCCATGAACTCATTTGTGCCGATGTCGCACCCACGGCATCCGCCGCCTGCAGGATAATCACCGCAGAACTACTGTAGCCCACCAGCACGGCAATAAAGCCCGCCGATATTTTTGATAGTCCCAAAGCCTCGCGCCACATCATCCCTACTCCTAATCCTACCTTTGCCTCGAGCATAGCACCATTGCCTGTGCGCTATAACGCACAAGATGGACAAGATAGCACCTGTGCGTTATAACGTACAAATAATTTTTTAAGCATCAGACCACAATGCAGACCATCAACAGCTATCTTGCCGCGACCCTAAAACAAATGCGCAGCCAAAAGGGTTGGAGTTTAGATAAAGCGGCACTCGAGACAGGCGTAAGCAAGGCCATGATAGGCCAGATTGAGCGCGGCGAATCTAGCCCCACCATTGCCACCCTGTGGAAAATCGCTAGCGGTTTTAATACCTCACTCTCAACTTTTCTAGAGCCGACACCCGAGAGCCAAGGCGCGGTCTTTCGTAACGCCGATGCATTACGCCAAAAGCCTGCAACCGACGGCATGTTAGTGGCATCGCTATTTCCCTTTGAGCCACGCTTTGGTTTTGAGATGTTTGAACTCACCCTATTACCGCACTATGAGCGTCTCTCCGAGCCCCATGAGGCGGGCGTGACCGAGCATGTGATCGTGCTCAGCGGCACCATGGAGGTATTAGTCGATGGCCAGTGGCAGCCATTACAGCAGGGTGAAGCCGTGCGCTTTGCCGCCGATAAACCCCACGGTTACCGCAATTTAAGCGATCAACCCGTGGTGTTTCATGATCTTATCCATTACCACAGGGAAACGCCTGCCACCGAGTAACGCCGACAAGCCAAGCACCCAACAGATTGCCGCTTGCGCTCACCAATTCATTAGAATAAACTTATTGAAAATTTTCTAATCATAGAGGCAAAGCTATGTTTCAATCTTTACTGGCTAAATTATCTGGTAGCAGCAACGGTGAAAAATGTTGGCAATTGATTGATCAAGGTGCGCGCGTTATCGATGTGCGCTCACCGGAGGAGTTTGCCTCAGGTCATTTGCCTCAGGCCATCAACGTGCCGCTGCCAACACTCGACCAATGGTTGCATCAGGTTGACAATAAACAGCATCCGTTTGTGCTTTACTGCGGCGCAGGTATCCGTGCCCAAAAGGGTTGCGATATTTTAAGGGCCAATGGTTTTGAATGTGTGATCAACGGTGGTTCGCTAGAAGATTTAGTCTGCTGCCAGCCAAGCTAAAACCTAAGCAAAGCAACCATGCGTGAGGAGGTGCAGATGACAACAAAGTGCCCGCGCCCAACTAGCGGCGAACAACCGCCGCAGCCCAAAGTGGTTCGCGAAACCCGCTACAGCGTGAGCCGTAACCGTGGCCAAGCAAGCACTAAGGTGCGCTATATCGAAACCAGCGCTATCTCCCTTGGCTGCAAACTATGCGAATAATTGTGTTCTGCGCAAACAAAAATGCCAGCATTTACGCTGGCATTTTTTATTATCTTTACGATTAAACCGCTAACTTATCGATACTGGCTTTAGCTTCGCTGATACCTTTTTGGTTGGCTTCTGGGCCCATGTTCAGCGCTTCAGCATATACCACTTCCACATCAGTGATACCGATAAAGCCGAGGAAGGTTTTTAAGAAAGGCACAATGTGATCGGTTGGGCCATCTTTATGGGCGCCACCACGGGTGGTGATCAACACGGCGCGTTTGCCTTCTACTAAGCCTTTAGGACCGTTTTCGGTATAAGTGAAAGTCACACCAGCACGGGCCACAAAATCAATCCAGTTTTTCAGTTGGGTTGGAATGTTGAAGTTGTACATCGGCGCGGTGATCACGATAGTGTCGTTCGCTTTTAACTCTTCAACTAAGGCGTTCGACAGGTCGAGCATCTCTTGCTGACGCGCAGTTAACTCAGCGCCGCCACGTAGGCCAGAGGCGATTTCGCCATCAACCATTGGCAACACATCTTTACCCGCTAAATCGCGAACTGTGATGGTCGCGCCTTGGTCTTCCCATTTACCGATCAGGTGGTCAACTAACAAGGCAGATTGTGAATAACCGCCAAGAATACTGGATTTTAACACTAGGACTTTAGACATAATCTGCTCCGAAAATTGAAATTCTTGAGAGTCTTTCAGCTTGCTCTCGACTCTATGGGCTTAGTTTATTAGCCCATAAAAAAGAAAAAAAGCGGATAAAATTTGAGATTACTTTCTAAAAAATAGAATGGTTGAATTAAGGGCTAGCAAAGCTAGCCCTTCATTTATGGAGATGCATCACTCGAACTATTGAGCAAAATAATAGTTGTATTCACTGATTAGCTGGGAAAGCTCAGGCGAGTTTTGAATATCAACCATAAACTTATCAGTCGTGGTCATCGCCCATGCCAAACTCTCTTTATCTAGGCTATACATTCCCTCATTGGAGTACATGTTGTGAGCCTTGGTAAAATTTTCACGGTAACTGACGCTGGCAATCACCTCATTGTGAACCCTAAACTCATAGGTCAGCACCAAATCATTATTGGTCACCATAGGTAACAGCCCTAGGGAGCCACCCGCTAAAATCGCCGAGGTTAGCCCAGCGGCTTCTCCCCCTGCAGTAGGTTCCATTTTATAGGTCACAATCAGTTTTAATGGATTGCCGATATTCTCTTTATCCATTTTTTCAAATAATGGGATGTCCTTGAGTTTGTTATAAAAGTCAGTTGAATCAATGGTACTAATAAAAAATACTGGTGGAAGTACCGTGGTTTGTGCTTTAACAAACGGGCTAATGAGCAACAAAGCCAGCATCAAAATACGAAGCATAAATAGCATTGGAAACATCCTTATTGATAGCAATTTAGTTGAACAACAGCACCAAGTGCCGCCGCATTTGCCGTTCGAATATCGCCCTTCATATTGGGTTCAACCGACTGATAACTAATGCGGTGCTTATCTAAAAAGCGGGCAGCATATTTTGCATCGAGGGCAAAGTTAACATTCTGCGGCAATGCACCCGATTCACGTAGACTCGTCACATTTAAAGTACTGACGGTAATACCTAATAGCTCCCCACCGTCAGAGACAACTGGGCCACCACTTGAGCCGGGCTGGATCGGTGCCGAAAACTGGAATTGCCCCACCGCCCCCTTTAATGCCTCGCGTGAGCTGATATTTCCGCGCGTTAAATTGGGAGAGGCCGCCAATAATCCCTGCAAGGGATAGCCAACATTGGTAATCGCCTCGCCCAAGAAAATCTCTGTACCTTTACGCAATGGTAAGTATTGCTCCACTGGCGTCCCCGTACTCACGACCGCTAAATCCAATAAGGTCGAGCTAGCCTCTACGGCCGCATCAAAGGATTTACCGCCAACATTCACCTGTGTCACCATGCAATTTTTGAGTACATGGGCCGCAGTGACAATTTGCCCCTGAGGATTAATATAAAAACCTGTTCCTGTACTGACTGGCTTTTGCATATTTGCCAGCAAATTCGCCGAGACATCCTTCATTGCATACTGCGCTGGGTAGGAACTGGCCGAAGGCGTCAACGTGTTTAGCACATCGACAATCACTAATTGAGTCGCACGCAATGCGGCGTTATAAAGGCCTAAACCATCCCCTAAATAACCAATATCTGCCTTAAAGGATTTTTGCCCTTCGCGAATGGGCTTATCGGAGCCATTAAATACCCGATAGCTCATGATCATTTCTGCTTTACCCGACTCAAATTTCCACTCAGGATCGATATCGATCAGCAATCCATACTGACTCGCTTGCGTGCGGTCTAATAACTTAGCATTTGAAAAATAAGCACCAAAACCATCCTTCACGCCATCACTGAGTGATTTTCCTGGATCGACCCAAATATTCCATTTCTCTAAATAAAAACGGTTATTTAACTGCGAATGGGGCAAATAATAAGCAACACTCACATCCACAGGGAGCGTAATAGCTTTATTTAGCACCACACCCTTTGGTAATTTATTGGCATTTAACTTGGTATTGGCGCAACCACTGAGATGAAAACAAAATAGAGCAATAAGCACACAGGAGAGAAATCGCATCGGTTATCCTTAATATCAATGCAAATAGCGCCATACAGCATAAACGTGATAACCGTACGGACCATGGCGTATGCAACTTAAGTTGCATTAAGCCAAAGATTCTATTGCAAGTTAAAGGCAACATCAACGATGAAAATTTACAAAAATCAAATAGTCGCAACTATTTTTTAACGCTTGGAAGACTAATATATAGGCCAGAAAACTCCGCGCAGAGCAGATCTTCACAGTAAAGTTTTACCACAAGTCGAACTTTGGCTTTTCGCCCCGCAGATAAGCCCGCTAAACTGGCATCCTGCCATACCACGCGTGCAATAGGTTGATTGCGAATGGGCGCTAAGTAACGGATATGGGCATCTGCTAACACTATGTCGCCATCCACATTGAGGAGTTGCTGTTGCAGCCATACCATGCCCCAACCTGTGAGGGTCATAAGGGTATAAATGCTGCCCGCAAACATGGTGTGATGCAGATTAATATTCGGCGCGAGTGGCGCACTCACGCTCAATTCACCATCAGAAAATGACAGCGGCGCTATCTGCATAAACTCACTCACAGGTATCGTGCGGTGCCAGGTCTGGCGTAATTGGTTTAATAATTCGTCCATGTGCATGTCCTTACTGCCGTTGGCACACTGTCCTGTAGGTTAAACCTGTAAATGGAAGGTCACTGGGCCATCGTTGACCAGTTCAACCTTCATATCAGCAGCAAATTGCCCTGTTTCGGTGGTCACGCCCTTGGCGCGGCAAAAGGCGACAAACTCTTCATACAGGCCAAGCGCTTGTTCTGGTGTGCCCGCACCCGAAAAGCTCGGCCTTAGCCCACGCTCAGTATCAGCGGCCAAGGTAAATTGGGATACCACTAAAAGCGAGCCTCCCGCTTGAGTCAAATTGAGGTTCATTTTGCCGTTTTCGTCAGAAAACACTCGATAACTCATCACTTTAGTAGCTAGCTTTTCCATCTTCTCGCGGTTATCTTCCCGCTCAACCCCAAGTAAAACTAACAAGCCCTTATCAATTGCACCTATGGTTTGATTATCTACAACCACACTGGCGCGGCTGACTCTTTGAATTAAAGCGATCACAACTTTTCCTTTAAATTAAGACTTTACAACAGGCATCAAAGGAATTGGGCGCAGATACTGCTCAATTCCCTCCGGCAAGGACTTAGCGATTTCTGCCAAGCCGCCATCGGTCCACAGCATAAAACGGCGAAGCTCCTCGATTTCGACCTTATCGGCAAAGGTCACAGTGCCTTGGATTTGGATCACTGCGCCCTGCTCACGCAGCACGAATTTAGCAAAATTGAGCTTGGCATTCAGCTCACCAATCACCGCAGGCAGTTCGGGGCTGGCCTGCAACTGTGGATGCACCGCATAAAAACGGTTCATCAGAATACGGTCAATCCCCGCAGCATTTATACTGGGTTCGAGCATAAAATCATTATTGCCAAATTGCACCGCAACCTTATCCGCCCCGACTTTAGTGGCTAAATAGTTGGCATTGATGAAAGCCTGATACAAAGCATCAGCAGCAACCTCATTGGTCATTCCAGCCAATTGCACCACTTTAGGCGCCACAGGGGCGCGAGCCTCAGTCGACTCGACAGCTAAAGATGACGATTGAGGTTCTGGGGTTGAGGATGAGGTGGCCGCGCAGGCCGTTAATCCTAAAATGGCGGCAATAATCATAGCTAATTTCATGCAAACTCCTGTCGCTTTATCCAAGACCACATGGCTTGAATTTCGAGTGTGACGGCAAGTGAGAGTATTTCACTATTCAGCGAATGCCCGCCATCAACAATAGTGTGGATTTGTATCCTGGGGTTATCGATTTTTGCCCCAAATGCGGCTAATAAGCGTGCCGGACAGACGGCATCCTGCGTGCCTTGTAATAGCAGGGTACGCGCAGAGACTTGAGATGTCACCCGTTGTAATACACTGAACATATTGAAGTAATCATTTTGCGCATAGTGCAGCTCAATTTGAGCTAAGGCGAATAGCGGCGGCGCAAGCCGCTTAGGTAGGCCTGTTGGTACGCCCGCTAGGGTTAATTCCCATTGGATCCAACGGCGGGCAGATTCGTGGCGAGTTGCTTCATCTTGGGCGTTAAATCCTAGCTGATAATGCGTAAATAAATCCGCCAATCCAATAGAAGACGCGGCAAATTCACGGTAAGCCTGTGGATATAACTGCGCTGCGCCCGAGGGCGCATAGAGCCATTCAATCCCTTCTTTTGATGGAAGAAACAGCGCCCATAATACTTGAGCTATTACCCGCTGCGGAAATAACCCACTGTAAATTAAGGCTAAGGTGGCGCCAAATGAGCCACCCGCTAAGCACCAACGCGCTATGCCTAAGTGAATGCGAATCGCCTCAATATCGCTGATGAGTCCATTTAAATGATTGTGTTCCAACTCGCCAGCAGGCAGCGATTGCCCCGCACCTCGTTGATCTAGCAGTAAAATCCAATAGTGCTCTAGGTTAAATAAACTGAGCTCACTCACACTAGTGCCTGCGCCAGGACCACCATGCAGATAAAGCAGCGGGATACCCTGCGGATTACCATATTGAGCAAGGTGCAACTGCTGCCCATTGCCCATCATCAGCCAATCACGGCGGATAAAAGGGGCAAGCGGATGGGCATCAGTGATCATAGGCTGGATAAGGCTCGCTGAATGTCTTGGTGAATGATAACTTAGCTACGGCTTATCCAGTGTAGTCGATGAAGGCGCGTTTGCAGCGAGTTCACCAGTCACCTCAAGCACTTGGCTTGCTTGGGCAGATGTGGTTTCGGGCTCCGCGGCGGGTATATCCTGCACCGCTAAAGGCTGACCCTCGAGGTTAGTTTCATTGATATCGCTGCTGGACTCATAGTCCAAATACTCGGGCATAGCCGCGGTAATTTCGGCGCCCAGCAACACGATCATCCAAGATAAATAGACCCAAACAAACAGGATTGGAATGGTCGCCAACGCGCCGTAAATAGCTTCGTAGCTCGGGAATTTAGTCACATAAAAGGCAAAGCCTTTTTTCCCCAACTCGAATAGCAGCGCCGCCACCACAGCGCCCAACAGCGCGTGCCAAAACTTCACCTTTTGATTCGGCACCACCATATACAAGAGTAAAAATGCTGCCACCGAAAATAACAGTGGCAAACGCTCGATAAACAGCGGCATCACGCCAGATAAAGCATCACCCTCAAACAGTTTTAGCGACACGACGTAGGAGGTCGCCACTAAGCTCGCGCCCACCAGCACAGGGCCTAAGGTAATCACCATCCAATACATGGAAAAGGCCACAACCACAGAACGTTTTTCCTTAGTGCGCCAAATATTATTCAGTGACTTATCAATGGCGGAGATCAGCATAATCGCCACCACCACTAAGGCCGCAATCCCTACCGCTGTGCCTTTAGAGGCATTCCCCACAAATTCATTGATATAGACTTGTACCGTATCGCCCGCTGCGGGTAAAAAATTCTCGTAAACGAAGGCTTCAATTTGGCCGCGGATCCCCTTAAACACAGGAAACGCCGACAGCATAGACATAGTCACCGCCACCATAGGAACGAGCGATAATAGGGTGACATAGGCCAAGTGGCCCGCACGAATATTGATTTGATCTTCTACTAGGCGCTGGCGTAAATGAAGCAGGAAGTGCCAAATCCCAAGGAGTAAGACTCGAATTTGTGCCAGATCTATCTTCTTAGTCACGGGTTTCTCTTGATTCTGTTGGTATAGACTCGTTATCTTCGTACAATAAACACTTAATTTACAAGTCTAAGGAGTGAATTGATGTCACAACAAGGATCCACTGGCAATGTTATCGCCGCAATCGCTAGTCTGTTTTTCCCCGGCCTAGGCCAACTGCTACAAGGGCGAATTTTGGCTGCATTGCTATTCTTCGTAGTCACTGTAGTCGGCTACGCCCTTTGGTGGTTAATTGTGCCCGCGGTAATTGGTGCTATCTTTCACCTCTGGAGCATTATCGATGCGGCGCGTTTTAAAGCCGACTAACTTCATCTGACTCAGTGACGGAATACCCAATGAAAAGATTGATCACCTCTAGTCTGATAGCGGCAACGCTATTGCTGACCGGCTGCCAGAGTGCCTATTACGGTGCCATGGAAAAAGTGGGCTACCACAAGCGCGACATTATGGTCGACAGAGTGAAAGCCGCGAAAGAATCCCAAGAGGATGCGCAAAAAGAGTTCAGCTCAGCACTCGAGGAGATGCAAGCCCTACTCAACCACAATGGTGGCAACCTCGAAAAAGCCTATAACAAGGCTAAAGATGAATACGAGTCAGCCCAAAGTGCCGCCGATGATGTAAGTAATCGCATCAACAAAGTCGAAGATGTTGCCGAGGCGCTATTCGATGAGTGGCAAACGGAAATTGGTGAGATCAGCAAAGCGAGCCTACGCCGCAACAGTGAAACTAAGCTCAAGGAAACCCGCCGTTCCTACGAGCAGTTGATTAAAACCATGCGCCGCGCCGAATCTAAAATGCCGCCCATTCTCACCGCCATGAAAGACAATATGCTGTATTTAAAGCATAACTTAAATGCTCAGGCGATAGGCGCGATTAAAGGTGAATTTGCCAGCTTACAAACAGATATCTCAGGCTTAATCAAAGAGATGAATAAATCTATCAATGAGTCTACTCGATTTATCGAGGCCCTTGAGAACTCAAAAGGGTAAGGCATTTAGCTTGCTCAAACTGGCTGTTAATTCCGTCAAACCAATCTGAATTAACAGCTTAGCACTGATGCTCTAACCCTCTAAACACCTCGGCAAGCTGCGATGGCGGTTTGCTGTTGATTTTATCCTCCCTGCATTCCCAGTTTCGTTTGTGCAAGGCTAAGATTTTTAGCTTTGTGAGCGATGGCGCGCTTTAGTGTGATGATTCAATCAATATTGGATCTAACGCACAAATTCACTTTAGGCTCATAAACTTATCTACAAAAGATTGCTCAGATTGAATACGTGTATTCTATTTGCAGTATTAACATGACCTTTATTGAATCCCTTACCCTAATGTTGGCCCTAATGTATATCGCCTCCCTAAGCTATTGGAGCGGTAAAAAATGGGGAGCAGTAACCACCTTACTCCTGAGTGTTGGCGCCGTGGCGATTAGCCTCTACTGGCCCTTGGCGCTCGCCCTAATCATTGCCTTGCCCCTTGCACTTATTGCCCATAAGTTTGCTCCGGTGGAGTATAAGGCCGAGATAAAAATCAACGCCCTGCGTGAAGGTTGCCAACACCTGCTCGCACTCTCACTGTTTTTAGTCGCCATCCAATACTGCATTAATGCTATCCAACTCAAACAAGGGGTCACGCCTTGGTTAATGCGCCCTGATGTTGTCGATGCCTTTTTGCCCATCGCCGGTGGGATTGAGCTAAAAGCTATTTTGACGCTCAACCTGTGGGACCAAACCCATCCCGCCGCCGCAGTGATGCTCGCCGCAGTGCTACTCACTGGCCTACTCTGTAAACGCGCCTTTTGTGGCTGGGCCTGCCCCTTAGGATTAGCGGGGGAATATCTCTACGCCTTGCGCAAACGTTTTATCAAAGCAGAACTCGCGCCACCCGCATGGCTAGACTGGCCGCTTAGAATGCTTAAGTATCTATTACTGCTGGCGCTTTTTTACATCGTCATAGGCATGCCAAGCGAGTCGATCCCCTATTATCTGCAAGGCAATTACCACAAAATTGCCGATCTTAAGATGGCGCTGTTTTTTGTTACTCCAGGGCTTGTCACCTTGGCCTGCTTTGGTTTAATTCTCATCTTAGCAGCATGGCGTCGCCAAGGTTTTTGCCGTTATTTATGTCCCTATGGTGCCATGCTCGGACTATTAAGTTTTGCCAGCCCACTTAAAATCCGCCGCGATACTCAGCATTGCCTGATCGAAGCCAAGGGCATGAAGTGCGACAAATGTACCCGCGCCTGCCCAGCCAACATCATAGTGCATACCAAAACCACGGTTCGCAGCGACGAATGCCAAGCCTGTATGCGCTGTGTGGCGGCCTGCCCTAAATCGGCGGCACTCGGTTTTGGCCTTAAATCGGGTCACAGAGTTAGCCATAAAGGATTGTTAGTCTTGTTATTATTGGCGCTCTTCCTCCTGCCACTCGGCGCTTATTTAGCGGGATTCTGGCATAGCCAAACACCGGACGCTATCCGCATGGAACTTATCCAAGTGATTGACCGAGTGGGTCATTAACTCTCTGATTTGTTGATAAGAGACATAAAAAAGGTGCAGTCTAAGCTGCACCTTTTATGGTCACGATAAGCTTGAGTGCCAGTGACTAAGCCAAATCGAACCTGTCGGCATTCATTACCTTAGTCCAAGCGGCCACAAAGTCATGCACAAACTTCTCTTTGGCATCATCCTGCGCATACACCTCGGCATAGGAGCGCAAAATCGAGTTAGAGCCAAACACCAGATCGACACGGGTAGCGGTCCACTTCACTGCGCCAGTTTTACGCTCGACTATCTCATACAAATTAGTACCCGCAGGCTTCCAGTGGTAGGCCATATCGGTAAGATTCAGAAAGAAATCATTAGTTAACACACCCACTTTGTCGGTAAACACGCCGTGGCGTGTACCGCCATAGTTAGTGCCCAACACCCGCATTCCCCCAACCAACACTGTCATCTCATGGGCGGTTAACCCCATAAGTTGAGTGCGATCGAGCATCATCTCCTCGGGCTGAACTATATAATCCTTTTTCTGCCAGTTACGATACGCATCGTGCAAAGGCTCAAGTACGGCAAAGGATTCCACATCGGTCATTTCCTGCGTGGCATCACCACGGCCAGGCATGAAAGGTACTGTGATATTGACTCCCGCAGCGTGGGCGGCCTTTTCAATCGCTGCAGCGCCACCGAGGACAATCAAGTCGGCAATACTGACCTTTTTGCTTAAGCTTGCCTGCAACGCGCTCAACACCTGCAATACTTTTTGCAAACGCTCGGGTTCGTTGGCCTGCCAATCTTTTTGTGGCGCTAAACGGATCCGTGCGCCATTGGCGCCACCGCGGAAATCCGAGCCTCGGAAGGTGCGCGCGCTGTCCCACGCGGTTGCGACCAATTCGGAAACACTGAGTCCGGAGGCTAATAATTTCGCCTTCAGGTCGACAATCTCACTGGCATCCAAACGATAATCAACGGTTGGGATGGGGTCTTGCCAAAGCAAATCCTCATTCGGCACTTCTGGCCCTAAATAACGGCTCTTAGGCCCCAGATCGCGGTGAGTTAACTTAAACCAAGCACGGGCAAATACCTCGGAGAAATAGGCGGGGTCTTGATAAAACTTCTCGGAGATTTTGCGATACTCGGGGTCCATTTTCATCGCCATATCCGCATCGGTCATGATGGGGTTAAACTTGCGATTCGGATCGCCTACAGAGACGACTTTATCTTCCTCTTTAATATTAATGGGTTCCCACTGTGAGGCGCCTGCGGGGCTTTTTTTCAATTCCCAATCGTAATTTAACAGTAGGTGAAAATAACCGTTATCCCATTGAGTGGGATGAGTCGTCCAAGCGCCTTCGAGACCACTAGTCACGGTATTCGCGCCAGTGCCTGGGCCTTTTTTGTTGAGCCAGCCTAACCCTTGCGCCTCAAGATCTTCGCCCTCGGGTTCAGGGCCAAGATCCTGTGCCTTACCATTGCCATGGCATTTGCCCACCGTATGACCACCGGCGGTTAAGGCCACGGTTTCTTCATCATTCATCGCCATCCGTGCAAAAGTGACACGCACGTCTTGAGCGGTGCGCAGTGGATCGGGTTTACCATCAACCCCTTCAGGATTCACATAAATCAGCCCCATCATTACGGCGGCTAAGGGATTTTCAAGGTCACGCGCGCCCGAATAACGGCTGTTAGGATTATCACTTGGCGCGAGCCATTGTTTTTCAGAGCCCCAATAAATGTCCTTCTCTGGGTGCCAAATATCCTCTCGACCGCCGGCAAATCCAAAGGTTTTTAAGCCCATAGACTCGTAGGCCACATTACCCGCGAGGATCATCAAATCTGCCCATGAGAGTTTGTTGCCGTATTTTTTCTTAATCGGCCAGAGTAAACGGCGGGCTTTATCAAGGTTGGCGTTATCGGGCCAGCTATTGAGTGGGGCAAAGCGTTGATTACCCGTCCCCGCACCGCCACGGCCATCGGCAATGCGATAGGTTCCCGCAGAGTGCCATGCCATGCGAATCATCAAGCCGCCATAATGCCCCCAATCGGCTGGCCACCAATCTTGGCTATCGGTCATAAGGGAATGTAAGTCCTGCTTCACGGCAGCGAGATCAAGGGTCTTAAAGGCTTCACGGTAATTAAAGTTGGGATCCATGGGATCCGTCTTCTTATCATGCTGATGCAAAATATCGAGATTAAGTGCCTTAGGCCACCAATCCATATTGTTGCTGGCAACGGCTGAATTTGCCCCATGCATCACGGGGCATTTACCTTGAGAGTGTTGAGTCTTGTCCATGGAATATTCCTTTACTGATGGCTAACGAAGGGAATGACCCTACAAGGCGTCATTAGGCTAATCTGGTTTGGACGTCTTCTAAAACGTTTATCGTTTGCATTAATCCCTTCTGCACGGTTCCAAAATGACGATTAATGCACCATTCGGTCTATATACTAAACAAGCAAAATGACAACATTTCAAACTTCTGCCACTAAAGCTAGGTAACTGTAACAAGAACAGCAAACCCTAGCTCAAAAAGCGGGCACAGATCACACTATTGGTGGTTTTTACATCACTATCTTGATTTTAATCAGAACGGAAGATGGTTTTATCACTAATACTCATCTCAAATAAGAACAATAAAACGCTTATATTCTTACTTGAGGTGAATCTATGCGACAGAGACGCTTGCAACTTATGCAGTCACTTTTTGATGAATATATTGAGATGTACGCTGCACGGGATGACAAACTCACAGCCCGCTTTAGCGATACTTTTAGCGGTTATGCAGGTAGCAGCGATATTCTTGTCACCAGTAAAGATGAATGGGTAAAAATAACCCGTCAGGACTTCGCCCAAGTCCCCGAACGGATCCATATTGAAGTGTTAGATCTTTCACTACAGGATCTTGCCGAAGATATTATTGTTATTACAGCGTTTTTCCATATACACCTCCCTATTCCAGACTCGATACTCAGCCAAGAAACCGCAAGGTTAGTGCTGATTTTTCGCCAAGAAAGCAACGATTGGAAAATCGTCCATAGTGGAATATCCATTCCCTATGGTTTAGCAAAACAAGGCGAAATTTACCCGATGACGAGTTTAGAAGAACGCAATCGAGAGCTAGAGTCCATTATACAAGCGCGAACCTATGAACTTGCCGAAGCGAACAACAGACTCGAAAAACTCAGCAATACCGATGGGTTAACCAATATTGGCAACCGTAGATTGTTTGATCAAATGCTGCAAAAGGAATGGAGTCGTGGGCAACGCAACAACACGCCACTCTCGCTTATCATGCTCGATATTGACCACTTTAAATTATTTAATGATTTTTATGGCCATCTCGCAGGAGATGACTGTCTAAAGATGCTGGCGAACAGCTTATCTCAATCAGGTCGTCGGGCAGGTGAATTGGTTGCACGCTATGGCGGCGAAGAATTTGTTATTTTACTCCCCAATACGGATCACCAAAGCGCACTCGACACCGCCAAGCATGTACATCAACTTATCCAATCGCTTGCTATACCCCATATTAAAACAGACATAGGAATTGTCACGGTCAGCGTGGGGGTCGCGTGTTTACTCCCCTCAGATAAACATAATGCCTTAGAATTAGTCCACCAAGCAGATACTGCCCTTTACTTGGCGAAGTCCGCAGGTCGTAACTGCATACGCTCAGTACATGAACCTGAAATATAGCCATTAAAAAGCCCCGCTAAGTTGCCTTAGCAGGGCTTTATTCACTGTATGGCAGTCACTTTACGTGCCCACCACAACCACCATTAGCCGCGGCTAGCGCGCTTACGGTCGTTTTCAGTTAAGTGTTTCTTACGAACACGGATGCTCTTAGGTGTTACTTCAACTAATTCGTCATCATCAATAAACTCAAGCGCTTGCTCAAGAGTTAAGGTGATTGGCGTAGTCAGTACTTGAGCTTCGTCAGTACCAGAAGCACGCATGTTAGTTAGCTGCTTACCTTTCAAGCAGTTTACGGTCAGATCGTTAGAGCGAGCGTGAATACCCACTACTTGACCTTCATAAACTTCAGCCGCATGGCCGATAAAGAGACGACCACGGTCCTGTAAACCAAACAGTGCGAAGGTCAATGCTTTACCAGTCGCGTTAGAGATCAATACGCCGTTAGCGCGTTGACCAATGTCGCCACCTTTATGTGGACCGTAGTGATCGAATGAGTGGTAAATCAAACCAGTACCTGACGTTGCTGTTAAGAACTCAGTTTGGAAACCGATTAAGCCACGGCTTGGGATAACAAAGTCAACGCGCACGCGACCTTTACCGTCAAGCTGCATGTCTTTCATTTCAGCTTTACGGATACCCAGCTTCTCAATCACTGTCCCTTGATGTTCTTCTTCAACGTCAACGGTCAGGGTTTCAAAGGGTTCACACAGTTCACCATCGATGGTTTTTAAGATAACCTCTGGGCGAGAAACTGCTAATTCGTAACCTTCACGACGCATGTTTTCGATCAGGATAGATAAGTGTAATTCACCACGGCCAGATACCGCGAAACGGTCTGGGCTGTCGGTTTCTTCAACACGCAGTGCCACGTTGTGCACTAATTCCTGTTGCAGACGCTCAAGAATGTTACGTGAAGTCACGTACTTACCTTCTTTACCCGCAAAAGGTGAAGTGTTAACTTGGAAAGTCATAGTCAGCGTTGGCTCGTCAACAGATAAAGGCGGCATCGCCTCTACATTGCCAGCAGCGCACACTGTGTCCGAAATTTTAAGCTCACCCAAACCGGTGATCGCCACGATATCGCCCGCGTTTGCTACATCAACTTCGGTACGCTCTAAGCCCATGTAACCTAATACTTGGCCCATTTTACCGTTGCGTACTTTACCGTCGGCACCGATCACGCTCACCTGTTGGTTAGTCTTGATGCTACCACGGTTAATGCGACCCACACCGATAACACCCACGTAAGAGTTGTAATCGAGCTGAGAAATTTGCATCTGGAATGGACCATCCGCATCAGCATCAGGTGATGACACTTTTTCAACGATAGTCTGGAACAGTGGCGTCATATCTTCGCTGACAACATCTGGATCTAAGGTTGCAAAACCGTTTAATGCAGAAGCATAAACGATTGGAAAATCTAATTGTTCGTCAGTTGCACCTAAGTTATCGAACAGGTCGAATACTTGGTCGATAACCCAATCAGGGCGAGCACCTGGACGGTCAATCTTGTTGATAACAACGATTGGCTTTAAGCCTTGGGCAAACGCTTTTTTGGTTACGAAGCGAGTTTGTGGCATTGGACCATCAACGGCATCAACCAGCAACAATACTGAGTCAACCATAGACAGAACACGCTCAACCTCACCACCGAAGTCGGCGTGGCCAGGGGTATCAACGATGTTGATACGATAATCGTTCCACTTGATGGCAGTATTCTTTGCCAGAATCGTGATTCCACGCTCCTTCTCAAGATCGTTGGAGTCCATCACCCGCTCAGTAGCTTCTCCCCGGGTTGCAAGGGTTCCTGATTGCGACAGCAACTTGTCTACCAGGGTCGTTTTGCCATGGTCAACGTGTGCAATAATGGCGATGTTACGTAAATTCTCTAGCACGGATAAACCTCTTACCATCAAACAAAATTAGGGATATTACAATATTCGTTACAGCAATCTACGTTGAGTCGCCATAAAAAAGCGTGACATTCTACTCCAGAGCGGCCATATCGCACAGGATTATTTTTGAACACTTATAAAACTATTTTTTAGGGCCTATGCTAACGAATCAGTTATGGCGATAAGACAAATAACCCAAATGCACCGTTTCAGCGCAGGCAATTTGCCATATTATTTCGACGTCAGTACGACTAACCAGCTGAAATAACTATTCTTCACCGGAATGGCGTAGCAGACTATGCGCTTAAGGCCGCCATAAGTATAGCGAATAACCCCAATTCGGCAGACCCGTTTTTTCGTCCAAACACATCAGTATGCCAAACCGCTACCTAAGTATTTTCTCGATAGCCTCAATAAATGGTTTTAGACGCAGTTTCAATAAACTCTATTCCCACCTAAGAACAACAAGACTAATTAATTGATTTTTAATGATAATCAATGAAAAAAAGCCAGAATCATTATCAGAAAAACAGCTTAGCATCTCACTGTTTTGTGACATTATGGCGAGCACTGAAAACAGTGACCTTACGCGGTTATCTAGACTTATTTATATGCTAAATTCATTCTGTTTTGCTGAGCCTAATGGATAGTAACAGGCTAACAGCGAGTATGCTGCTCAGCTTGAATATGGATATGAATTAACCAAGCAAGCCGATGCTCATCGTCACTGCACTAAAATGGGGGGCGAATGGCGCGCACCAAAATGGATGAATGCACCAAAATGCCACATAAAAACGCACCAATAAAGTGCAATACAGAGTTAAAGATAGTGCAATAAAACACATATTTATTAATTATCAACAAGTTAAATTGTTGGCATAGATATCGCTTTATAGCTAGTAAGTTTTGCTCAAGCACTACTTGAGTTAAAAGATTATAGAAGGGACATCCCTTTACCCTACCGGAGACTTGAGAATGTCAGTTGAATCAGTTTTAAAGCAACTTGAAGAATTAGAAGTTAAGTTTGTTGATTTACGTTTTACCGACACCAAAGGTAAAGAGCAGCACGTATCTATCCCAGCTCATCAGGTAGACGCTGACTTCTTCGAAGACGGTAAAATGTTTGACGGCTCGTCAATCGCTGGCTGGAAAGGCATTAACGAATCAGACATGGTACTGATGCCAGACCCAACTACGTTCGTACTGGATCCATTCACCGAAGAAACCACTGCACTGATCCGCTGTGACATTCTCGAGCCAGGCACTATGACTGGTTATGACCGCGACCCACGTTCTATCGCGAAAAAAGCGGAAGAATACTTACGCTCTACCGGTATCGCTGACACTGTATTAGTTGGACCAGAACCAGAATTCTTCCTGTTCGACGATGTTCGTTTCGGTACTGATATGTCTGGTTGTTTCGTGAAAATCGACGCTAAAGAAGCGGCATGGAACTCTGGCACTAGCTACGAAGGTGGCAACACTGGTCACCGTCCATTCGTGAAAGGCGGTTACTTCCCAGTTGCGCCTGTTGACTCATCACAAGACTTACGTAGCGCTATGTGTTTAGTGCTCGAAGAAATGGGTCAAGTAGTTGAAGCTCACCACCACGAAGTGGCGACTGCGGGTCAAAACGAAATCGCAACTCGCTTCAACACCCTGACTAAGAAAGCGGACGAAATCCAAATTCTGAAATACGTAGTACACAACATGGCTCACGCCTACGGTAAGACGGCGACTTTCATGCCTAAGCCAATCGTTGGTGACAACGGTAGCGGTATGCACGTTCACCAATCTCTGGCGAAAGATGGCGTAAACCTGTTCGCAGGCGACAAATACGCTGGTTTAAGTGAAACTGCACTGTACTACATCGGTGGTATCATCAAGCACGCTCGCGCACTGAACGCTTTCACTAACCCAAGCACTAACTCTTACAAGCGTTTAGTACCACACTTCGAAGCGCCAGTGATGTTAGCTTACTCAGCACGTAACCGCAGCGCTTCAATCCGTATTCCAGTGGTACCAAGCCCTAAAGGTCGTCGTATCGAAACTCGCTTCCCAGATCCACATGCAAACCCATACTTAGGTTTCGCAGCACTGCTGATGGCGGGTATCGACGGTATCCAAAACAAGATCCATCCAGGCGAAGCGATGGATAAAGACTTGTACGATCTGCCAGCGGAAGAAGCGGCTGAAATCCCACAAGTAGCGACTTCATTAGAAAACGCCCTTGAAAACCTGCAAGCTGACCACGAATTCTTAACTCGCGGCGGTGTATTTAGCGAAGATTTCATCCAATCTTACATTGCACTGAAATCTGCAGAAGCTGAGCGTGTAAGCCGTACAACTCACCCATTAGAGTTTGAAATGTACTACAGCCTGTAATGGCTAGATGCATGCAATTACTCACTGTATAAATGCATGCATAAAGTATCAAAGCCCCAACAGTTTTGCTGATGGGGCTTTTTGTTTCTTGAAGGTATACGCTACTTTCATGCTGATTCAATGACCAACACTTTTCTCTAAATGGCGACATAGCCAACCACTTATTTATCATCAAAAGAAAGCATACCAGCAGACACCACTGCAATAACAACAATAGGGACAGATGTCGTTTAAGACTGAGCTAAACGCGGTATAAAACTAACTTATAGGCAGAGGCGTTAACTACAGCGACACTAAAGTTGGGAGTCTCTTTACTGTTGTCTCATTACTGCTGCTGAATAATTGACACATATATTCATGTGGTTAGAATGCCGACTTGCTAAAACTGAATATATCGGTGTCGAACAAAACCAGTTCGGGTTCCATAAGACTAACGCCCAAAGTTAATCAAGCGAGTCGCTCATACCGAAACAATGCGGTTTTTCACATATAAACAATGGAGTGGTTATGCGTTGGTTGACTTGGTTGGTCGTGTGCTGGTCTCTCACGGGATGTGCAACAATAACATCGAGGATGGGAGAAAATTCAACTTGGGGGCATTCTTTCTCCAGTGTTCAAACGGCTGTTGATAATGGCGAGGAGTGTGCGATAGTTTCTGCGTTATCCGCCCCGCCACTGCTGCTGTTTACTATCCCTCTGACACTGGTCGATATGGGTAGCTCGCTGATCGTCGATACCGTGATGCTGCCAGTCGATTTGGCTATCACGCCCAGTAATCCCAAGCTCCGAACCCCGCGTTCTATGTTCTGCCACTACAGCTACAGCATTTAAGCATATTCGCCCCCATAAATGACCTCAGCCTCAGGGCATGGGTTAACGACATCGGCATTAGGGGGCGCCTTGGTGCCCCAGAGCCATGCTCCCTGTTCAAGGCTATTACGCCATGTCGGCTGAGTAAGCCAAATTCAATCCGTTAACGATGGGCTTTTATTACCTCCAGTAACCTTAGGATATCGGCCTCATCGTTATAAATATGTGGCGATACGCGTATCCCTAAACTGCGGGCATCGACACTGATATTCGCCTCAGCCAATGCCGCCATGATCGGCGCTTGCCGCTCGCCAAATTGCAAAATCAGCGTACCGCTACGCTTATCGATTGCCCTAGGCGAGACGAGCTCATTGTCCAATGCCTGTACCACTGGAGCCATCAGTTGCAAGTTATGCTCACGCATCGCCAGTGAGCCAATATTGGCAAAATATTGAATACTATGGGCGGCAATAGCGTAGGGGACGATAGAAGGCGTGCCGCCCCAAAACCGCAACGCTGTTGGATGATAGCGAAAATCATGAATATCAAACTCGAAGGGATTTTCATGGCTAAACCAACCCACATCCTGTGGCTGACATTCGGGCAAAATAGCCGGATTGACCCACAGATACGCAGCGCCGGGGCCGGAGCATAACCATTTCACACTCGAACCAATCATAAAATCTGGCTGTAGCTTGGCTAAATCCAGCGGCAAAATCCCAGCCGATTGCGCCACATCCACTATGCTCAAGCAGCCACGCTCACGGGCAAGGGGGATAATCTGCGCGAGGGGGGCCTGTTGTCCCGTGTTAGAATAGGCATGGCTGACAAAGACTAAATCGACATCGTCGCTGATATGTGCGTCCCACACATTGGGGTCGGTAACATCTAAGCCCTTGGGAATAAAGCGCAGTTCACAACTTGCGGGCAATGCCTTTTTAAGGGCGAATCCCATGCTAGGAAAATCAATCTCGCTCATGAGCACCACGGCGCCATCGCGATTTAATCTATCCAGTGACATCACCAACTTGGTCAATGCGCTCGATAGATTCACCTGCGGGCAAAATTCCTGCGGCTGACCATTAAAAAGGCTTGCCAGCGCCGCGGTAAAGTTATCAATGACACCTAACCATTGACCCCAAGGCTCGCGGCCAGACTCCTGCCAAGGTGCAAAAAACGCCTGCTTAAACGCCTGCTCGGTCGATTTGAGTGGCCGCCCCACGGAATGGTTAAGCAGATATCCAGGGCCTGCGAGGCAAAAATCCTGTTTTACATTTAGCAGCATGGCCTTACCTCAAACTGTCTTTGAGTTTTTTCAAATCATAATAACGGGTGCGAATATCGTCACGTAATACGGCCGCGCGTCTATCCCTTAAACGCTCAAGGGAGGCGAGCAGTACATGCAATGGTGGGCCGCTGGCGGTCACTTTGGCTAAATGTTGTTGTTCCATGCTGACCGAAGGTTCTGCAATGTATTTAGTCACTAATTCATTGTGATGCTGGATGGCGGTTTGCCCATGCAATTCACAGACTTCGATAAACAGCTTGAGGTTTTCTTGATACCAATCTTGATGGCGATACCCCATTGAATGGATAAAATCATCCATTAAATTCGGGCGGCGCATGCATTCCCGCAGGATTTGCTGATCCTCCGGCATCATGTATAAAAACTTATCCACCAGCATTTGCGAATAAGATGCTTCGTTGGCAAAACATAAACCTAGGGTTAAATCGATAACGTTAATCCCGGCAAAGTCGCCCGCATTGGCGCCACGATACACCACAGAACCAACCCGATAGGGTTTGTAATATGGGCGGACACAGTAGAAGAAACGGTCCGTATCTAAACGATTGAATAACTGCGTATTCGAATCAATCACATCCTGCAATGCCTGCTTAGCGACGCGCAGTAAATCGTGACTAATTGGATGAGAAATCCCCAAAGGCTGGATTTTTAATAGCGCATCAGCGGCACGTTTATAGGCCAAAATGCCTTTAGTGTTGTAATCCACAAACAGTTTTTCATCGGGCAGATCGGTAAAGCGTTTGTAGATACCATTATGGGCGCGGTTATGGGTGGTTAAATGGGCGGTAGCAAAGCGCGGCGTGACTCCAATTGAGGCGCCGATATGCATCGCCAGCGCTGACGCTTCAAGAAGTGGCGAGGTGGTCTCACGTGTTGGCTCAGTAATTTCATGGCGGCGGCAGGCGGCCATATACAGGCCAACATTGCCTAGCAAATCAAAAGCACTATCAAAGCCTTCGTCGGTATTGCCCTCATCGAGCAAAGCCTTAATCAGCCCTCGCCCTTCGCTTTCCAAAGTGTGCTTAAGCTCAGTGCCAATCCCCTGCACATTGGCACGGTCGGTCTGCTGGTCATAAAGCTGTTCGAGCTGCGAGTTGAGTTCTACAAAGCGGCTGCGGATCCACTCATCGAAGGCTTCGGTATTATAGGTGGCAGGTTTCACTTGGACATCCTTGGCGATTGTTATGGTTATTTTTACCGGAGCAAGTACTAGGGCATGTTTCACTTGGCTACAGGCGTCATTAGCGCTTCCGAGTTAACAAGGATGCAACTTCTGGCGACACGTTTCTAGCGCTAGCTCAAATTTATGAAAAATCTAATGCCACTTTTTATTTACACCTTGCGCCAGCGCAAGTTATCAAAGTCAATCGCCTCGCAAAATAACGCCAAATACAGCTAGTTCTAATACAAATAGCGCGGCAGGTTCCGCAGGGGTAAATCAAAATGATTTTAATGGAATTTATTGTCGTACTCGGCTGCTTGCTACTGGGCACCCGCTATGGTGGTATGGGGCTCGGGTTGATAAGTGGTATAGGTTTATTTTTACTGACGTTTGTCTTTGGTCTCGCCCCCGGACAGCCACCAGTGCAAGTGATGTTAACCATTCTTGCGGTTATCGGTTGTGCCGCCGTGTTGCAAACCGCAGGCGGCTTAGATGTGATGATGCAGTTTGCCGAACGTTTACTGCGCCGCCATCCACAGTACATCACCATTCTGGCACCGTTAACTACATGGACGCTCACCTTTTTGTGCGGTACAGGCCATGTGGTTTACACCATGTTCCCGATTATCTCTGACATTGCTCTGAAGAAAAACATTCGCCCAGAACGCCCAATGGCGGTGGCCTCGGTCGCCTCGCAAATGGCGATCTGCGCCTCCCCTGTATCAGTCGCAGTGGTCTCTATGGTATCGATTTTGGCGGCGCAGCACGGCGTCGGCCATGCCTACAGCATGCTGGACATTTTAATGGTGTCGGTGCCCGCCTCTCTTTGCGGTGTGTTAGTGGCGGCACTGTGGAGCCTACGTCGCGGCAAAGATTTAGATAAGGACGAAGAGTTTCAAGAACGAATTCAAGATCCTGTGCAAAGAGCCTTTATCTACGACAAGGGCGAAACGCTGCTGAATCAAACCTTCCCCAAAGAAGCGTATTGGGCAACAGGGATCTTCTTTGCCGCTATCGCCGCAGTGGTGTTACTTGGCTCCTTTAGCGAGCTGCGTCCAGTGTTTGAAGAGAAAGGCAAGCTCGCACCACTGTCGATGAACCTAGTGATCCAAATGATGATGTTGATTGCAGGCGCTTTTATTTTGATGAGCTGCAAAGTCAAGCCAGCTGAAATTGCCAATGGTCCAGTTTTTAAAGCGGGTATGGTGGCGATATTCTCGGTATTTGGCGTGGCGTGGATGAGCGATACTTACTTTATCAGCCATATGGATGTACTGAAGGAAAACCTCTCCCACGTGGTGCAAAACCAGCCTTGGACCTATGCCCTAGTGCTGTTTTTAATCTCCAAACTGGTCAATAGCCAAGCGGCCGCGCTCACGGCGATTGCACCGATGGGATTAGCTTTAGGTGTCGATCCTAAGCTATTAATTGCTTTTTTACCCGCCAGTTATGGCTACTTTGTGCTGCCCACTTATCCAAGCGATTTGGCCTGTATCGGTTTCGATCGCTCAGGTACCACTAAAATTGGTAAGTTCATCATTAACCACAGCTTTATTATCCCAGGACTGATTGGTGTTAGTACCGCATCAACCGTGGGTTATCTGTTGGCAACTGCGCTACTGTAAAGTTAGTTTGCGTTAATAAGCACGTATAATCAGGCCGATAGCACATTAACGCTATCGGCCTGACGAATTAAAGATGTGCAAGCGCTCAGTACGAAAGTATTAAGCTCCCGCCACATTCCCTTATCAGCTAGACGTCTTTAGCAACAGCAGCATACAATCCCGCCTTATATCATGCTGAATCAATTTATCTTTTGAGAATGTCGTACTAAAGATGATTAAAGGTTTTCGCTTATGGATGCTGATTGTGGGTCTGGGGCTTAGCGTCAGTTGTCTCGGCTATCAGTTGTTTACACGCTATCACTTCAACACTGATCACCAAGTGGGTGACGTTATCGACTCCCTCAATGGAATCGAGATTTACTATAACGGTGGCGTCAACACTAATGAGGGACGCAACCTCTCCCTCGACGGCTATAACCTCGGCATAAAATATCAGTGCGTAGAATTTGTTAAGCGCTACTTTTACCAACGATATCAACACAAAATGCCTGACAGTTTTGGGCACGCCAGAGACTTCTTCGATAATCTGCTCACTGATGGCAGTTGGAACGAAAAACGTGCACTGCGCCAATTTACCAATGGCAGCCAAAGCAAACCTATGGCAGATGATTTGCTGGTCTTTGCCCCATGGATGTTTAATCCCTATGGCCATGTCGCCATTATCGCGGCCGTCACGGACAACAGTATCGAAATCGCCCAGCAAAACCCCGGCCCATTTGCCCCATCAAGGGAATATTTTCAATTAGAACAACGGGCTGGACTCTGGTATATAAACGCACCACGCGCCAAAGGATGGTTACGCTGGGAGGCAATAAGCCCTAAGGTGATAACAGAAACAGGCGGCTTTATCGACCCTGCGATGGCCATTAAGGAATAAGCTATGGGGATTTTTAACTGGGTAAAACGGCTATTAGCCATAAAAGCGACAACCCGCTCGCAGGCAACGGATCTTCAAGCACTCTTTGGTGGCGAGGTAACTGCGAGTCTCACTTTACCTCGCCACCAAGCTTATCCCTTAGTCACGCCAATAACTCAGACTGAATTATCCGCCTATCAACTCCATTGCTTGTTGAATGATCAAGATAAACAACGACTCGACACTTTACTTTGCCAAGCAGGATTCGAGCATGTAGGTTCTGACATGCCATTTAATGGTGTACTGCATCACACCAGCCTACAGACAACAGTATTTTTACAACAATATGCTGATTTTGCGGGGTTCTGCGTACTGCTCATCACCAATGATATCAATCTATTGCAACAGCTTATTACCTTTAAGGCCGCGCCGCCTGCTCCTTGGGAAAGTTTTCCCGATGTTGATCCTGATACACTTGGGAGTTTGCAAGGGAACCTTGAGTTTTGGTGCGATGCGTTTTGGCGCCCCTATTGGTTATCACTTGGTGAAACCGAGCGCCTGCAATATCCGACAAACTGGTTTGAATTCAGTGAGTTTCACTAAAAGATTTATGTAAGAGATAACAATGAAACTGAAATATATCGCATTCATTCTCGCACTCTTTTTCCTTGCCGGATGCCTAGTGCCTGAGCAGCCTATCATCCCCGTAAAAGGTGCCACGAATAAGGATTGGAATAGCCAAACCTTTTGGTATGAGCCTTGGGGAAGTTCGGGCACACACAAGGGTATTGATATATTTGCGGCCACGAGTACCCCGGTTATCGCACCAACGCCCATGCTACTGCTGTACAAAGGTGACTTTTTTAAAGGCGGAAAAGTCGTTGTTGGACTCGGCCCTAAATGGCAAATTCATTATTTTGCGCACCTAGGCAACATTGAAGCATCGACAGGCTTATTCGCGACAGGTGGAGAAACGCTAGGCACAGTCGGTACGACTGGCAATGCTCAAGGTAAACCACCCCATTTGCACTATTCCATTTTAAGCCTGTTCCCAAGACCTTGGCGAATAGACACTTCAACCCAAGGATATAAAAAGGCTTTTTATCTCAATCCCATTGAGTATTTAGAGGCTAAGTAAGCTTTATTGAGGATTTAACTGTTAGAGATTAACGGCTCACTCAACGGGCACTTCTAGCTCATTTTCTGCCGCGAGAGCCTGTGCAACTCGTTCGGCCTTAGCGATATATTTAGGTTTATTACTGGTGTGAAGCTTGGCATTAGCTTTTTTCGCCTTCTGCTTAAGCGTTTGATTAATTTTCTTTTTGCGGTTCATAAGGGTTGTATTTAGGCACAATTAAAGCCGCTATTATAGTCATCCTAAGCCACAGCAACAAATCAGTAGGATGAAGATAAACCCTCAATCTTAATACACCTATAATTGCTATCCGAGTCACAAGTTGCAAAAAACGCCACATTTTAGCTTGTTTGATTTACAGATCGACTAGACAACCTTGAATGACTTCCTTATCATCCGCAGTTAATAAAAATCACTATCATTTGCAATGTTGTTTAACGGAAGAGTCTGATGCCAAGGAATTCGGTGTAGCAAATTCACACGCCCTTAGCAGGAAGTTATATGACGTTCAAAACCTCGTTTGTTGCTCTCGCTGTCTTTGCAGCACTCACTCAATCCGCTATTGCACAAGAAAAATCCGACACGGAAATAAATAAGAACAAAGAAATAGAAAGAATTACCGTGACCGCGAGCCGTATGGACAAATCCCCAAGCTCGATTCCTAATACAGTGACCATTATCGACCGCGTGCAACTCGAAGAACAGTTCCGCACCACCAAAGATCTGTCGACCATTATCGGCAACTTAGCGCCAAGCTTTTCACCAAGCCGCCAAAAGATGAGTAATACAGGTGAAACCCTGCGTGGTCGTGCACCATTAATTATGATCGATGGCGTGCCGCAATCGAACCCGCTGCGCAGCGGTGGTCGCTCAGGACAAACTATCGATCCTGCAATGATTGAACGCATTGAAATTATTCACGGCGCCAATGCGATGCACGGCCTAGGCGCACAGGGCGGTATTATCAACTACATCACCAAAAAGCCCACGGGCGATAACCAGCACGTCGCCAGTTTTGATGTCACAGTCCCTGACTCACTCAAGTCTAACGGTGTCAGTTTTGGTGCCAGCTATGCGTTTTCAGGCGAGTCAGAATTGATCGATATGCTAGGCTCGGTCAGCTATCGCAATAACGGGGTTTACTACGATGCCAATCACGATGTGATTGGGGTAGATACCACGCAAGGCGAGTCTATGGATAGCCAGAGTAAGGACTTCTTCATCAAATTAGGCCACAACTTTACCGAGTCGCGCTTAGAGCTGATGGTTAACCATTACAACATGGATAACAATGGCGACTGGATGGCCGTAGCAGGAAATAAACCCAATGGTATTCCAACCGGTGCAGTGGAACAAAAACAGCCCTGGGAAGCGGCTAATAACCAAGTCACCACCACTAGTTTGACCTATAGCCACGAAAACATTGCAGGCCAACAGCTCAACATGCAGTTGTTTAATCAAGACTTTAAAGCGGTGTACGGCGGTGGTTGCTTCGATAGCTTCTACGATCCTTCCTTTGAAGGCAGCGATCAAGTGGTTCAATGCGGCGTAAATAGCAAAGGCGAACACTTATACTACGAGCAATCACGCAACTCTTCGGTTAAATGGGGCCTAAAAACTTCGTTAATCGCGAAAAACATTGCAGATACTGGCATCGATGCGGCCTATGGTATCGACTTGTTCCGCGATACGACTGAACAGGACTTAGTGAAAACTGGGTTCTCTTGGGTACCTGAAAGCACCTATGATAACTTCGCGCCGTATCTACAGTTAGACTATGATTTAATTAAAGACTTAACCGTATCAACCGGTGTGCGTTACGAGCACGCTACCCTCAATGTTGATGACTACAAAACCCTCTATGGCGCTGGCAATAAGCAAATCGCGGGGGGCGAAGCCACCTTTGATGAAACCTTATTCAATGTCGGTTTATCCTATAAAATCACGCCGGATATCCGCGTCTACACTAGCTACAACCAAGGTTTTGGCATGCCAGACATTGGCCGTATTCTGCGTGATGGAAACAGTTTCCCCGGCGCCAATCCAAGCATTAGTGACTCTTTAGCCTTAACTCCAATCGTGACGGATAACGTTGAATTGGGTGCCGATTATCAAGGTAGTTTCTTAAGTGCTAAGATTGCTTACTACCGTTCTGCTACCGATTTTGGTGCCCGTTTAGCCTTAAACAGCGACGGTTTCTATGATGTAAAACGTGAAAAAAGCGTCATTGATGGGATCGAAGCGAATGTTACCGCTTATCTAACAAGCAATGATGACTTGGGCATGAACATCGCACTGCAACGGGGCGAATACGATGTAAACGGTGATAATAAGGTCGATACCGATCTCGATGGCGCCAATATTTCCCCGAATCGTATCAACTTATTCTGGACCCACAGCTTCGATAATGAAATGTCGACACGTGTTCAAGCAAATTACTTTATGGACCGTGATTTTGAAAATGCCAAAGGTGCTAAATATGCCGAGTTTGATGGTTACACCACTGTCGACGCGTCATTTTCAATGCCGCTCTACACGGGTACCTTAAGCATCGGTGTACAAAACCTGTTTAATAAGGATTATTTCAACTACTACTCACAAACCATGGGTACAAATGATCGTTATTTCAAAGGTATGGGTCGTACTGCCACTATAGGTTATACCGTGGCGTTTTAATTAACGAACAGGTGAAATCGATAATCAGCGCAACTTAGGTTGCGCTTTTTATTGGCTCATTGAAACACGCTACACCTTAGTGACAACGGTAGAGCGGGAACCCGAAAAATAAACACAGCACTATGATAATTAACAGATCTTTGCCTACGCCCGCGTTTAAAAATACCACAACGGGAGGCAATAGAATCGCAATAATGACTCATAGTCATTTGTTTATATCGACAGCAGGCCATCCTTAAACCGTAATAAATGACGAGTAAGCAGTTTTTAACTTCGTCGTTAGCCCACCGGTTTGAAACCATTGCATTATCAACCTGTGGCTTGGGCGTTGTGGCACAGGTCTTTACTTAACATTCAGCCAATTTAAACAAAAATGCCAAAAGCCATCTATAGTTAAAGGAAAATTGAACGCCGCCATGGAATTTGATCCCCAAGCCCTTCTACTGATTAAATTTATCTGTCTACTGACAGGTACAGCCGCTATTGCATGGGGATTAATCGCCAAACCATTGAACATTGCCAAATTAGCCAGCATACGCTTTTCCCTTGCGAATATCTGTGTATTTATCGGCATCATTCTCAACACTCTAAGAACCGAATCAAATAGTTACCTCTACTGGTTTTGCGCAGATATTGTTATCTTACTCGGATTTATCATGCTGCGTTGGGGTACACAATATCTGTTCCGCTTACAGCACAGCACTAAGTTCGATCTGACTATGCTCGCAATCACCGCAGCACTCATGTTGATGGTTCCCCCAAATGTCCAATCTCAGCCGATACTCGCCATGCTTTTCTCAGCCAATGCAGCACTATCTTTTGTGATGCTCAGTCGAGATAACTATTACGCTATCCGCAGAGAGACTGGCAATAAGATAGCGATTGCCATGATCACCCCCTTAATCGCGATGGCTATCATCTTCATGATTCGGTTTTTCATCGCCCTGTTATCGCCGAGTGAAACGCCAATATTTATTGCCATGCACACGATTGAAGCCATTCCTGTGCTGTGGTTTTATGTGTTCTTAGCCTTACTTATCAATATCCTGATGATAGGTAATGCGATGACTCGTCTGGTGAGTAAAATCAGAATGTTGGCTGAAAAAGACCAGCTCACAGGGCTGTGGAATCGACGCGCAATGCAAAAAAGACTCTCCACAACCCACCAACGCTGGCAGAAAAATGCAGAGCCTTATAGCGTGATCTTGCTCGATCTCGACCATTTCAAACACATAAATGATCACTATGGTCATGATGTTGGTGACCTCGCCCTGCTGACGGCGGCAAGATTATTTAACTCGGTATTACGGGAACACGATGTCCTGTGTCGTCATGGTGGGGAAGAGTTTTTGGTTTTACTGCCAGCCACAAGCGCACCATCCGCAAGAGCCGTTGCGGATAAATTACATCGGGTACTGAGGGAAAATCCGATTAACTGGCAGGATAAAAAAGTCCAACTTTGCGCAAGCGTGGGTTACGCCACGATTTATCAAGGATGTCAGCCAGACAAACTATTGATTGAAGCCGATCATGCCATGTATCAAGCAAAGTCTGAGGGGCGCGACCGGATCTGCCAAGCATTCCCCTCCCAATAAACACCTATCGATCAGGCCAATCTAAAGTCTCTGGTGCTTGCCAAAATGTCAGCGCCTCACTGACAGTCTCAGTTAAAAAGAGCTCACCCTGCTCAGGCATATCAAGATACGCATAATTCTGCCAACTGCCATCCTCATGTTGATAACGAAAATGCAGGCAATAGGCGTGCAAATAACAGCGGTCGGCGACATCGGAGCCATAGAGGGCATCGCCTAAAATCGGTACCCCAAGGCTAGCAAGCGCTACCCGTAACTGATGGGTTTTACCCGAATGGGGTTTGAGCAAATACAGCCTTAGCCCATCGCCAACACTGACGGAAAAGAATTGGGTAATCGCTGGATTTTCTTTGGTACGCAGTAACTTAAACATACTGCGGCGGGATTTAGCCATATCGCCAATCACCCAGCCTTGCTTCTTTTTAGGCTTACCTTTAGCGAGGGCGAGATAGTATTTCTGTACTCGATGGGCGCTAAACAGCTCAGTCAACTGCCGCGCCGCCGCCGGATGTTTGGCTAACAGTAACAGCCCTGAGGTCGGGGTATCGAGCCGATGCACGGCAAAGAGCTTAATCCCCAAATCATGCTCCAGCTGCGCAACGACACCCGCGGTGCCATCTTGGCTGTGAAAGTGCACATTCGGCGATTTAGAAATAACAAGAAAATCAGCCTCATTGGCTATGATTCGGTACATGGGGTTCCTAACACTGTCACGCGGATATTGGCCTAAAACTGGATAGTAACCACAAGGCCAGGATGATTATCCGAAAGAGTAATTTGCGCATTGTGCCGCGATAGAATGGCTTTGACCATAGATAATCCTAAACCTGTACCCTGCAAATGGCGGCTGGGGTCGAGCCGCACTAGACGCTCAAATACTCTTTCCTTGCTGTCATCGGGGATCCCAGGACCGTTATCGCAAATCTTAATTTGGGCACTGGATTGAATAATATCGATACGTGCGCCTTGGCCTGAATATTTCATCGCATTGTCGACCAAGTTATATAAGGCTTGGAACAACAGATACTTGTCACCATAAATTTTATGGTCAGATAGCAGCGACAGGCTCAAGGTTTGCTCATTCGACTCCGCAACTGCATCGGCCATTTCCAGCAAATCGGTACATAGCTGCGCCAAACTCAGCTCCTGCAAATCTAAGGTTTGCTGCCCTTCCTCAATGCGTGTCAGCGAGAGCATGGCATCGAAGGTCGCAAGGCAGTGGTCAAGCTCTTCGGTCAAAATCGCACAGCCCTCACTGATTTCATCGGGAGATTTGGCCGCCAACTCCTCAAGACCAATGCGAATATGGGATAAAGGCGTGCGCAAATCGTGGGCGATATTGTCAGTCACACCACGCACCGCCATCAGGTTATTCTCAAGAATATCCAGCACGTTGTTAAATTGCAGCGCCAACATATCAAACTCGTCCTGACGCCAACTGAGCGGCAGACGCGTATCATAATGCCCACGCTCAATTTGCTCACTTAAACGGTTGTACTGCACTAAACGGCGTAAAATTGCTTTAGAAAACAGATAGCCCAGCGCTAAGGTTAACACTATGGTCAACATCACGGCCGTGGCCGCTGCGCTGATAAATTTATCGATGAGTGTGGCTAAGTTGTCGGTACGGGTGGCGATAAGTACGGGGCCATAGCGGGTCATCACTAGACCGCCAGTAAGGATATGCAACTTATCAGGGCCGCCAGTCAAAATCGGGAAATCCCGCGTTTGCGGCAGCATGGGCATACCTTCGGGCATAAAGCTTAAGGCGCCAACCATATCATAGCTATTGCGCCAAGCGATAAGCGCCGTCTGCGGATCGGCAGCACGAATTTGCGCCGCAAAACTGCGACGGTCGACAGTAAGAGCAAGCTGCTGATAGCGTTGGGTTTCGGACTCAAGATACTGAGTCACTTGGTACTGCTGTTCGATAATAAGTTGCCGATAAAGGGCAAACAGCAAAGCGCCTATGATCACAGTCACTAAAGTCGAGAAGATAATAGTGATGCGCCAGGCGCTGCTTTGGTAAGGCTTAATGCCTTTGGCGTAAGCGATAACCCGCTCCCCTTACGGTTTCAATCAATTCACCGTGGCCTAACTCTTCAAACTTGCGACGTAACTTGGCGATATGCACGTCGATCACATTGGTACGGGGATCAAAATGATAATCCCACACAGCTTCAAATAATAGCGTCCGACTAATAACCTGATTAGCGTGTTCCATCAGATACTTAAGCAGTTGGAATTCTTTGGGTTGCAGCATTAAATCGTGGCCATCTAAGGTCACGTTGCGTGTTAGCAGCTCCATTTTTAAGCCGCCGACCACCAGATCTGTGGTAATAGGTACGGATTGGCCCCGTTGCATCAACTTTTCGGCACGTACAAGCAGCTCCGAAAAGGCAAAGGGCTTAGTCATATAATCATCGCCACCCGCACGCAGACCTTTTACCCTTTCATCCACATGGGCCAGCGCTGACAGGATAAGCACTGGAGTTTGGTTGCCAGTTGCTCTAAGAGCGGCCAGCAGTTTCAACCCATCGAGTTGGGGCAACATGCGGTCGAGAATCAAGAGGTCGTACTGACCACTCGTGGCTTGCAGTAGACCTTGATGACCATCGCTGGCGGTCTCAATATTATGTCCCTGCTCAAGAAATCCTTTAACGATGTAGTCGATCGTTGTCGCATCATCTTCAACTAAAAGTATTTTCATCTGTATGCTGCGCTCCCCTGTCTTCACTTAGCGGTAATACTCAGCGTGCTAATCCCACTTAAGTAAAGGTAACTGTCGTAAATTTTCAATATCGAATGCCAATTTATACTTGCCTGTATCGTCCAGCAACTTTAACTCTAAGTAACTGATACCTAAGTCATGGTCTAATTTAGCATCGGTCAGAAAGGCCTTATGATCCTGAGTCGCCATTGCAATAATGCCGGAGAAGGTTTGATGCTTAGTGTTGATAAGGCGTGCGGCTTCCACCTCGCCGACATCATCGGCTGTGACTTTACCCGCTTTTTGTTTCAATAACTTACCATCTCGCGCCCGATATTCGAAACGGGTAATTGCATTCGCCAGCGGATTAATCAACTCAAACTGGTAGACCAACTCGCCTTCCTGCATTTCCATTTCAAACTCGGCAATCACGCCAGGAAACTCCTTCTCAATTTGCTGCATCACGCTTAACGGCGGCTGATACTCACCGCTCGAAAGCATCGAATACATGCTCTGGGCTGCGGTGGCAATCCCAGATACCAACATGAATCCTAGCAACCATAGTCTCATGGTTCCTCCATAAAAATCGGCTAAGTTTGTATCTTATGAGACAATCAGTTAGATGTCGATGGCGTACCAAAATCCCATCGCTTTTATCCCTGTTTGCCCATGATGGCGCCTAGTTCATCACTCATGTGAATTGCTCAATCCACTTGATTCAAACTCAGCAAACACTGACGAATGCATTCAGTTTACCTAATAGCGACTGAAACACCGATGGAAACAAGATTAAGCTTTGATCATCTGGGGATTTTGAAGCATGACATTTACCGTAAAACGCCATCATTTAGCCATTTAAAATCACACTAATTGAATTTCAGCTGGTATTTTAGCGCATCTGTGTCGTCAAAAAGTACGATTGGCAATTCAATCCCATTGTTCTAGAGTCAACTAAACGGCTATTTAAATCGGAGTGCATATGAAACCAATTACACGCTGGATTAGCTTAAGTTTGCTACTGCTTGCAGCATTAAGCGCCTACGCCTATGGCAGCGCCACAAGCGCCGTGACGTTTATCATCTTAGGTATGCTGTTGGAAGGAACATTTTGGATGGGATTACTAGGTAAAAAACGTCATTAACCTACTCTAAAATATGAATTTGCTCAGATTTGAGCGCAACCGTGGTTTGCATCCCCTTAGTTAGGCCAAGCTTCTGTGCGAGATGAAGTGACACTTCCGTATTAAGCTGTAGTTTAGTCCCGGTAGCATAACAGACGACCCGCACCGACTCGCCCATCACAAGTAAAGAGTCGATAGTCACATCTAACTTATTAAAACTACGGCATAAACGTCCATTTGAAATGGCGTTAAATCGAATACCCTGATTGGGGATGACCCAGCGAACTTTACTGCCAACACTGCGGTCTTTGCCAAAATCACTGGCGATCAGCTGCTCACCAAATTTGAGCCAGGTGATGTCTTTAGTGCGATCTTGAAACACCACTTCGCCATCGAAAATATTCCTTAAGCCCATCTGCCGCGCAACGGCCTCGTTACGTGGCCGCGATAACACCTCAAACGGCGCACCCTGCTGTAACATCTGGCCTTGGCTAATCAAGATCATCGAATCGGCCAGCAGCAGTGCTTCGTTTAAATCGTGGGTCACCATAATCACTGGGCAAAGCAGTTGCTCTTTGAGTCGAGCAAGTTCGAGATACAAACGCTCACGAGTTTCTCTGTCCACCGCTGAAAATGGCTCATCGAGCAGTAGCACTGAAGGTTCACGGGCAAGGGCGCGAGCAAGCGCAACCCGCTGGCGTTGACCACCGGAGAGGTGCATAGGCAGTCTATCGGGCAAACCATGTAAATTAACCCGTTCTAACCAATCCTTCGCCCTAGCAACTCGCTCCGACTTGGGAATATGGTCAAGCCCTGCAACCACGTTCTCGAGCGCGGTAAGATTGGGAAATAAGCCAAAATGCTGTGGCATATAGCCAATATGGCGCTGCTGCGGCGTTAGCGCGGTGCGGCTTTTATTGTCGAACCATGGCGTTTCACCAAACACAATACTGCCCGTGTCGGGATGATTCAGCCCAGCGATCATCCGCAGTAACGTCGTCTTACCGCCACCTGAAGGCCCAACGACCGCTAACACCTCACCCGCCTTACAGCTAAATTCGGCACTCAGTTTTATATGCTTATGGTTTTGGATCTGGCAATGCAGATCAGCGATGATTTGCGTCACCCTGACCTCCTAAACGCCGTGACAAACTGGTAGTTAGAGCCAATGCGGTAATCGCAAATAACAGCAATACCAGAGACATAGTACCTGCTGCGCCAAAATCGAAGGCCTGCACGCTGTCATAAATGGAGATCGATATCGTCTTGGTTTCGCCAGCGATATTCCCGCCCATCATCAACACGACCCCAAACTCACCGAGTACATGGGAGAAACACAGCACTATGGCGGTCAACACCCCCGGCCAGACCATAGGCAATTCAATTTTAAGTAGAATTTTAAGTTTGCTCATGCCGCAACAAGCCGCAGCATCGCGCACATCATGGGGAACCGCTTCAAAGGCGCGCTGTATCGGTTGCAACGCAAACGGAATATTCACCAGCACGGATGCCAGCACTAACCCCGAGAAATGAAACACTAACTGCTGCCCGGTTAGGCGCTCTAACCATTGCCCTAACCAGCTTTGGCTGCCAAGCCCCACCAACAAGTAATAACCAATCACAGTTGGCGGTAAGACTAGGGGCACCATGATGAGCGCCTCAACCCAGGACTTACCCACAAACTGACGATAGGCCAAGGCGCGCCCAGCCAGGATCGCCAGCGGGATCAACACCAATACTGTGATGCTACTGAGTTTGACCGATAACCAAAGCGCCTGCCAATCCATGTCTGGCCTTACTGAGCGGGTAGACCAAATCCGTATTGCAGGAATACGACTCTGGCGGCATCAGATTGAAGATATTGATAAAAACGCTCCGCAGTTACCCCCGCTTTAGGCGTTAACACCATACGCTGATAAAGTGGGCCGTGAAGATCTTCGGGTAAAGCAATTGCTTGCCCTAAGGCCTTAAACTGGGGCGCTAAGGCTAGGGATAACGGAATAATACCGCCTTGGGTGGAGCCACTCACGGCAAATTGCGCCGCTTGGGAGGCATTTTCACCTAGGATTAGCTTGGTTTGTAGACCATCCCACAAGCCTAATTTTTGCAACAGTTCACGGGCGCGTTCGCCATAGGGCGCATGTTCAGGGTTGGCAATCGCAAAGCGCTCCAACTTACCCGCGGCGAGTAGGGCTTTTACGCCGTTAAGTTCAGTATCCAAGGTTAAAGGGGACTTGTTTGGGGCGACTAAGGCTAGGCGACCCACTGCGTATTGCACGCCTTCATCGCGGGTAAAGCCCGCTTTTTGCAGCTCATGGATATAACGCTCATCGGCGCTGAGCAACATTTCAAATGGCGCACCATGTTGAATTTGCGCGACAAAATTCCCCGACGAGCCGTAGGATACCCGCACCTTAAGTCCGGTTTCAGCGCTGAAGTTTTTAACAATATCATCGAGGGCAAACTTGATATTGGCAGCGGCCGCAATCGCAGGCACAGTTTCGGCGCGGCTAACTGCAGGCATCAAGGCAACACTGAACGACAATGCTAGAGAAAATACTAGACTCCAGATTTTGCCTAACCCTGTCACACCGTGCATAAACTCACCTCTCAGTCTCGCCTGCTGCTAGCTCAGTCTTACGTTAGTCTTTGTGTTGCCAAACTTGCGCCGCTTGCTCGTCGGCATCCTTGGCCTCGACCCAATTCTTGCCCTTGTCCCCAGCTTCTAATTTCCAGAAAGGGGCTTTGGTCTTCAAAAAGTCGATTAAGAATTCGCAGGCCGCAAAGGCAGCCTTGCGATGAGCACTGGTGACACCAATAAACACAATTTGCTCACCCAGCGCCATAGTGCCAACACGGTGGATAACCGTGACTTTATTGAGCGGCCAACGCTCGCGCGCCTCGGCAACGATTTGCTCAAGAACACGCTCCGTCATACCAGGGTAGTGCTCTAAGGTCAGCTCCCTCACCACTGAGCCATCGTTAAAGTCGCGCACCTTGCCAACAAAAGTCACAACGGCGCCATCACTATTATCTTGGGCTAATTGGTGGTACTCATCAGCCACATTAAAATCGACGGTTTGCACCCGTACATTCGGCAGTAAACGCATATCAACCTCCGGTCACAGGTGGGAAGAAGGCGACTTCATCACCATCACTCACTTGGGTATCCCACTGACTGATGGTTTGATTTACCGCCACCAGTAATTTATCCGAGGCTAACACTTTGGCCCATTTATCATCTTTAGCCGCTAAAGTTGCCCGTAATCCTTCCGCAGTTTGTGTCTGCTCGCTCGCTTCAACACTCAGTTGTGCCGTACCTAAAAGCTCACGAACTTGGGCAAAAAACAACACGTTAATCATATTCTTATCTCGCTTTACGTTATTCAGCTTTAAAGTGTCCCGACTTGCCGCCGCGTTTTTCGAGCAGGCGCACCTGCGAAATCACCATGTCTTTCTGCACGGCTTTGCACATATCGTAAATCGTCAGCGCTGCAACAGAGGCCGCTGTGAGCGCCTCCATTTCGACACCGGTTTTGCCGGATAATTTACACAGGCTGGTAATGCGCACACGATTGTGCTCAGGCTGAGCCTCAAGTTCGACTTCGACCTTGGTTAGCATTAATGGATGGCATAACGGAATTAAATCAGAAGTCTTTTTCGCCGCTTGGATCCCTGCGATACGGGCGGTGGCAAATACATCGCCCTTATGGTGGCTGCCGCTCATGATCATCTCAAGGGTCGTGCTCGCCATCTCGATAAAGGCTTCGGCACGGGCCTCACGCTCGGTCACGGCTTTCTCGGTCACATCGACCATGTGGGCATTGCCGTCGGCATTAATATGGGTAAATACATTGCTCATTGAAGCGATCCTTTAAACTGCTGCTAAATTCAAGCATATGGGAAATTGAGCGCAATCGCGAAACCTAACTAAATGAAAGATAACGCGATAAGCAGACTAAAACCTAAGTTAGATTAACCGCCAATCGAGGCCAAATGCTGAGTTACGCCAGTAATGCCCTGATGCAGATAATGGGTTTCTTTCTTCTGTGCCAGTTGACCGTGTAACCGCTCGATTAATTCCGCTTGCTGACTCGGGTGTTGCAGTAGATCACGCAAATCAATACCGGACTCGGTAAACAGGCACAAGTGCAACTTACCTTTGGCCGAGACCCGCAAGCGATTACAGCTCGCGCAGAAATTCGTGGCGTAGGGCATGATCAAGCCGATACGGCCCTTAAAGTCACTGTGGCTGAAGTTTTGCGCAGGGCCATCGTCGGCACGGGGTGTATCCAATTGCCAGCCGTTGGCAAGCAACTGAGCTTTAATATCGGCCCCCGCTAAGTGGTGGGCTTGGAAATACTCGCGGCCAAGGCCGGTTTCCATTAACTCAATAAAACGCAGATCGATGGGCGTGTGCTTAATCCAATTCAAAAAGCGCGGTAAATCTTTATCGTTCATGCCTTTGAGCAATACCGCATTGACTTTTACGCGCTCAAAGCCTGCTGATAATGCAGCATCGATACCACGCATCACCTCGTCGAACTTATTCTCGCCGGTGATCTGGTAAAACATCTTGGGATCTAAGCTATCCACCGACACATTGATGCGGCGCAGACCAGCATCGAACCACTCTTGGGCATGCTTCTCGAGCCTATACCCATTAGTGGTAGTGGCTACAGTATGAATACGCGGATTATCGGCGACCACTCGAATGATATCGGTAAAATCTTTACGCAGGGTGGGTTCGCCGCCAGTAATACGGATTTTTTGAGTGCCAACGAGGCTAAATGCGGACACCAAGTTTTCTATCTCACTGAGAGATAAAAACTGTTGCTTGCCATTGGGATGATAACCATCGGGGAGGCAATAGCTGCATTTGAAGTTACAAACGTCAGTGACTGACATCCGTAAGTAATGAAATTTACGACCAAAATTGTCTTGTAATTGAGACATGATCACCTTTCCAAGTGTGGGAGGCGAGTGCATTTCTTTACTCACCCCAGTGGCCTTATTGCCACGGCTACACCACCATATCTGTTGACTTAGGTAGGCAAGCTCGGAGAACCGTCAGCCGTGATTATAAGCCGAAAGTATTGGCTAGCTATACCCCTAAACAGGTATTTCTTGATCCGCTTCAACTGAGCGTGAACAATCTGTGACAGTGCTCACCCAAAGATTTGTCACTCTTTAGGCTAAACAGCCTGCTTAGCCCCTGTGCCATGCGGTGATTTTGAGGTAAGGTGGACATTAGTAATAAAACGCCCGTTTACAAACAAACTACAACACCCGATATAAATTGGGGATAAGCGAAGGAAAAGGTGAACTGATGGAACGCGAATCAATGGAATTCGATGTTGTTATCGTCGGCGCTGGCCCAGCTGGCTTGGCGACTGCGTGTCGATTAATACAGATATCAAAGGATTCAGGTAAAGAAATTACCGTTTGCGTGGTAGAAAAAGGCTCCGAAGTGGGCGCGCATATTCTATCAGGCGCCGTATTCGAACCAAGGGTATTAGACGAGCTATTCAGCGACTGGCGTGATAAAGGCGCCCCCGTCACCACAGCCGTGACCCACGATGAAATCTATCTACTCAACTCCGCTACCGACAGCAAACTCATGCCCAATGCATTTGTGCCGAAAACCATGCACAACGAAGGCAACTATATTGTCAGCGTAGGTAATCTCTGCCGTTGGCTCGCGACCCGTGCCGAAGAGCTCGGCGTAGAAATTTTCCCCGGCTTTGCCGCCAGCGAATTACTCTTCAATGAAGATAACAGCGTGAAGGGTATCCTGATTGGCGATATGGGCGTCGGCGCCGATGGCCAACCCAAAGACAGCTTTATGCCCGGCATGGAGCTTCACGCCAAATATACCGTGTTCTCAGAAGGCTGCCGTGGTCACCTAGGCAAACAGCTAATCGCAAAATACCACTTAGATAATGGTAAAACACCACAACATTACGGCCTTGGATTTAAAGAAATTTGGAAAGTGCCCGCCGAGCAACACGAACAAGGGAAAGTGGTGCACACAGGTGGTTGGCCATTAACCGATGGTGCCTCGGGTGGTGGCTTCCTCTATCATATGGAAGACAACCAAATTGCCGTGGGTCTGATTATCGACCTCAACTACAAAAATCCCCATTTAAGCCCATTCGATGAATTCCAACGTTATAAGACTCACCCAGTTATCGCCAAATACTTAACTGGCGGCGAGCGTTTGAGCTATGGTGCTCGCGCAATCACTAAGGGCGGCCTGAACTCACTGCCGAAGATGAGTTTCCCCGGCGGTTTGCTGATTGGTTGCGATGCGGGCACTTTAAACTTTGCCAAGATCAAAGGCACGCATACCGCCATGAAGAGCGGCATTGTCGCGGCTGAAACCTTAGCTAAGGCAATGATGGCCGAGGTCGAAGGCGGTAAAGATCTGGATTGTTTCCAAACCCATCTGGAAGAAAGCTGGTTACACGAAGAGCTATATAAGTCGCGCAACTTTGGCCCAGCAATGCACAAGTTTGGCACTTTCCTCGGCGGCGCATTTAACTACATAGATCAAAACTGGTTCGGTGGTAAGTTCCCGATCACCCTGCGTGATGAACACCCAGACTATGCACAAATGGCCCCAGTAAGCGCCTACAATAAGATTGATTACCCCAAACCCGATGGCAAACTCAGCTTCGATAAGCTCTCTTCAGTCTACCTGTCGAGCACCTATCATGAGGAAGACCAGCCTTGCCATCTACGCTTAAAAGACAACAGCATTCCGCTCGGGATAAACCTGACGCAATTTAACGAGCCCGCCCAGCGTTACTGCCCTGCTGGCGTGTACGAAATCGTTGAAGAAGCGGGTCAACCGAAGTTTGTTATCAATGCGCAAAACTGCATCCATTGCAAAACCTGTGACATTAAAGATCCTAGCCAAAATATTACTTGGGTGACGCCCGAGGGCGGCGGCGGTCCAAACTACCCGAATATGTAATCTCTACCGAAGAAGGCGCTCATTGAGCGCCTTCTTTTTACTTGCCTTACCCCTACATTTTGGCCACAATTGCATCATAAAAATCACATGCTTCAAATCAGCAACTCATTTCCATCTATACTCTACATAACAAGATCTACCGCAAGAGCAACAGGTTAGGCCAAATAAATGTCTTGTACGCTGTTTTATTCGGCATTCGACCTAAACAAAGGTTAACTTTTAACATTTCTGTCCGATACTTGTTATTGGCTAGAAAACGTCGACCGATATTTCTAAACGTCTAACACAGGCATATTGATATTTATGATATTGAATAACCTTACTATTAAGCAGAAAATCCTGCTGACAGTGACATTTGCTGTGCTGCTGTCGACCATACTCGTGGGCGTCCTCAGCCAACGTAGTGCAAAAAGCGTGGTACAGCAGCGTATGCTCGGGTCGGAAATGCCCAGCCTAATGATGCAGATCCGCAACAAGATTGAGCTAGATATTTCGAGCTTAATGAATGCCGCCGAGCAACTCGCCAGCAGCCGTATGTTACTGCAATGGCTTGAAAATGGCCGTCCACCGGAGCAAGAGCCTCAAGTCGTTGCCCAATTAAAGGACATCACCCGCCAATATCATTTGGCCCAAGCCTCCTACGCCGATAGACAAACCGCAGCCTATTATACTCAGGACGGTTTTTTACGCGTACTCACGCCCGCCCAAGATGGGTGGTTTTTTGGTTATCGTGATAGCGGCCAAGAGCGGATGTTAAACGTATTTACCGAAGCCAATGGTGAGGTAAAACTCTTTATAAACTATCAACAACCTAACGGTCGCGGACTTGTTGGTCTCGCCAAATCCCTCGATGATATGGTGCGACTCCTCGACTCTTTTAAGATTGAAAAAACCGGGTTTGTCTACTTAGTCGATGCCAAAGGCGAGGTAAAACTACATCCAGACGCCAGCCAAATTGGCAAGAGCAGCCTCAAGAGTTTGTACTCAGGCGCCAACATGAGCTCATTACTCAATCGTAGTGATTTCAATCTTATTAATACCGACATCCAAGGTGAAAACACCTTTGTTGCCAGCAGTTATATTCCGTCGATGGATTGGTATTTGGTTGCCCAAGTACCTGAAGCCGAAGTCTTCGCCCTGCTGACAGATGCCGCCTACCAGATCCTAATTTGGACCGTAATCATTGCCGCGGGCTTTATCATGCTGGCCATTGTGGTAGCTGGCTCAGTGAGTCGCCCTATCGCCCAAGTCGCAGCAATGTTCCATGATATCGGTGAAGGTGAGGGTGATTTACGCCAACGCTTACCTGTAAATGGTGAAGATGAAATTGCCCAACTTGCCCAAGGATTTAATAGCTTTATCAGCAAAATCCAAGATTCCGTGATTGAGGTAGCACAGACCAGTGAACAACTCGGCCTCTCGGCGAAAGATGTATCTAATCAAGCGCAGCAAACCCTTGAAGATAGTCATGAACAAAAAGACCGCACTATGATGGTGGTCACGGCCATCAATGAGATGGGGGCAACCGTAAATGAAATCGCTAGTAATGCAGCCCAAGCTGCTGTCGCCGCGAAAGATGCCGATACAGAATCCAATAGCGGCCAAGTGGTGGTAACGCGTGCCCGTGACACTATCAATCAGCTCTCCCATGATGTGGAACAAGTAGGTGAAGTGATTGAATCCCTCGCGACTCATACCAAATCTATCGGTGGCATCCTCGATGTGATCCGTGCTATTTCGGAGCAAACCAATCTATTAGCCCTCAACGCCGCGATTGAAGCTGCACGCGCAGGTGAAGCGGGACGTGGCTTTGCCGTAGTAGCTGATGAAGTCCGTAATCTGGCATCACGTACCGCAGCCTCTACTAACGAAGTCCAAGGTATGATCGACAAGTTGCAATCTGAAGCAAGCCGCGCAGTTAATGCCATGGCACAGAGCCGTGCTCGCTCACACGAAGGTGTAACAGCGGTTGATGAGGCTAGCCAGTCTTTGGTTGGCATTAGCGATCGTATTGGTCTTATCAGTGATATGAACATTCAAGTCGCGGCGGCAACAGAAGAACAATCAACAGTGGTCGAAGATATTAACCGTAACGTGACCGAAATTAACGACATTACCCAACGCACCGCGAGCACAGCCCAAGCTGCGGCGCAGGCCAGTTTAGCGTTAAATCAACTAGCCAACCGCTTGGATACCTTGGTAGCTAAGTTTAAAGTGTAATTGTCAAACACAAAGATATTGATATAGAAACAAAAACGCCTTAGTGGATCTCCCTAAGGCGTTTTTATTACACAACTTAAAAGGCGATTAGTTATCGGAGAGAAACTTGATTGTCAGTGGATAGCGATAAACCTGCCCTTCACTGGCCTTAACTATGCCTAGGATAGTACAGACTAAGTCCAAAATGCCGAGGATGATAAGCAAGATAAATCCAATGCCTACAAACGCTAATATCCCACTGATGATCACGTAGATTAGTAGGCTTAGCTTAAAGTTCAGACAGCTGCGCCCACATTGGTCGACAAAAGCCGACTCTTCACGCTTCATGAGCCACAAAATGAGCGGACCAAGGATGGAGCCTAATGGTACTAAATACCCGATTAAACTAGAGGCATACACCAGTAAACCAAAATCTTTCTCGCTCTTCGTCACTGACTCTATCATGACACTTTCCCTGTATTATTGTTTGAAATATAAAAGTTATTAGCTCTTTGGCCCATACAAACGCATTTGCCAATCTTCGACTTGCTGCGTTGCTAAGCGGCGCTGTAGGCTATTCACCCAGCTTTGTGCCAGCCCTTCACAAGAGGCGAGTCTATCATAGGCTTTAGCGTTATATTGAGGAGAAAAATACAGCGCCATCGCCTCGGCAACGCTGATATCAGTTTTACGCTCGACTAATTCTATCTTGTCGCTTAACTGAATCACACCTGGGATTAATACTCTGTAAAACCAACCGCATAACTGACTCTGCTGCATGGCAAGGGCAAAGTCTCTATGGCCAAATTGCAGGTTCAATTTAAAGCAAGGCGAGCGCGGCTGAGTCACTTGCACAATCACTTCACCGATTTGCAGCACATCCCCAATATTGACCTCGGTTTCATTTAAGCCAACCGTGCTGATATTTTCACCCATGCTCGGTGCATCTTCGAGTTGGGTGATTAAATCCCAACGACGGTATTGACCATAATGCTCACGGGGAAAATGATGCAATACTCGGTCAAGTCCGCCATGATGTTTAGGATCAGCCTGTGCATCGCCTTCCACATGGTCGACATTTACCACTAACTGCTGCGCCGATTTTTTACCGTCAATGCCAGTTGAAATGCCGCTAATTTCTTGCAGGCTCGCCCCTAAATACAAACCCGATAATCTGTTTACCAATAAGGTCGACATTGGTTACTCCCATCATTGTCGCCACACGGGGCCAAATAAAAACGCTAAGTATTACATACTCTAAACAAATAGAGCGTGCCCTAAAATCTGGGTATCACTGATTTAACACGACTTGATTACGGCCAGCTTCTTTCGCTTGATATAAAGCTAAATCGGCTCGTTTTATTAAATCCTCTGCCGGTTCAAGCTTTTGATATTCTGCAACACCAATACTGACTGTGATAGCAATATGTACTCCATTGACCTTCAACTCGCGCTGAGAAATCGAATCACGGAAACGTTCTGCCAACTCTGCCGCATGGCTTAAATCCATCTCTGGCAATAACACCAAAAACTCTTCCCCACCCCAACGGCAAAGTATATCTTGCTGTTTTAGCTGGCTACGTAGCAGGTTAGTGACCGTTTTTAGCACTAAATCACCAATACTATGACCATAGCTATCATTCACTTTTTTAAAGTGGTCGATATCGACAAGGAGAACTGAAATAGGAGTTTGCGACAAATTAGCTTTGTCTAATGCCTGATGGAAATACTCTTCAAAGACTTGTCGATTAGCTGCACCAGTGAGTTTGTCAGTTGATGCCATAACCTCAAGTTTGCGCTGATAGCGCCCTAAGGTCATGTTTGAAATAAACAAAATACCTATGGTCACGACCAAACTTAGGGCTAAGTTCCCCCAAAAGGTATTAAGCAGTTCTTGTTCTTGCGGAGCATCTTCTTGCTCAACAATTAAATACCACTTGAACTCAGGCACTAATCGACTGTTTAAGTAGACCGTTTTACCGTTGCGCTCATAGCTAAATGCGGCGCTTGGGCTAGTTAAAATGCGCGTTGATAGTTGCTCCAAGCCAGTGCTGGCTTGCAGTGAATTAGCGCCATCATATTCATCACCATGGAGAGTGACATTCCCCTGTCTATCGGTGAAAAAAACCCGACGGTTATAACGCTTTTGATAGAGTTCAATCAGCGCCTTGACCTTTTCAACTGCAAGGCCAACGCCAGTAACCCCCATAAACTTACCTTCAAAATCAAAAACTTTATAGTTAACAAATACGGTTGTTTTAGTGCGATCAGCAGTATCGGCATCAATATTGATTTCATAATGTTCTGATTCTGGTAACGAACGGACACGAAAATACCAAGCATCATTAGGCTCAATATCTTGGATTTTCTTTAATACCCCCGATGAGTGGTAGTAGTTGCGACTCTGTTCTGAAACAAAAAAACTGGTGACAGTATCGTACTTATCTTGGATTTCTTTGAGGTAACGGATCAGCTTTTCAGGCTCTTGCTCATGGTTTAATGTCCAATCACGCACAAAGGTATCCTGTGCCATTAGGGAGGAAATAAAGATCGGACGTAGTAGATCTTGTTGAATTTCTGAATAAATATTATCGCTTGTTAAAGGTAAAGTATTACTTTCAATTTGCTGACTCAAAGAGTCATGGGCCACTTTATAGCTAATACCACTGGTCACTAAAAAGGCAACTAGCAACAACACAGAAAGTAGCCAAATAAACTTCTTTTTATCATTCCAAACGTGATTGCCCATTTCCAACTCCAACAGCAGTAGGCTTATTATTTTGTAGTAGCGTGGTGAGTTACCTAAATGTTAACGCAATCCCTCAATGACCGCACAATATTTCCGCTATATGAATGTTCTTCGACGAAATAACATTATTCGAGGTAAAAAAATGCCCCGTTGGGGAAACGAGGCAAACAAGCGAACCAACAAAATGGGAGAAAAGCGCAAGCAAACGTTAAAGGACAAGAGCTCTCCGTCACTGTGCACACTTTATCAATCCAAGATGACAGAAAAATGACATCCAAATTGTTTAACGGTTGCAGCCCATTTCCACATTATGCTTCTAAATACTGCTTTAAAGCTTCACCAGGAATAGAACTGTCTGTTGCGACTGCAAAAGCCGCCCAAACAGCACCTTCAGACATTGCTTGAGTGATAGATTTGCCAGCACAGAGTCCATGAATAAGCCCAGCAGCATAGGCATCCCCTGCACCCGTGGTGTCGACAACCTCAGCAGGCACCGCAGGCACATGCTGCACATCATCTTGGGTATAAACCTTCGCGCCACGGACACCATCAGTCACCACAAAATAACGTAATGATTCACCACCAATGCTTACACCGTAATCCCAAGAGGCGACATCACATCGTCCATGCATATCACTCATAGAAGCAAGTAGTACATGGCAAGGGCGTGGTCTATCATCCTTGGCAAGTTGCGCGATCACAAGGCAATGATCCAGTGCAGTTTTAGCCCAACTTACAGTCCCTTCCGCTGATGTATTAAAATACAACGCATCCCAATGCTGCCATTTTGGTGGAACCGATAACTCAAAAACTGGCCGCTGCGGGCGGATAATGGTGCGCTCACCGTCAGGAGTCATCACCAGTAGCATCTCGCAGGTATTCCCTGCGCGGCGCTGCACTAAACGACAATCAAGCCCTTGGGTACTAGCCTCGGCGATAGCCCAATCCCCCATTTCATCCCTACCCACTTGGCTGACTAATGCAACTCTATGACCTGCCCAAACAAGTCCAAGCCCCGTATTCGCCCCACCGCCGCCTAGGCGTTGACCGCCATCTTGATAATGAAAGCGACCACCGGTTTTTAAAGGTTTATCAAGGATTAACACACGGTCACAGTTAAGGTTGGCCACCAGCAAAATATTTGCCATGACAAGGCTCCATTGAAAGAGAATACCACGCCCAACCGGGACACGTTTGGGGCTAAAAGAGCCCCAATCTAGACCAAAATGCGAGGTGGCACAATCTGAGTATCTAATACCTATTATTCATCAAATGTCAGCTTAAACGGGCTTTTGTTGTAAGACCTTGACCATAATCAAATTCAGCAACACCACACATTCAGGCTAAACAGTTAAAGACGATGTTCGATTAAGAACATGATAAATAATATGAATAATCTTGAAAAACGTAAGCTTTACTCATGAAAACATAAAAATATCACCAAGATTCAAGCGAGCCTTAAATTAGAAAAAGGTTAAACTTGGTGCCAAGGATAAAGACGAAAGGAATTCGTATGTTAATAGGCTGGCTGCATGAAGATATGGATAGCGAAGAACAATTACGCCGTTATCGGCAATGCGTAGAGGAATTTCATCAGCTGAATTTTCATGATGTTTATGTAGCAAAAATCCAACATGAATATCGATTACTACAAACCTTGTTTGAAGAGCAGTCGATTCAACAAAGTGAGCCTGACTGCTCTGAAAAATAACACGAGAATTAGTCAACCGCCTTAAATGGCGAAAGTGATGCAAACTTGACCTCAAGTTGCCAATCCTGAATAACCATCTCCGACGGTTGCCAACTGTCATCAACCCATTCGTAAAGTAGGCCAGGATCTTCCTCAGCATTCACCAATAAACGACGGCCATCTTTTAAAACAATCGTATAATCAAGCCCCTGCGCATCCACACTTTCAATATCCCCCAAGACTTTGTGGTGAATGCTTGCAATTGCCCCAGTAGCCTTAACTGCTTCAGTTTTATTCGCTCCGCTGTAAAGTCTTAATACCTCATTGGTAGCGGGTTTATGAAATAAAAACTCTTCAGTCACGCCCACAACGATCGACGGATCAAGCTCATACCAAGCGGGTATCCATAATGCGTTCATTGCCATCCCGTTATATCCTGCATAATAATTTTACGGACGTGAACATTCTGCCCTAACCTTAGCCGATAAAATACTGCCCAAAGATAAAATAATTTTATCTTTGCGCAATCCAGTAAACGGCAATTCCTTTATCAAATACAGATAAAGCTAGCCGAACAAGCCCGCTCTTAACCAAAACGGCTTATCTCTAAACCACTGGGTACAAACCCATTTTTGCCCCGCTGTTACCTCACAGCCGCGGTGCAATGAGGAAGGAATGGGTTTACCTGTTTGATCCGTGTTGTCAAAAACCAAAATAGCGGCAGTCTCAGGTTTGACTTGTATATAAGGTGCCTTGAACTCCGTTTCGCCTCCGTCAAAATCATCATTAAGATACAAAATAGCCGTTTTTGACCTTTGGCCAAAACGTGCCAATTCGGCTTCAATTTCAGCCGTATATGCATGTATTGCGTCATAATGCCATTGATAAAACTGGCCAGGCTCGTACCTAAGTACAACTATGGGTTCCGCAAACGCCAACTTAACCCCTGCAAACTTGGCAATGACTCTTTCAACACAAGCCATTGCAAGATTGTCATTAGGAATCGGTGTGGGGTAATGCATGTTGTTGCGGATACCGCTTTCGACACTCCCCTTTCCCTGATGTCCATACACAGTAATAGGCCGCAAATGGGGCAATGAGAATCTCTTAATATCGTCTAATAAATTCACTGGGAGTTGGGATTGGGACAGCGTTGCCGATTGCAGTTGCTTCCCGGCTGAAGTCGGCCAGCGCTCAAAAGCCAATAGCGCAGCAAACACATTGATCGCATCAGCGTGGCGGGGCGTAATCGTTTTTAGCCAAGGTACGAAATAACAAAATTTCGCTTTAACTTCTTGCGCTTGCAGAGGATCTTCCATCAAAACATAGGAACCCCAGAACGATTTTAAACTCGCCAACTCCTCTAGCTCCCACTCAGCACTAAAAAACAAAGCGATGGCCAGCTCTCTTTCAGAAACCATGCTACGCATGCAGTGAACTAACCAAAAACGCACAAAATCAGCCGACTCAGTTGCCAACTTAAGTACTAACGCCTCAGGCAAACGATTGAAATAACGCTCTTCTAATAATTGAACAAATAACTGCTGCATATAAAAACCTATTCACAACTCAACCCAACTATGCTCATTAAAACTGAATCACATCAGTGATGAAACATTTTATTTACAATCGATCGTTTTATCGTCTTTTGTCTCTATCAATCTTGAGTACAAAAATACAATCCTAGTTTCATCTCAGGCTTGGTTTCTGTTAGCTTGAAAACTCAGATAAATAACTGCCACATTTTGTTGGTAAAGTGATCCGATAACCAACCGTGACGTATTGAGCCTGACAACCCATGGCAACAACAATGGCACCCGCTTGCCCTATGGAGAAATCGAACATGCCTGTTTTGCAAACACTCAAACTTACGGGTGATAATGAAACGCTAAAACGTCAAGCGCTTAAGCACTACTTCAACCAAACTTGGACGCTCTATGAGTCGCTCTTCGAGTTGATAAAACACGACCATGCCTATTATTTAAAAGCCGAGCCTTTACGCCATCCGCTGATTTTTTACTTTGGCCACACCGCGACCTTCTACATCAATAAGCTCAAACTGGGCAAATATCTTGAAGACAGAGTCAACGATCATTTTGAGTCGATGTTTGCTATTGGTGTTGACGAGATGTCTTGGGACGATCTCAATGAAACCCACTACCAATGGCCAACGGTCACCGAGGTAAAAGACTATCGAGACAAGGTAAATCGCGTTGTTAACCAATTAATTGATACTATGCCAATCACCTTGCCTATCACTCAGGACAGTCCTGCTTGGGTCATTTTGATGGGGATTGAGCATGAACGTATCCATTTAGAAACCTCATCAGTCATTATCCGTCAGTTGCCTTTAGAGGAAGTATCCCCAAATGTTCACTGGCCTGAGTGCCAAGACTATGGAACGATAGACGCTAACCAGCTGATTGCTGTGGCGGGCAAAAAAATCACTTTAGGTAAAAAAGAGCAAGATGAAACCTACGGCTGGGACAACGAATACGGCAATAAGAGCTTTAAAGTGGCAGACTTTAAAGCCTCAAAATATTTAGTAAGTAATCAAGAATATTTGGGCTTTGTTGAAGCCGGTGGCTATCAATCGCCCGAGTTTTGGAATGAAGAAGGTCGTGCATGGCTGGCTTACACTCAAGCCCAGATGCCACGTTTTTGGCGCCGATATGAGGGCAAATGGTGGCAACGAAATCTTACCAGCGAAATTCCACTTCCCCTTAATTGGCCAGTTGAAGTCAATCAACTCGAAGCTAAAGCGTTTTGTTATTGGAAAGCGCGCCAGACTCAAAGCAACATCCGCCTTCTGACTGAGGCGGAATGGTATATTTTACGAGAAAATATTCCAACCGATGCCCCCGACTGGCAAGAAGTACCAGGGAATATCTCGCTGGCCTACTACGCTTCCTCTTGTCCGGTAAATCGCTTTAAACATAATGAATTTTACGACATTGTCGGTAATGTCTGGCAATGGACCGAAACTGCTATCGATGGTTTTAATGGCTTTGCAGTGCATCCACTCTACGATGATTTTTCAACGCCAACTTTCGATGGTAAACATAACCTGATTAAAGGGGGCTCTTGGATCTCGACGGGCAATGAAGCCATTGCAGCCTCTCGCTACGCGTTTCGCCGTCACTTCTACCAACATGCCGGATTTCGTTATGTGGAGTCCCTGCAAAACCCAGAGCAAATGGCCGAGGTTAATGTGTACGAAACCGATGAACTGATTTCTCAATATTTAGAATTCCATTATGGCGCTCAATATTTTGGCGTCCCGAATTTCTGCGTTAATGGCGTTCAACAGGCGTTAAACGAAATCCAACTTGAGCATACCGCGAAGGCATTAGACATCGGCTGTTCGGTGGGCCGAGCCAGCGTTGAGTTAGCTAAAGTGTTCGACCATGTTGACGGTATCGATTTTTCGGCTCGTTTTATTCAACAAGCCTACGCGCTGACTGAACAAGGCGAAAAACGCTATACCATCCGCACCGAGGGCGATTTACAAGAGTTTAAGAGTGTCAGCCTTGCTAAACTGGGCTACCAGGAAGAAGCCAAAAAAGTCAACTTCATGCAAGGTGATGCCTGTAATCTTAAGCCCATCTACACAGGTTACGACTTAGTTTATGCCTCAAACCTTATCGACAGGTTGAACGATCCCAAACATTTCCTCACCAGTATTGGCCAACGCATTAACCAAGGTGGCTACCTAGTGATTGCATCACCTTATACTTGGCTTGAAGATTACACACCAAAAGAGAAATGGCTCGGAGGTATTAAAGTGAAAGGAGAAAATTTCACCACTTTAGATGGGTTGACCGAAACCTTGATCGGCCAATTTGAGCTAGTCGCGGTTAAGGAAATCCCCTTTGTTATCCGTGAAACTAAACGCAAGTTCCAACATTCCCTCTCAGAAATGACGATCTGGCGTAAACGATAACCGAGAACATTAAAGAAAAAATCCGCCAGAGAATCACTTCTGGCGGATGCATAACAGACAGCTCTGTGACATTCGCGGCCCCAATGGCAAGGATCTGCTTTTGATATTGCTTACCGATAACCAAGTTGATTTACTAAGCCAATAAACTCTCTGTTCTGGAAGCGGCTAGGCTTATCACAGCACTGTATTCCTCTACTAGGGCGTGTTGACGTTTCAGTAGAATAACGACACATCATTCCTCGTTTCGCGAGCACGTGCTTGCCAGAACGAACAAAATCTAATCTCGAAACGTGAACACGCCCTAATACCAATGGCATAAAACATCTGTTCATTCAGCGCAAGTTCAAAGTGCTTTAGGCAAGTCGAAGCATAATGGAGCTCTATCAGAAGTCTTTAACCTAATATAAAGTACTTCATCCAGCCATCACCTGCACTATGGTTGCTAAGCCAGATTATTTTATTGGGTATGCCAGCACCAACGAGTAATAACATAGAATAACTTAGAAATTTTATGCACTTACACCCAAAACAAATCCTGTGTACACAACATCCTATTTATTAAGCAGCTACAGAGTAAAAAATCATATTGACGACAGAATTAAAATAACTTTGAATTGCATACATATTCATAAATATAAAGTAATTGGAGCACGGGATGGAACGAATTGAGCAAGTAGCAGTAGCCAAAAAAGCCAATATCTATTTTGAGGGTAAGGTCGCTAGCCGCAGTGTATTTTTCAGTGACGGTAGTAAACAAACCCTAGGCGTAGTGCTTCCAGGAGAATACGAGTTTTCCACCTCGCAGGGTGAAATCATGCAAGTTACCAGCGGCAGTTTTGAGGTATTACTGCCAAATAGCTCAACTTGGCAAACCTTTAGCGAAGGCAGTCAATTTGAACTCGCGGCCAATGTCAGCTTTAAAATTCGCAATAGCGACATAGCAGAATATTGCTGCAGCTATCTATAGCGTTCAAGTCGATGGAATGCTTAGTCAACTGAGCATTCCTCTATTTACATAATACGTCTGTATAAAAACCAATCACTAGACGACTGGTCTAATTTGCTATAGACTCCTGCGCCATGAAAACAGAAACCCAATCAACCCGTCAGCATATTCTCGACGTCGGTTACTCGCTGATCGTTAAGCAAGGCTTTTCGTGTCTAGGTTTAGCCCAATTACTCAAGACCGCCCAAGTACCAAAAGGCTCGTTTTACCATTACTTTGAATCCAAAGAGCAATTCGGTGAGGCACTGTTAACCAGTTATTTTGAGCAATACCAAACAGAGCTTGATAGCTTATTTGCCAACCCACAGCTCTCAGGCTTTGATCGCCAAATGCAATACTGGCAAAGATGGTTGCACGTACAACAGGACGGTTGTATCGATCAAAAATGCCTAGTCGTTAAGTTAAGTGCTGAGGTTGCCGATCTCTCTGAGGCTATGCGCCTTGTGCTTTTAAGGGGGTCGGCTGGCATCATTGAGCGCTTAACCCAGTGCATTCAAGTGGGGATTGCCGATAAATCCATCTGTGAACAGGATGCTCAGGCAACAGCAGAGTTGTTGTATCACATGTGGCTCGGCGCCAGTTTGATGAATAAACTCGGCCACAGCCGCGCAGCTTTAGAGCGCGCCCTTGCAATGACAGAATCTATTTTAAAGACCAAAACCATGGGTTAATGCCAGCAACACTGGCACACCAATTAATCAGTAACCCGTTAATAAACAATGAAATATCGCCTCGTCGGCTTGATTTATCATTTAGTAGCCAAACAAATCTAGACGACTGGTCTACTAAATTTATTTTCCAACCATAGGACAAATAGCAGTATGTTTAATTTCACCTACTACAATCCAACTCGTATTCATTTTGGTAAAAATACCATAGCTGAAATCGACACCTTAGTGCCTAGCAATGCCAGAGTTATGGTGCTATTTGGCGGCAGCAGCGCCAAACGTACAGGTACCTTAGCTGAAGTAAAACAAGCGCTTGGAAATCGTTTTGTGGTCGAATTTGAGGGGATCGAACCCAATCCGACCTACGAAACTCTGATGCAAGCGGTCGCGCAAGTACGTGAATTACATATCGACTTCTTACTCGCCGTTGGTGGCGGTTCGGTCATCGATGGCACTAAGTTTGTTGCCGCGGCTGCGGTATTTGAAGGCGAGCCTTGGGATATTCTCACGAGCTGGGGCACCAAGGTGACCAAAGCCATGCCATTTGGCTCGGTATTAACCCTACCGGCCACAGGTTCAGAGATGAACAACGCCAGTGTGGTGACCCGTAAATCTTTGAAAGCAAAGCTGCCATTCCGTAACGATTTAGTGTATCCACAATTCTCCATCCTCGATCCCACCAAAACCTTTACCCTACCGGAAAGACAAGTGGCGAACGGTGTTGTCGATGCGTTTGTGCATATCACCGAGCAATACCTCACCTACCCAGTCAATGCTGCGGTGCAGGACAGATTTGCCGAAGGTTTACTGCAAATTTTGATTGAATTAGGCCCACAAGCACTCACAAAACCTGAAGATTACGATATCCGCGCCAACCTGATGTGGGTCGCAACCATGGCACTCAATGGCACGATTGCCACAGGCGTTCCGCACGATTGGGCAACTCACATGATTGGCCATGAGCTCACCGCACTCTATGATATTGACCATGCGCGTACCTTAGCCATTGTATTGCCAGCACTATTACGCTGCACAAAAACGGCTAAGCGTGAAAAATTACTGCAATTTGCAGACAGAGTATGGCATATCACCACAGGCTCCGAAGACGAACGAATCGAGGCCGCGATTGCGAAAACCCAAGCATTTTTCGAAGCCATGGGCATTGCAACGCACTTATCTGGCTATGATTTAGGTAAAGAAGCTGTCGATGCGGTTGTTGCTCAACTCGAGAAACATGGCATGGTTGCCTTAGGTGAACATGGCAATATCGATCCCGCCATGAGCCGCGATATTTTAACCCTCGCCTTATAGTTCAATCTCACACCTCTGCAATCCCATGCTGCCGTGAGACTTTACACTATCAACGCACCATAATGGTGCGTTGATATTCCCTCAAACGGGGCAAAGGGTACTCACACTTAGGGGCATCAAGTTTTAAAGAAATATTTGTAATGGCGTTGGCGACATAATTCAGTCACACCTTGTCATCTTGTAAACCCGTTTATCGCCGATAAATCCTCATTACTGATGCACAAACACCATGATTTTTGATGAAAAAACGACTACTCTTGGATAATCTTATCTTACTGATAAAAGGATTTTTGCATGCGTTTATTTACTCTCATCAGCTTAGTGCTGCTTAGCTTATTCGCGCAGGCAACAGTATATAAGTGGGTCGATAAGGACGGTAAAGTTCATTATTCCGATGAGCCACATCCAAATGCTGAGATTGTTGAATTAAAAGAAAAAACACTAAACCAAATTACCCTTCCCTCCGTAAACCCTGATACAAATGACTCGCAAGCCATTGAACAAACCAAATACCAAATCGTCATAACTTCCCCTGAAGAAGAGGAAACCGTCAGGGATAATAATGGCGATTTCCAAGTCACAGCCACAGTAACCCCTGAAATCAAGAGCCAATATTTGATGGCCCTTAAACTCGATGGTAAAGCCATCGGCCAACCCCAAATTGGCGGCACATTTCAGTTGAACAACATCGACAGAGGTGAACATACCATTGTTGTCGATGCGATGACTCAAAACGGCAAAGTCTTTGCATCTAGCTCACCAAGAAAGATATTTCTTCATCAAGCGGCGATGACTCCAGCACCTAAAAAGCAACCAAAATCAAATTAAATTGTTTAATAATAATTAGTTAGGTTGCAAGCAATACATTAAGCCGTTTGACGAAGTCGAGTTGCAGCATGCACCAAATCGGTGCAACATAAGGGTGCAACCCTATTTTCAGGAACGGTAGATGGATAAAGAGACTCTGCTCAATCATTTAGTGACCGCGGTACTGGTAATAGATAAGGATCTTAAGCCTTGTTATGCCAACGCCGCTGCAGAGCAACTGTTAGGTGTCGGTAGCCACAGGCTAGTCGAACAAGCATTACCCGAGCATTATCAAGCGCTCGGTGTCGACGCTCAGCTCCTTAGCGATGCGGTAAAGGCTGGGCAAAGTCTCACCGTTAACACCGCGACGTTAGTCACCTTAGATGCCCAGCATCACACAGTCGATCTGACACTGATCCCGCTCGAGGATGAAGCACAGCTGAGCCTGCTTGAACTTAGGCAAGTCGACCAACAACGACGTATCCACCAGCAACTTAGCCAAGATGCACAGCAGCAGGCGGCACAATTCTTAGTGCGTAACTTAGCCCATGAGATTAAAAACCCCTTAGGCGGCTTGCGTGGCGCAGCGCAATTGCTCTCGCGGGAACTCGACGATCCCGCGCAAAAGGAATTTACTAATCTCATCATCGAACAAGCTGATCGGCTGCGTAGCTTAGTCGACCGACTGCTCGGACCGCAGCGCCCCACTCAACATAGCCTGCATAACATTCATCAAGTGGTGCAAAAAGTGTACAAGTTGGTGGAAATCGCACTGCCAGCCAATATCCAGTTGAAGCGGGATTATGATCCCTCGATCCCCGATATCGAGATGGACCCAGATCAAATGCAGCAAGCCGTGCTGAATATTTTGCAGAATGCGGTGCAAGCCCTTGAGCATACAGGTGGCGAAATCCTAATCCGCACCCGCACGCAACATCAGGTCACTATCGGTTCGCAGCGCCACAAGCTCGTACTGACCCTGTCCATTATCGACAATGGCCCAGGCATTCCACCTGAGCTCATGGACACACTGTTTTATCCCATGGTCACCAGCCGTGAGCAAGGTTCTGGGCTGGGTCTATCGATTGCCCACAACATTGCCAGATTACACTCGGGCAGAATTGATTGCGTCTCCAGCCTAGGACACACAGAATTTATTATCTCTCTACCGATTTTAAGTGCCAAATAATTAAGCAAAACCAACACATACCGTATGAGGAAGCAAAATGCGAATCAGTGAACAAGTGTGGATCCTCGACGATGATAGCTCAATACGTTGGGTGCTCGAAAAAGCGCTCCAAGGCGCTAAACTCAGCACCGCCAGCTTTGCTGCGGCCGAATCACTTTGGCAAGCATTAGAGATTGCCCAACCACGGGTCATCGTCTCGGATATTCGTATGCCGGGCACCGATGGCTTAACTCTGCTTGAAAGACTGCAAATCCACTATCCGCATATTCCCGTTATCATCATGACGGCGCATTCGGACTTAGACAGTGCCGTGAGTGCCTATCAGGCTGGGGCGTTTGAGTATTTGCCAAAACCCTTTGATATTGATGAAGCAATTTCCCTCGTTGAGCGTGCGCTGACCCATGCAACAGAGCAAAGTCCAACGCCAGCGGCGCAGGAAACTCAAGTCAAAACCCCCGAAATTATCGGTGAAGCCCCCGCGATGCAGGAGGTGTTTCGTGCCATTGGTAGGTTGTCGCGCTCTTCAATCAGCGTGCTGATCAATGGCCAATCAGGCACAGGTAAAGAGCTAGTTGCAGGCGCACTGCATAAGCACAGTCCGCGCAAGGATAAACCTTTTATCGCCTTGAATATGGCGGCGATTCCCAAGGATTTAATCGAATCAGAACTGTTTGGCCATGAAAAAGGCGCATTTACTGGTGCGGCTAACGTGCGTCAAGGGCGCTTTGAGCAAGCTAACGGCGGCACCCTGTTTTTAGATGAAATCGGCGATATGCCGCTAGACGTGCAAACCCGTTTGCTACGGGTTCTCGCCGATGGACAGTTTTATCGAGTCGGCGGCCACAGTGCTGTACAAGTGGATGTGCGCATTATTGCTGCCACCCACCAAGACCTAGAGCAATTAGTCCTAAAAGGCGGATTTAGGGAAGACTTATTCCACCGCCTCAATGTGATTCGTATCCATTTGCCACCGCTGTCACAACGCCGTGAGGATATTCCTCAACTCGCAAGCCACTTTTTAGCCTCCGCCGCCAAGGAGATTGGTGTCGAAGCCAAAATCCTCACCAAGGAGACCGCCGCTAAGCTATCGCAATTGCCATGGCCGGGCAACGTTAGGCAACTCGAGAACACTTGTCGCTGGCTCACCGTCATGGCCTCAGGACAAGAAATCCTGCCCCAAGACTTGCCGCCCGAGTTACTTAAGGAACCTACCAGTATTAATCCAATGGCGAAAGGCAGCCAAGATTGGCAATCAGCACTCACCGAGTGGATCGACCAAAAACTGTCTGAGGGAAATAGCGATTTATTAACCGAAGTACAGCCTGCCTTTGAGCGCATATTACTCGAAACCGCATTGCGACATACACAAGGGCATAAACAAGAAGCGGCAAAACGTTTAGGCTGGGGAAGAAATACTTTAACGCGAAAACTGAAAGAATTGTCTATGGATTAACCATCCATTTAAAAGCAAAAAAGGGATATCACTATCCCTTTTTTATTATTTAGATTTAATCTAAATAATTAGAACTGGTAATGCACACCAATCGCCAGTTGTTTAATATCGGTATCGATATCTTTCACATTTAAATAATTGTGGTCAGCGTCTAAATCACCGCTAGTAACATCGTAACTCAAGCGAACATTTAAATGCTCTGTCACAGCAGCGTTAATACCAACACCGTAGGTCCAGCCATAGCCTGTGAAATCTTCATCAAAACCAAAACCGTCAATATTCATAGCCATAGATGCAACACCGACCTTTGCATAAGCTGAGAACATATCATTGATTTGCATAGTAAACTTAGGTGTAAAAGTAAGTGCACCCGCAGAAATATCGACATCCTTATCGCCTAAATCGCCAGTTGCAAATAAATTCGCCTCTAAACCAAACCATTCGTTAAAGTTGTAACCACCGTATACACCGAAACCTGTCCCTGTTTCTGCATCATCAAGCACATCAACAGTCACGCGATTTAGTGCACCACCCACATAAAAACCTGTGGTGTCAGCTGCCGCTACAGCTTGGCCTGCCACTAATACTGCTAGTAAAGAACCCGCAACTAAAGATAGTTTTTTCATTACATTTCCCTAATGAGTTAACTTAAGTAGTAAACGCCGCGAATAATATAACAAACACAAAATAAGAGTAATAGTTTGTAAAGGCTAAATACACTTTATACAGAAAGCATTCAGCTTTAAATAAAACGAGCATGTATGAGAAGAGACTTAAGCATTAACTAATGACTCGCAATACATTCATAATCGCGAAATAACACCAACGAATAAGGGAACGACGTTTTCGCTCATCGAGGCATTCACTAATCATGACTTTTCCCGATTGTGCACAAATTACCCGGCTGCGCCACATTAATAATGGCCAAAAATGTAGTCGATACTCCCGCTACGCAATATTGAACGGAATAATTCTCGGCCAATAATATAAGGATTGACGCAGGATAAGCTCGCTCCAAACGCCCATAGGAAGATTCACTAGATTATGATCAGAGAGGTTTGAGTCAAGTCCCCCGCTCGCGCTGGGGACATGCTCGGCAATCAACTCAAAGCGAGTCGACAATCGATGATAACGGCAGATGAGCCGCGTATTAGCATCAAACAGGTGAGACTGCAGCTGCATCCATGGCATAACCACTCCTTTGGTATGCCAATAATCGCTTTAGTGTTTTACCGCGGTTATTGAGTCATTGGCTCCACTTGTACGGGATCTTGGTGAATAATCACCTCGGCATCTTCAAAGGCGGCCTTTACCCTAAGCCCTATGGTATCGGCAATACTGTGGGCCTCGTTTAGGCTTAAATGGCCGTCTAACTCCAAATGGAATTGAATAAAAATGGTTTTACCTGCTTGGCGCGTGCGTAAATCATGAAGCCCTAATACTCTTGGATCTTCCTTAGCAATTTGTTTTATCCGCTGACGGGTTTCTTCATCTAACTCACGATCTAACAATGCTTGAATCGAGCGGTAACCTAAATCAAAAGCCTGCCGGCCTATGTAACAGGCAATCAGTACTGCAAATAGACCATCCGCCCACCACCAGCCATATTGAGACAATATGAGTGCTAAAAGCACCGCGGCATTGAGAAATAAATCTGACTTATAGTGCAACGAATCGGCTTCAACCACAGTGCTATTCGTTGCCGCTAGCGCCCGTTTTTGCAGCAAAACTAAGGCGAGTGTCAGCACAATTGCGACTACAGAAACCACTACGCCTAAGGTGGCATTTTCAACGGGTGAAGGATTTAGCAAACGTTCGCCGCCATAAAATAGCAACAGAAATGCCGATCCCATAATAAAAGCCGATTGCGCTAGCGAGGCTAATGGCTCAGCTTTGCCGTGACCATATCTGTGGTCATGATCTGCGGGAACGAGAGCATAGCGAATGGCAATAAAATTGATAATCGAGGCGAGTGCATCGGCGAATGAATCCGTCAAGGATGCCAACATACTGGCAGAACCGGAATACAACCAAGCTAACAGTTTGATTGTGATAAGGGTCAAAGCAGTAGCCACGGAAGCGCGACTAGCTAATTTGACCCAAAAATCGTATTGGGAAGTTTCAGTCATAGGGGTCTATATCGGGAAGCTATGACTCTATTGTATATCAGCTTACAAGCTTAACTGCGAGGTTCTTTAGCAGCTTGTGCTTCAAATCGCGCTTTAAACTTAGCTTGTTGCTCGGGCGTCAGCAGATTGTAAATTTGATTCTGCATCTTCATCCTTTCAATCGCTTGCGTTAGACGTTTTTCCTGCTGAGCACTCAGCAGTGCCTTAGCTTGCGCCTCATCGAAGGTGGCCGAGGTGATCAACCCATGCATTTCAGTTCGGTGCGCTAAACGCTCTTCCTTCGAAGGTCTATCATCACTACGTGCTGCACGTTGCTCAGCAAACAGTTTTTTAATGTCTGCTTTTTGTGCATCAGTTAAGTCTAATCCTTCGAACATTCTATGCATGCCATCATGCTCCATGCGATCGCCACGTTTATGAAACTCACCACGAGAATGCTCACAGCCTTGGCTAGGCTCAGCACTCACTGCTGTCGCCAATACTGCGGAGCTTGCTAAGATGGCAAATAGACCTGCTTTTAAAGGAGATAATGTTTTCATCATATTAACCTCAATAATTCAACTTCATGTTGTAAAGATAAGAAATAGTGACGACCCTTTTAAAAGCCGAATCACTTTCGACGATAACAGTCTAAAGCCTCATATGTAAGTGAGGTCGTGACCTGAGTAAATCAGTGTAAAGTTGCGCCAATAACCATACCCGAACCACCTTAAGGAGCAGAAACTCGACTCTGGAACTCGCTTAGGTAAAACAGATTCTCTATTCTTTACTTTGGCTTACATTGCTACACAGCAATTGACATCAAAAGGGGTATACTCAGGCAAAGTACTAAAAGTGCCTGCGATTTACTGAGCCCATGCCGGTCTGCAGCACCCGTTCACCCAGATTAAGGAACACTATGAGTCGGATATTATTAATCGATGATGATCTCGGTTTGTCAGAACTCCTTGGACAATTACTCGAACTCGAAGGGTTTAAACTCACGTTAGCCTACGATGGTAAGCAAGGCTTAGAACTTGCCTTGGCTGCAGATTACGATTTGATCTTACTCGATGTCATGTTGCCTAAATTAAATGGCTTTGAAGTGCTGCGCGCCCTGCGCCAACACAAGCAAACACCGGTGCTGATGCTCACGGCTAGAGGCGATGAGATTGACCGCGTGGTGGGGCTTGAAATCGGTGCCGATGACTATTTGCCTAAACCCTTTAACGACAGGGAGCTTATCGCCCGTATTCGCGCCATCATTCGCCGCTCACACTTAACCGCCCAAGAAATTCATGCAACACCCGCGCAAGAGTTTGGTGATTTGCGTTTAGATCCCACTCGCCAAGAGGCCTATTGCAATGAGCAACTGATCATCCTCACGGGCACAGAATTTACTCTGCTGCACACCTTAGCGCTCCATGCTGGCGAGTTGATGAATAAAGAAGAGCTCAATGAAATTGTGCTGGGTAAAAAATTGATGCCATTCGATCGCAGCCTAGACATGCACCTCTCGAATCTACGTAAAAAACTTCCCGAGCGCAGCGATGGCAGACCCAGGGTGAAAACTATACGTGGCAAAGGTTATATCTGGTTACCATAACGGCGGGAACAACTGTGCCTAATCGCTTATTTATCAAATTACTGCTCGGATTTTGGCTCTGTAGTTCGTTGATTATTGCCTTAGTCGGGCTGTTGCCTTTGTTGCAACAAAATCACGACCGCGCCCCAATCCCGCCCCACCTGCAAAAAGTACTGGCGACCGTAGCGCAGCGCATTCAAGAAAATCCAACTCTGCTCAAGTCCGATTTTCTGCGCCGCTGGGAGAGGCATCGAGATATGGAAGGCAAACCACTGCGGCTGTATCTCACCAATAGCCAAGGCCAAGTGATTAACACCAATAGAATCAGCCGTGGTGTACGCAGTTTTATGCTGATGGCCGATGAAGAAAAACAGCCAATTAGCCACCAATTTAAAGATGAATTAGTATTTGGCCCACACCAATTTACTCTGGAGGGAGAAACCTATTTTCTCTATGGTCGACTGCCAGATATTCATCCTCGGCCCTGGTTCTTCTTCTTTATCGAAAACAAACTACTCACCCTCAGTTTGGCCATACTGATGTCGGGATTACTCTGCGCCCTACTCGCTTGGCATTTGGGTAAGCCACTCAGTTCACTCAAGAAAAGTGCAGATGCCCTCGCCGAAGGTGATCTCAGTAATCGGGTAGATAAGGCAACCACCCAACGTAACGATGAAATCGGCCAACTCGCCACTGCGTTTAACAGCATGGCTGACTCGATTGAGGCCATGGTCAAAAATCAACAGCGATTAATGGGTGATATTTCCCACGAACTGCGCACCCCACTGACCCGCCTGCAATTGTCACTGGCACTGGCCCGTAAGAAAGGCCAACAAACTACAGAAACCGACCGCATTGCCTACGAGGCAGAGCAATTAGAACAACTGATTGCCGAGCTGCTGGAGCTATCGCGGGTCAAACTTAGCACCAATGAGACCAAGGTACGCCTTGGCTTAGCCGAGTCGCTAAGCCAAGTATTGGACGATGCCGAATTTGAAGCCGATCAACAGGGTAAAAAGATCACTATCGATATCGATGAAGCCATCGAACTCAGCCATTATCCGAAATCCCTGTCCCGAGCGATAGAAAACCTGCTGCGCAACGCGATTCGTTATGCCCAGAGCGATATTCACCTGCGCGCGAGCCAAACCAACGGCCAAGTACTGATCAGCATTAAAGACGATGGCCCGGGGATTGATCCTGCTGAGCTTGAAGCGATTTTCAAACCCTTCTATCGCCCCGATTCGGCAAGGCAGCGGGAAAGTGGGGGCTGGGGGCTAGGGCTCGCCATTACCGAAGCGGCTATTAGCGCCCATAAAGGTAAAATCAGAGCCGAGAATCGTCAGCCACACGGCCTTGAAGTCAATATCAGTTTACCGACCTAAAAATATAAGCCCCGCTAACACTGTTAGCGGGGCTTATATTATCAACAACCAACTGCCGTTAATTCTTAATCCCTAGCTGTTTTAATTTGCGATACAAGGCATTACGGCTAATCCCCAAACGCTTAGCACATTGGCTCACATTGCCCTCGCAAGTACGGTAAGCCTGCAATACGTTCAGATTTATGGTTCCATGGAGCGAGTCGATGGTGGCGGAGCTAGACTCGGCCAGTTCGTGCGGATGCGCCGTGGTTTCGGCTTCAACAACCTCAGTTAAGGTGTGCGGCTCAAACGCCAGATCCATTAGCTTTTGAGCAAGGTAATCGGGGAGATGATTGATCTCGAGTACAACCTCACCTTCGGCCATCAAACACGCCACCTGCATTAGGTTATCCAGCTCCCGTAGATTGCCGGGCCAATCGTAACGCATTAGCTGCGCCAATAATTCAGCACATAAGGTTTGTGGGCCGCTGCGGTGACGGCGGTGCAATTTATGGATAATGCGCTCAATATCCTGCCGCTCACGCAGCGCAGGCAAGCGCACCTGCAATCCATTCAAGCGATAAAACAAGTCCTGACGGAACAGCCCCTGCGACACCAGCGACTCTAAATCCATATGGGTCGCGGCGATGATCTGAATATCGACCTTAACACTTTGATTACTGCCGACAGGAACGACCTCACGCTCCTGCAGCACCCGGAGTAACCGGCTTTGCGCCGCCAGCGGCATCTCGCCAATTTCATCGAGGAATAAAAAGCCACCGTGGGCTTGGCGGATCTTACCGATAAAACCAGTTCGATTAGCGCCAGTAAAAGCCCCTGCCTGATAGCCAAATAACTCAGACTCAACTAACTCCGCGGGCAAGGCGGCGCAATTCACCGCCACTAACGGCTGCGCGCGACGCGAACTCTGGGCATGGAGCTTTTTGACAAACTGCTCTTTACCCACCCCAGTTTCACCGAGCACCAGCAAAGGGATTTGTTTAGTGATGACCTTATTCGCTTGCTGCCAAGCCCGCTCAAGCAAGGGATCGCGAAATCTTACCCCCAATTGACTCTGCGGCTTATCTTGAATCGTCTTCGCACTTTTGGTCTGCGTAACACCCAACGCCTGAGTCTGTAAGTGCAGGGCCAAATCCCGATTAAAGCCCCCCGCACGCGTCCAGCTATCCCCCAAATGCAGCTCTAGGCTATCGCCCAGCTTGGCTTGAGTCAGCAATTGTTTTGCCATGGGATTACAGCCCACAATTCGCCCGTCACTGTCGGCAATCACTATGCCTTGCCAGCCAGAACTTAATAAACTCGGCTCGGCTGCTAAATCAATCCGATAATGGCTATCGGGCAGATGACACAGCAGCGCCGTTTCGACCTGCTGTGCCAGACTCGACACTAACATTAAAGTCTGCTGTGAATGCCGCTGTTGCTCACTGGTGATATCGAGCACTCCAAGCATCTCGCCTTGGGGTGAAAAAATCGGGCAAGCAGTACAACTCATAAAACGATTTTGGCGGATAAAATGCTGCTCTCCAACCACTGAGACTGCTTGCTTGGCCATGAGCGCCGTCCCTATGGCATTGGTGCCTTTATACTGTTCAAGCCAGTTAACCCCAATATCAAGCGCTACATCCGCTAACTTACTGGAATAACGACTCACGCCCCAATGTTTCAGCACATAACCGTCAGCATCGGAGAGCAATAACCGGCTATTGGATTGCGCCATCAGTTGATTAAACAGCGGCAAGGCATGGGATTGTACTAATTCGATGAGCTGCTGATATTGCTCATGTTTATGTTTGAGCTCTGCGCGCGTGAGCCTGAGATCCTCACCAGCACGAAACTCTGATAAGCCAGCACCTAAGCTGCGCTGCCATGAATCGGCTAACCATGCCTGTGTGGTTGGAAAATGCGGTTTTACTGTCATAGCCATGCTCCCCGAGCGCTGTTCCATTTCGGCACACCTATGGTGTGTCGTTGGATGACAAAATGACCACAGGGCAACTTTCCATCCTTGAATGCCCTATTGTTTTGGATCTGCAAAATTAGCTTTTCATCATACTGTTAGCTCAACAAGTGTACAACTCCTGCCAGTTTGGCACTGTCCTTGCGATACCCGTTTATACGCAGTACTCAAGTGTTGCGTAAGAGAACACCAACTTAATCAACAACTTTGTCAGTCAATCCGATTGGCAAAGGATAAAAATAACAACAGTGCTCAAACCTATTTCAACAAGACCCATGCTGAGACGCTACACATTTAGCGTTTTCGGCAGCCACAGAAGGAATAACACTATGATTTATGCTCAACCCGGAACTCCTGGTGCCATCGTTAACTTCAAAGAAAAATACGCCAACTTTATCGGTGGCAAATGGGTCGCCCCAGTTAACGGCGAATACTTCGATAATCGCTCCCCCGTCAATGGTCAAAACTTCTGTAAAATTCCCCGCTCCGACTATCGCGATATCGAACTGGCGCTCGATGCGGCCCATGCCGCTAAGGATGTCTGGGGCAAAACCTCAGTCACCGAGCGTGCGAATTTACTGCTGCGTATCGCCGATCGCGTTGAGCAAAATCTCGAATACTTAGCCGTTGCCGAAACCTGGGAAAACGGCAAAGCGGTGCGTGAAACTCTCAACGCCGACTTGCCTCTGTTTGTAGACCATTTCCGTTACTTCGCTGGCTGCATTCGAGCACAGGAAGGCAGCGCCGCCGATATTGATGGCAACACCGTCAGCTACCATTTCCCAGAGCCATTGGGTGTCGTCGGGCAAATCATTCCGTGGAACTTCCCGCTGTTGATGGCGGCATGGAAAATCGCCCCCGCGCTCGCCGCAGGTAACTGTGTAGTGCTTAAACCCGCCGAGCAAACGCCCGTCTCTATCCTTGTGCTACTCGAACTGATTGAAGATCTGCTGCCGCCCGGCATCCTTAACGTCGTCAACGGTTTTGGCGCCGAAGCGGGCCAAGCCCTCGCCACCAGCAAACGTATCGCTAAACTGGCCTTTACTGGTTCCACCGAAGTGGGTTACCACATCTTAAAATGTGCCGCCGAATCACTGATCCCATCGACCGTCGAACTCGGCGGTAAATCGCCTAACCTGTATTTCGCCGATGTGATGGACCACGAAGACGAGTATTTAGATAAAGCCGTCGAAGGTATGTTGCTGGCCTTCTTCAACCAAGGCGAAGTCTGTACTTGCCCATCAAGGGTGCTGATCCAAGAGTCGATTTACGATCGCTTTATCGAAAAAGTGCTCGCCCGTGCGCAAACCATCAAGCAGGGCAACCCGCTGGATACTGCAACCCAAGTGGGCGCACAGGCCTCCCAAGAACAGTTCGATAAGATCTTAAGCTATCTCGCGATTGGTAAAGATGAAGGCGCGCAGGTGCTCTTAGGCGGCTCGCTCTGCCAGCTCGAAGGCGATCAAAGCAAAGGCTATTACATCAGCCCAACGATCATGAAAGGCAATAATAAGATGCGGATTTTCCAAGAGGAAATCTTCGGTCCGGTTATTTCGGTCACCACCTTTAAGGATGAAGCCGAAGCCTTAGCAATTGCCAACGATACCGAATACGGCCTTGGTGCAGGCGTGTGGACACGGGATATGAACCGTGCCCAACGTATGGGCAGAGGCATTCAGGCTGGCCGCGTATGGATTAACTGCTACCATGCCTATCCTGCCCACGCAGCCTTTGGTGGTTATAAGAAGTCAGGCATCGGCCGTGAAACCCACAAGATGATGCTCAATCACTATCAAAACACCAAAAACCTATTGGTGAGTTACGATATCAATCCGCTCGGGTTCTTTTAAAGATAGGGTTAACACCAAAGGGCGCATCGATGCGCCCTTTATTTTAGATATTTATCATGTGATTGACTGACATCAGCCAAACGCTGCGCCAATGCATCCATTGAGGCTTTAGTATGAGGATCATCTCGAGGAGCCAACACTTCAACCAGTAATAGTTTAGATGACAAGGTAAACCAAGACGGGCGAGGTTCAATCACGATATCCATAAACAACTGGTTATAAAAGTGCAGTCTTAAGCGATTTTCAGCCATAGGCCAATGGGCGTAAAGCAAAAATGAGCCATATTCCCTCGCTAAGGATGTGGTCGTCACCAAGCCATATGCATCATTAAGCAAGCTAAATTCTAAGGATTCTTCAAAGGGGCAATCGTAGGAGGTCAGCAGTAGATAGCCTTGGGTGCCATTGGGTAAAGTGCAGCGGTACTGGGCCTCAAGCTGCCTTCCCGCAATATTGACCCCAGTAGCTTGCTGATTGAAATACAAAGGCTGAGTGATCGCCTCGGTATCGGACACTCGCAGTGTGAAGGCTGTTATCGGCTGCATGCTGTATCCTTCCTGTGCCTTGAAATAGCTAATTTCGCTTCCAATACAAGCCTATCAATATCAGGTATCCCACAAAATACGCCAGCAAATCAAGTGGATCGAAATGGCTACCAATCACAATTCGCGCCAAGCGGTTACCGCCCAGCCCCAGCTTGTCCACTAAGCCCCAATACTGACCAAATTCGATAGCGAAGGCAAACAGCAACACAGCCAATGCCAACCATGGCGTGTGCCAAAAGCGATTGATTGATTCCCCTTTTGCATTCACCACGGGCACTAGCGTGCGCGCCATGCAAAACAACAGGATCACCACTAACACGTCACCTACAAAACCGCGAATAAATCCCGAAGCCGCAAAACGGGCGATCAACACTTCGATAATAAACAACAGCACCGCATAAATTAAAAAAGATTTTCGTTCGGGCTGACGGCTAAAAAGATGGACTGGCATAAACAGGTTGCTCCCTTACCTATCGAAGATGAAGCGGCAAAATCTAGCTTAATACCAATACCTTAACAAGCTTAGTTCGATGGATTTCTCACTTATTTACCCAGTTCACTCATCAGAACAGCGGGCAAGTTCACTCCGCAAAATTTAAGCGTCGTTTAAGTTTGGCTTTAGTAGCCTGCAAGCACACCACCTTAGGAGCAACAGATCATGTCCTCAAATATGCAGCAAAACATCAACGTCTGGGATCCCTTGATCCGTATCTTTCACTGGTCATTGGTGGGCTTTTTTACCTTAGCCTACCTCACCGAAGGCGAAGACGAATGGATGAACATCCACAGTTACGCCGGCTACAGCATCTTAACCCTGCTGGTATTTCGCCTGTTGTGGGGCGTGATTGGCACTCACCATGCGCGTTTTATCAACTTTGTCACCCGTCCGAACATCGCTTGGACTTACCTGAAGGAACTCTTCACGGGCAAGGCTAAGGATTACATCGGCCACAATCCCGCAGGCGCACTGATGATAGTCGCCCTAATCCTCAGCATAGGGTTCACTGGCTTCTCCGGCATGGCACTTTATGCCACCGATGGCCAAGGTCCACTGGCCACAAGCTTTTTCGCTACTTGGCCCGAGGGCACACTGAAGGAAGTACATGAGTTTTCCGCCAACTTCAGCCTGTTTTTAATAGCTACCCATATCGGCGGCGTGATTGTCAGCAGCCTGCTGCATAAGGAAAACCTCGTCAGAGCCATGCTGACAGGTAAAAAGCAGCGCCCGCTGATCCAACAAGATGAACATCAATAACCGCCGCAACTCGACCGTTCAAAGGAGTCAGAAATGAACTACGTGAATAAACACAGCATCGGACTAGCAATCACTGCGCTACTACTCAGCAGTGTTAATGCCAGTGCCGCCAATACCAAGGTCGCCAGCTTGCCACTCAGTGCCGAGCGAATTGGCTTACAACTGCAACAATATCAAGCACAAGGTGCAGGCCCCTTTAGCGCCGATGCAGGACAAGCGCTGTGGCTACAGCAGAGTGAGGATCGCAGCTGTGCCAGCTGTCACACCGCCAAGGTGACAGACCCAGGTATGCATCAAAATACCCGAAAACCCATTGAGGCCATGGCGCCGTCGCTCACCAGTAACCGTTTAACCGATGCGGCCAAGATTGAGAAATGGTTTAACCGTAACTGTAACTGGACCTTTAAACGCGAGTGCACGCCTCAAGAAAAAGGCGACGTACTGCTGTGGCTAAGTTTGCAATAAAGGCGTTATCCACATCCATTTTAGTAAGCAAAACGTAAGGAAATACCATGACTAAACAAGCCCATCCCCTAAGCTGGATTGCCGGTTCCACACTTACTGCCCTCGCCCTGGCGATAGGCGTCGTAGGGCTCAGCTTAACCTTTACCAGCACGGGTTATGCCGACGATGGTCGCGAGCTGAATCAAGCCATCCCACAAAATGCAGAATACTCGGCAGAATGTGGCAGCTGCCATATGGCGTATCCCGCAAATTTACTGCCCGCAGACAAGTGGCAGGCAATTACCAACAACCTAAACAATCACTTTGGTGATGATGCCAGCCTGACGCCTGAAGCAACGGCGAGAATTGAGCAATATCTCGTTCAACATGCCGCGCAAAATGGTAAGGTGATGAAAAATAGCAAACCTTTAATTGCTGCTATGGGGCCACAAAAAATTACCGAGCAGGCATTTTTTATCCGTAAGCACGATGAGATCCCAAGACGCATGGTGCAAGATAACCCCAAAGTCGGCTCATTCAGCCAATGTAGCAATTGCCACAACCTCGCAGAGAAGGGCATATTCGATGAAGATACCGTTAATATTCCTGGCTTTGGCCGCTGGGATGATTAACAGCCCAAGCTGTCTAGCCCATGATGACGACCTCTCTAACAAAGTGGTCGAATGGGTGAAGGAGGGTAAAGTATTACCCTTCGACACCATCATGCAACGCTATGAATCACGGTTAAAGGGACGTTTGCTCGACCTTGAAGTCGAGCAAAAACACGGCCGCATCATCTATGAACTCGAAATCCTGCGCGACGATGGCATTGTCTATGAGATTAAGATCGATGCCAAAACGGGTGAATGGCTTAAGGAAAAGGTCGACTAATGCGCTTACTCTTGATTGAAGATGATGCCGACTTAGTAGCTCGCCTCATTCCCGCCCTTAACAAGGCGGGCTATACCGTTGAACATGCCAATAACGGCATCGATGGCGCCTTTCTCGGTGAGGAAGAAGCCTTCGAAGCGGTGATCCTCGATTTAGGCTTGCCCGGTAAGCCGGGCTTAAGCGTACTGAGCCAATGGCGCCAAAAGGGTCTGCTGATGCCTGTGTTAATTCTTACGGCACGCGATGCTTGGCACGAACGCGTCGATGGCCTTAAGGCCGGCGCCGACGATTATCTCGGTAAACCTTTCCATGTTGAGGAGCTGCTCGCCAGATTAGAAGCGCTGATCCGCCGACACTTTGGCCGCGCCGACAACCTGCTGCAACATGCTGGCGTCTCCCTCGATGTGGATAAACAAGCAGTGACCAATGCCGAAGGGGAAGTTATCGAGCTTACTAAGATTGAGTATCGCCTGTTGCATTATTTAATGGCCAACCCGACTAAGATTGTGTCCAAATCCGAGCTGAGCGAGCGCATTTACGAAGAGGAACAAATCAAAGACAGCAATGTAATTGAAGTGTACGTCAACCGACTCCGCCAACGCTTAGGCAAAGATTATATCGAAACGCGGCGCGGCCAAGGTTATCGACTCAAGGATGCCTAAGCGTGTATTCACTCAAAGCCTATCTCACCCGTAATCTGCTTATCACCCTCACCTGCGCCATGGCGCTATTGTTGTATTTGCTATTTCAAGGCATTCAAATCTTGACCCAAGACTTTGTCGCCTCGCGCCTACAACACGATGCCGATAGTCTGATCTCCGCCCTCGAACCGCAAGCCGATGGCACTTGGTCACTGAGTGCCGACAGGCTCCCCAATGTGTATCACAGGGTCAACTCAGGTCATTACTTTGCGATTAACATCGGTGAGCAGCTATTACGCTCGCGCTCGCTGTTTGATCATGCCGTTTCACTCCCCAATCTTAACGTTGGGGAACAACAACAGGCCACTCAATACGTTGGCCAAGAACACTGGCTGATGTTCAGTCAGACAATCGTCAAAAATGGGCAAACCATCACCCTCTGGGTAACGGAAGACATTAGCTCGCTCGAGCAAACCCAATTACGCTTTCTAGGCTTTGCGGCGGTAGTGGTACTGCTGACCATTATGATCCTGCTATTTGCCCAACATCTGTTGCTCAAGCGGGGCTTTAAACCGCTAGAGCAAATGCCAGATGCCATCAGGCAACTGCGACTCCAGGGACAAGAAATCGATACCCAGCACACGCCAACAGAAATTAGCCCTTTGATTGAGGAAATCGAACGCCTCATGAATCAACTGGGGCAAAGGGTACAACGCTCACGCAATGCCTTGGGTAATCTTGCCCACGAAATGAAACGCCCTCTGCAAGGGCTACAATCCTACCTCGATAGCCTAGCGCCAGAGCAAAGACGCGAAGGCAGCAAGGTGCTCGCGGATCTGCACCATATTATTGAGCGAGAGCTTAAGCGCACTAAAATCGTCGGGCTCTCCACTCCGGGGCGTTTCACCGTGCTCAATGACGATCTGCCGCCACTTATCCAAGTGATGCAACGCATCTATCCTGAGCGTCAAATTGATAGTCAGTTTGATAAAACACTGGTCATGCCCTTCGACCGGGACGACTTGCTGGAACTGCTTGGCAATCTGCTCGACAACGCCTGTAAACATGCGCATCAACGGATACAGCTTTGTATTGAGCAGACTCATGCCAGCATGCCGGCGTATCTGATTGAGGTCAGCGACGATGGCGAAGGTGTATCGGATAGCGATTTAGCTGTGATTACGGAGCGAGGGATTCGGCTCGATGAGAGCATTCAAGGCCATGGCTTAGGCCTGTCGATTTGCAAAGATATTGTCGAGAGTTATCAGGGGGAACTTAGCTTTACGCATTCAGCACTTGGTGGGCTAAAGGTTAGCGTGATATTGCCTCTGCCGCATTAAGCGCACAGCAAAGCTAATGCTCTGCTGTGCGATGGGCTTTACGACTTGTAAGGCATAGGGCCAAGATAATCTTTCTTACCCACATCCACACCGTTGTGGCGCAGAATCGCATAGGCCGTCGTCACATGGAAATATAAGTTCGGGATGGCATGCTCAATCGCAAACTCATACCCCGTCAAATACTTACCTTCCCAACGCGGTTGAGAAACATGGATAGTCGCCGCATCGGCAAAATCTGCCTCAGTAAATTGAGCTAAGTACTCGACAACAGAAGCAATACGTGCTTGCAGCTCTGGCAGAGTCGTTTCAGTATCATCATGCTTAGGTACGGTATCTAAATTCCCCGTGAGACGCGCGACCCCAATCTTGGCGGTATCACAGGCAATCTGGATCTGACGGATCAGATTAAATTGATCGGGTGCTAAGCGGGAATTCAATAATACCGCCATATCCACCTTCTTCAAGTTGGCAAAAATCTCACCCTTTTCCAGAATAAGACTCAAGTTTTTCAGCATCTTGCTAAATTGAACAGCCGTTAAATCATAAAGCATGACATAAACTCCTGTGATAAACGCCACCAGATTGCAGCACTAGAGACTATATTGGGGCAAAAAGGATGATTTCAACAGAGTTAAAATTTCAGCTTTGCTAGGGCGTGTTGACGTTTCGAGATTAAATTTTGTTCGTTCTGGCAAGCTCGTGCTCGCGAAACGAGGAATGATGTGTAGTTATTCTACTCAAATGACGAGCGGCTCTTATGACAGAAAGTAAGAGCAAGGGCTTGCCAGACGAACCCTTCGGGCAGCATTTGGCTGACGTTTCTGCTGCGTTATCGTCCGTTTATGTAGAATAACTACACTGCACGGACTTTTCCTTGCATAAAAGCCAGCCAAATTGCCGCAAAAACAACCCTGAAACGTCAACATGCCCTAGATACAGACGGCCTTTATTGATCCCCAGAAAAATCGAGTATCTCGGGCCATAATCCATCCGTTTTTCCTCTCTCGATTGCTAGACTAAAATGCATAACACCAGTTAAGGTGTTATTTTTGATTCATTTCAAATGAAAATTCACGTTTATTCAGTCTTATCAAAAATGAAATGCCGTAAGGTATAACTATTTACAGCCAACGCAGAAAATAACATAAAAACAATTTCTTAGCATTTATCCAGAAGCTTAACTATCAATCTTCTTTATGCATCGATTAATCGTATTGCCTGAAAAATAAAAGGCCTCGCATCGCTGCGAGGCCTTTTACTTTAAAGAGGTTGAGTTGGCCGATAAGCCGACTCCTCGCAGCGGAATCTGTTCAGTAATGGTAAGGGTTAAAGGCGCTTTACAATCTTTTGTGTCTCAGTTTGAGACACAAAATGTAGCACACTAAAACCAGACTACCGGATAGTCAGAATTTTGCAAACGAGTATTTAGCTGGTGTGCTTTTGGGGTGAATTTTCAAAAAATACCCCAAAAACAATGAAACGGGTGGCTTTAGGGAAACGCGTTTTTTCTAGGACTTTGAGGCCTTAGAAGCTGGTGGGGTCTTATATTTCTTTCTGAACTCTCTAGATAACTTCACTAGCTCTCTCTTTTTGTCGCTAATCATAGTTCCGAAGTTAATGAAATTAAGTCGTTGGTTATCGTTCTCATCGGTAAGTTGCTTTGACAAGTAATCTGCAATGCCGACGTCTATAGGCAATCTTCTATGGATATAATTGGAGCCTTCAGGACGCCACGTATTCATCCAATATTCAGAATTGTGCTCCTCGATTGGAGGAATCACATTCCCACTTTGTTCTTCCTCTAGAGCGGTTAAATCTGTATACCGAAACTTTGTTATGTAGCTATCTTGAATCTTAATAGCACTGTCATAATGGTTAGCATCCTTCTTGAGAAGCTCTCTCAGCGCAGGAAATCGATTTGAGGCAGACTCCTCACTGATTGTGATGATATGGGCGTGTGAGAGCTTTTTAGAGGCTTTCCCGTGTTCTAAAACAATTATGGTTGGCAATCCCCAACCTCTTTCTCTTAACTTCTTACCGTAAGCATGAGCTGAAAGATTCTTAGCCTTGGCTTTGTGAGAAAAGTATACCGTGGCTAACACTAAGCGACCTGTAACGATTCGCTTAATAATGAGGTCTTTCATCGCCAAGAATGCGTTTTCTAGTTCTCTGGAGAAAAATCTAATCTCGCCACTATTGGTAAGACAGAGCTTTGTTTCTCGTGCTCTTTTTTTCTCTTTTCTATCGATGCTAACTAGGGGCTTGTAGTGATAGCTATTGAGATGTGATCCCTTACCTTTGACTTCTGCTTTCGGAGTTTCTAACTCTTCAGCCTCATCCTGTATTAAGCAATCATCTAATTCTTGTTCTTCTAGCTCAGTTGTCTCTTGCTCTCTATCTAGTAAGTTATAGTAATGGATATTACTACCTACTGGACTATCGTCCATTCCAGCTGCTTTTGCATACTCTATAGCCCGCAACACAGCTGGGATACGGGTATTTTCCGAAGTTAAATTTTCGAAATCCAAAATCGTATTTTCATTACCATTTTTCTCGGACAAAAATTCCACACTTTCTAGGCTAGAGTGATTGGTTTCGAAGTTAGATTTCATAGCGGTTTGTTCTTATAAACTCAGTGATGTTCTAATAAAAAATTGCCTCTCGAGAGAGAGGCATCAGATAAGGCTGCATTAGGAAGCTTCTACGGTAGTGAATTTCCCTTTTACATCGAGAATTTCAACCTCTAGCATTTCTCTAACTATCAACTCCGGTAGATCTTCGTTGACCTCAGGTTCTTCACCTAACTTAAAGCTTGCTCTTAGCGTGTCGTTTGAAAGCTTTAAGCTGGTGGCTATTGCTGACAGGGAACGTGCAATAAGTACCGCCTCTTTGGTGTCCCTTGGTGAGTCCGGTAGTTCATCCAAAAGCACATGTAATTTACTGCGTAGCTTTGACGACAAAGCTAGATCATCCATAAGCAGGGCAGATGCCTTATCTCTTATGAAATCACTAGCTAGGGAGTCTTTCAGGGCATTTTGATATTTGAGGATAACTTGCTTCTTAATTTCACCGGATTTGATACCTGCTCGCTTCTGAATGCCTCTGACGGTGTGATACGAAAGGCCGAACTGGCTTGATACAGCGGCAAGTGAGTAACCTGCCGCAATCATCGCTAAAACTTCGCCTTCGATATGGGGCGGAGTCTTAGCCAATAACTTCTCCTACTTCGTTCAGGTTTGCCCGTAATCTTAGAGTGTTTAAGCCTTCAGCTATCAGATACGCAACCAAATCCCGATACTCCATATCGGAGTGCTCAGCAAGCCCAATGATGATTTCATTCAGCTCTTTACGTATACGAATAGGGTGGCTTGTGTTGATGCTCATATTACTTCACCCCCAAGATCGGCAAGGTTACGTTTTTAGCAATATTAGCTTCACGAAGTAAGAAGTCTGCCAATGTGGATTGTTGTAGGCCGTGACCACGCCCAAAAGTAGTGCAACCAGTGAGCACCAAGGCTTCCAACGCTTTAATATCATCAAGGCCAGTGTTCTTTGCGACCTGCTTGATTGCTTTCGCTGTGACTTGATCACCAAACTTTAGGCCGTTGATGACATTCTTGAGTGCATTAAGGTTTGCAAGTGCCGAGGTTTGGTCATTCGTCTCAATGGCGTTAATGGCTGTAGAAACGAGATCTGAACAAAAGTGGATTCTATCTAACATTATTAAGTCCTTGTTTAGCTAAAGAAGCGCTGATTCGGTATAAACCACCTAAGTGTTGATATTTAGAGGTTTCCTTGACCTCCTGCTCTAACTGTCTCTGTTTCCTCTGCGCTTCTTTTTGCTTGGACTGTTGATTGATTAGTTCTTGCTCCTCGAATGAGATTTTTTGGGGTTCATTCTGCTTGTATTTATTAGCTAGTCGATAAATCTCGTACTCTGAAAGTTGATTTAAATAGCTTAATTCTAAACCTTGCTCTTGGAGATCCAGAATTAAGATATCTAGCGTTTTAGATATGTTATTTCTCATAAATTTTTTTACTCTCTATAAGGATAAATCTTTATGATTCAGACACCTGCATTATACACACAATGAAGAAATGTAGCTACATCACATAGCTACATCAACTGTTTGTAAGCTGTGCATAATCAGTGGATATGTAGAAAAATAGATCTTTATCAGCGGGTTAGTGCCAGCAAAATATTTTGCTCTTATAGTTCGATCGCTTCTAATTTGATCGAGTTTTGCTTTTTTACCCTTTGGACTGTTGAAACTGAACACCCGAGCATCTCAGCAGTTTTACGAATACTCATGGTTTGCAGGTGAGTGTTAATCGCTTGGTGAAGCTTTTCATCCTTGTTTTGGCCTCCCCATGTTTTCCCTTCTGCTTTAGCTTTGGCAATGCCTTGGGCTTGTCTAACCCTTCTCGCTTCGTAATCATCCCGAGCCATACCCGCAGCGAGGTCAATCATAAAGTTAGTGAGAGCCTTTTGAATGAAACCGGAATTCACATCGTTTGCTGTTAGTGCTGAATGTGTTTGAGGTTGGTCGGCTATCACAATGATGATCCCTTTGCTCGCAATCTTGCTCTTTAAACTCTGCCAAGTTTCCCAAGGTAAACGGCTCAAGCGATCCATCTTCTCAATGAGCAGAATGTCCCCCTCGGATGCCTCCTCAATCAGCCTATTTAGCTCTGGGCGGTCAGGGTCATTTCCTGATACGTTTTCTTGATAAAAGGTCGTAATCTTTACGTGGTGAGCTTTAGCAAAGGCGATTAACTCAGGTTTGGCGCGTAAGCTGTCTTGATCTTTGGTTGAAGCTCGAAGGTAGGCACGAATGGTAAGATTAGGTGTATTCAGCATGTGGTGTCTCAAGTCATTACATTTAGGTGTATTCATTTGGCTCTGAAAGCCGCATTCCTACGTTATACCAAATGTATTCATTGAAGTATACATGGTGAATATTCAGATTTTCAATTTTATATGTTAAAAACAATGAACTGGTGTAGTGTATTTAAGCCATTTTTAGGTTAAAGGATTGAATAACATGCAAGAAGTAAAGGCTAAAGAGAATATAGAATGGCTAATTGAGCAGTATAAGAAAGTGAAGCCTAGGCCATACTCTGGTGTCTTAATTTTTGCTGGTGTAACGATCTTGATAGGGCCCGGCTGGTGGCAGGATATTATTGCCAATTTTGTATATAGCCATTTTCTTGACCACATAAGTAAAGCATCCACTCCCCCAGCATCTACCAGCGTTTGGGTTGGTTTTGTTCTAATTTTTATTGGCTTAACTTGGGACTTAGCACTACGACATTTAGATAAGAAAAGTTCAAATGTTGACAACTTTGAACCAGTAAAGAAAGCAATGGAAGACAAAGAACTAGATGAGAGACGCAAATGGGAACCAGTCATTCATAAGTTGATTCATTTAATTGAACGATCTGAAGGCTGGTTTTATGTAGGGTTTAAAAAATTATTTATCCCCTCCCAAGAAAACTTCGGTTTGGCTGCGCATAGTTACAAAATGCTCACAAAGCATTTGGATGATTTAAAAAATTTAACGAATAACTTAAGAAGTGAGGATATGCCTGAATTTATTGATATTTTATCCACACTAAATTGCCTTTTTATTAAAATGGAATTTTTAATCACAATGTATCAGGATTTTAACCCGAAAGCTGATTATGTAATTCACAGTCCTGCAAATGAGTTAACTGAGTTAACTGAAAAATTTTTTTCTACGGCAGCTAAACATAACTACACAATCAAGACAGAAGGGACTGACCCTAACTTAAGAAATGATACATTATCAGAGTGGAAAACATTTTGTGAAAGAAACCCTATTTTCGACACTCCAAGTCAGTACCAAGCGACAAAAGCACGTGATCTAATTATTTTCGATGTTAAAACAATGCAAGAAATTAAGACTCTCGAACCCGGAATGATGCTCAAAATCTTTATGACGGATTAGAAAGTGTTTATTTGGAATCTAGACAGTTAATTACTGCTATACAACAGTACTTAAAAATATATATTACGGTGTAACGACTCTCTATTCACGCTGATAAAAACAAATGTAAATCAGCTTCTTAGAAAACTTAGAGAGGGTTCAACTCCCTCTTAAACCACCCTTTTCGGCAACTATAATTACACTGAGCACTCCACCAGCATCAGTTCATTCAAATCCCTATAAAACAAAAAGGCTACCTAGCGTACTTGGTAGCCTCTTCGCTGATAGAATTAGATTAGCTTGATTTCATCACCAATCTAAGCAATCAATTACGCAGAGCAAATCGTTTAGCTCAAACTCATTTGTATAAATATCAGTAGTGCCGCCTTCTGAAAGTTCATGACCAATAACAGTTTGTATCTTAGCGAGACTGATGTCCTGACTTCTGGCTTTGGTCACTACCGTATGTCTCAAACTGTGGAATGAATAACGCCTCTTTTTCGGCGTTGTTTTGGGTATGCCAATCGCATCCAAACTAAGCCTAAACTTTGAGGTAATGTAATTATCAACTTTCACATCTCCAAAAAGCTTTTCCTCTATATCCAAAGAAGACTTCTTAGCCTTATAGAACCGTACAAAACCTTGCTCAAACAGTGACTTATGCAATGGAATCATACGTTCAGCATTTTCATTCTTTCCCTTTTCAATGAACAAGAAGAATCTGTCACAGCTCTTATCATAACGAACGGATGAAATCTTTAGATTGAAAAGATCTCCTCGCCTAGCTCCGGTATATATTCCAAGCAACATAATCCATTTGTAGTCAGAACACGGCTGTGATTTCCAGTAATCGACCACCTGACTAATTTGAGTATGAGAAAATGAAGCGTATGAAAGTGATTCAAACTCGACACGAACCCCTGTCGTAGGTGCTACCTTCAACCACCCCATTTCATCTGTCAGATATCGTGAGAACAATGACTGATAATCTTTTAATGCTTCTTTAGCTTGCTTAGATGCAACCAACTCGTCTTCAGAAACACTTCTTTCTCTTGCAGCCTCGACCGCTTCTTCGAGAGTCCTGCCGCAGTAAGGGCTCTTGTTACGTCTCGGCATATTCGAAATACAGTCTAATAAATCACGAAGTTTAAATTTCGTAACCTCATGAATACTGATATCACCAAGTATCAGGAGTAAAAGGTCAAAGTTCCGCATTCGAGCGTTTTTGGCAGAAGCAGTTAACCCCAATGAACCATCTTTATTTCTGCGATTTCCACGCCAAGACATGTACTGGCGAATTGCTTCAGACAATGACACATCAACATTAGGAGGGCTGGCTTGAGTATTCGGTATAACAGAATGATTTTTAACAATTATATCATCATTCTCCACCATAAAAGTGCGGACTTTTCTAGCCTCCACAGCGTCATTTTCATCATGAATTACTACATCACCGTAGATTGTTTTTATCATGGAGAAATGCATTTTCAGAGAGGTTTCAAGATTTCGAGCCATTACAACACCTTTTAATTCACAAATTTTAGATACAACTATCCTAGTGAATTCCAAAGCAACATCTGGCGATCTTGTATTTAAACTCTGCCTTAAGACGGCAGGTAATCCGGTCATATCTTGGACTACTCTCGGTACTCGATACCGCAAGTAATAGATCCCATTCCGTAGATAGGTATGGGGAATTTTTCGTGTCTCAGTTTGTAGCACATCTTGTAGCACAAAGGCCTCGCATAGCTGCGAGGCCTCTGTTTACAAGAAGGTTGAGCTGGCCGATAAGCCGGGTCCTGTCGTGGACAGTCATTCATCTAGGCCTGCAATCGCTCACAGGCTCAAGCGACCTACCCGGTTCCAACGCGAGCCACGCCATACGGAACCCTATTTGGTCTTGCTTCGGGTGGAGTTTACCTTGCTACGGACTATTGCTAGCCGCACGGTGCGCTCTTACCGCACCCTTTCACCCTTACCACCTTAGCCGAGGCTATGATGGCGGTCTACTCTCTGTTGCACTTGTCGTCGGTTCACACCGCCCAGGCGTTACCTGGCACCCCGCTCTTTGAAGCCCGGACTTTCCTCCCCGTTCTTGCGAACGCGGCGACTGTCTGGCCAACTCGGCGCGGATTATAGCCTAAGCCTCCTGTATGTACCACAGTTAATCCAAGTACCTAGTGTCAGCGCTTATAAATCAGACGCTAAGCCGAACTTATACAGGGCATTCTTTTTAAGACCGTGAATTTGCGCGGCAATGGCGGCGGCTTTTTTAAGCGGCAATTCTTCACAGAGTAACTTGAGTGTGTTGATGGCAACGGTTGGGATAGCTTCATCATCCTCGGCCGCACGGTGACCGTGCACCATCAGCACTATCTCGCCTTTTTGCTGGTTAAGATCGCTGCTGACGGTAGCCAATACCTCAGCCACTGGGCCGCTGAGGAAGGTCTCGAAGGTTTTAGTCACTTCACGCGCCATCACCACCTGCCGCTCACCGCCTAACACTTCAACCATAGTCGTTAGGCTATGTTCGATACGGTGGGGAGATTCATAAAAAATCAGCGTGCGCGGATCTTCCTTAAGTTCAAGCAACTTATCGGCGCGAGCTTTTTCTTTCGAGGGTAAAAAGCCTTCAAAGGAAAAACGATCCGACGGCAAACCTGAGGCACTTAACGCCGTAATCGCCGCACAGGGGCCAGGCAGGGGGATCACCTTAAACCCAGATTGGCGCACATGGGAGACCAAGTGATAGCCGGGGTCTGATATCAGCGGCGTGCCCGCATCGGAAATTAGCGCAATCGACTGCCCTGCGGCTAGCTGATCCACAATCCACTGGGCGCGAGCACGCTCATTATGGTCGTGCAGTGCGATGGTTTTAGTTGAAATGCCAAAATGACTCAATAACTTGCCGCTATGGCGGGTGTCTTCACAGGCAATTAATGCAACCTGGCTGAGCACGTCAATAGCACGTGGGCTCATGTCCCCCAAATTACCAATAGGAGTGGGAACGATGTAGAGTGCGACGCTTTGGTCCATATATACCTCTGTAATGACAGTGCCAAGACTTTCGTCAAGCGCAAGAGAAGGTTAAACTAGAGGCAGCATCTTACCAGAGTGAAGCCCAGTGTTAAAAAGCCTGAATACAACTAAGTTAGTTTCCGTGGCCATTTTATCCGCAGTATTGGCGGGTTGCGGCAGTCAAGCGCCCAGCAGCTCTACCAGTACAGCGCCCACCGTGGCCACCTCATTAGCCTCTGCTCCATTGGCGCCAAATGTGTATTTAGCACAGGCCGCTAATAGCAAAGATCCTCAGCAACGTGATACTTACCTGCTGCTGGCGGCGCATGCGCATATCAATGCGAACGACTATGCGGCGGCGCAAAAGCTGCTCAAGTCGATGCTGCCAAGCCTGACTCAGGTCCCGACGCTAGTGGCTGAGCATAAGTACCTGACTGCGCGGGTGCTGGAGCATACATCGACGCCGCTTGATGCTCTGAAAACGCTAACTTACCCAAGCACTTGGGTATTACCCGGCTGGCAAATGGCAGCGTATCATCAATTAAGAGCACATTTATTCCAACAGAATAAACAGCCTATCGAACAGGTGCGCGAATTAAGTTTATTGACCACCTATTTACCTCCCGCCGAGGCGAATGAAGTCAATAATCAGATCTGGCAAGTGTTGCAACCGATGCACGAGCAAACCTTGCTCGCATTCACCAAAGATGCCAAAAGCCCTGTTTTTGCAGGTTGGTTACAACTGGCGTATATCGCTAAGCATTATGCGGTCGATCCCAACCAACTGGTCCGTTATTTAGGCGACTGGCAAAAACAAAACCCTTATCATCCTGCGGCGGCGAAGTTGCCCGCGGATTTAGATCAAGCGTTAAACGCCAAACCTTATACTCCAAAAAATATCGCTGTACTCTTACCGCTCACAGGCCAGCGCGCCAGTGCCGCCAATGCGATTCGCCAAGGTATTTTGGCCAGTTATTTAGCCAAACCGAATGAGCAAGTCTCAGTGAATTTTTACGATACCGCCAATGACGCAGTAGCCGCCTATCAGCAAGCGGTAAATGCAGGTGCTGAGTTTATTATTGGCCCGCTACTGCCAAATGAAATCGATCAATTATTGGCATTAAACACTGGTACTGCGGCAACTAACACCCCTGCCACTGGCACGCCAGCAGCGCCTGTTGCGGCAAGCGCGCCGATCCCGCAACTGTTTTTAAATCAAACAGACAAGTTTGTCGCTGATGCTAATAAGTTTTACTTTGCATTATCACCAGCACAAGAAGCAGCCGATGCAGCAATACGCATGTATCAAGATGGAGTAACTATGCCACTGCTACTCGCCAGCAACGATGCTATCGGCAAACGTATGGCCGAGAGCTTTATTCAAGCCTGGAAAAAGAAAAGCGATACGCCCATCGAAGTCTATTACTACGACAGTGGCGATAAGATGAAAACCACGGTGCAAGATGCGCTCGGCGTTCGCGATAGCCAAGCCCGTATTGCGCGCATCAAGGAACTACTGGGCAATTCAGTACAGGCCGATTTTCGCTCGCGCCAAGATATAGATGCGATTTATATGATCTCGACGCCGCAGGAGTTAACCCTGCTCAAGGCCTTTATCGATGTCACCTTTAGCGTCTTTACTCAGCCCGTGCCGTTGTACACCTCGAGCCGTAGCCGTATCGATAATGAATCGAGCCAAACTGCGCAGGATTTAAATAACCTCACTCTCAGTGACGCACCTTGGTTGATGCAAAATGGCGAAGAAAACCTGATGGTTAATACCTTATGGCCCGGCTGGAACAACGGCCAAAAACGCTTATTTGTGATGGGTTATGATGCGATGGATTTGATCAGCAAACTGGCACAAATGCGCTCATTCACAGGTTACCAGTTCAATGGACGTAGCGGCGTGTTATCCGTCAATCCAGACGGCGTGATAAACCGCCAATTAAGCTGGGGACGCTATCAAAGAGGCAGTTTCCGTCAACTATGACACTCGGACAGCAGGCAGAGTCGCTCGCTCAAGGTTACCTCGAACAGCAGGGTTTAACCTTTGTCGAGCGCAATGTCCGCTATCCCTTTGGTGAAATAGACCTCGTCATGCGCCATAAACACCACTGGGTATTTGTTGAAGTAAAATATCGCTCAGCAAATCAATTTGGCGGCGCAATACAAGCACTTAGCAAAGCACAAATCGGCAGGATCCGCATGGCGGCCAGTCATTATTTACAGAGCCATAAATTGGATGTACCCTGCCGATTCGACGTTGTCGCCATCGAAGATACGCAGATCCAATGGCTGGTCGATGCCTTTTAAACGAGGCTCTCGACTCAGCTAATCGAATAATTTTTAACGCTTATGCCTCAACTCCACCGTGGAAATATGGCATCATAGCCACACTTTATCCTGAAAGGATGTATCCATGTTAGAACGCATTAAAGACAGCTTTACTGAATCTATCCAGACTAAAATCGATGCAGCCGAAGCACTGCCAGAATCCATCGCCAAAGCGGCAGAGATGATGGTGCAATGTCTTTTGGGTGGCAATAAAATTCTTGCCTGCGGTAACGGTGGTAGTGCCGGTGATGCTCAGCACTTCTCGGCCGAGCTATTAAACCGCTATGAGATTGAACGTCCACCACTGCCAGCCATTGCCCTGTCGACGGACACATCGACTATCACGGCAATTGCTAACGATTACAGCTACGATGAGATTTTCTCAAAGCAAATCTTAGCCTTAGGTCAGCCTGGCGACATCCTGTTAGCCATTTCCACCAGCGGTAACTCTGGTAACGTGATTAAAGCGATGGAAGCGGCACTGAGTCGCGATATGACTATCGTAGCCTTAACTGGTAAAGACGGCGGCGCGATGGCAGGATTACTCAGCGTGGGTGACGTCGAAATTCGCGTTCCTTCGAACGTGACGGCACGTATTCAAGAAGTTCACTTACTGGTGATCCATTGCCTGTGTGACAATATCGACCGCACACTCTTCCCACAGGACGAACAGCAATGAGATATGCTGCCCCACTGTTAATGGTTTGCATGCTACTGCAAGGTTGCGCCGGTGCCGTTATGGTGGGCGCAGTCAGCGGCGCCATGATGGCCAACGATGAGCGTTCGGTAAAAACGCAGCTCGATGATACTAATACTGATTTTAAGATCACCAGTGCGCTACTAGAGCATGAAGATCTTAAGAAACAAACCAATATCACGGGTGTATCGGTAAACGGTAATGTGCTGATGATAGGCCAAGCCCCCAACTCGATGCTGCGAGATAAAGCGGTTAAGGTCGTACAAGACCTTAAGCTGGGCGGTAAAATCCACAATCAGATCCGCATCGGTAATCCAACGTCTTTCACGACTCGCAGTAACGACACTTGGGTAACAACCAAAGTGAAGGGACGTATGCTCAACGAGAAAGAATTGGATGTGACCCGAATTAAAGTGATCACTGAAAATGGTGAAGTCTTCCTGCTAGGGCTGATCCACCGCTCACAGGCAGAGCTTGCTGTTGACATTGCCCGTCATACTGCTGGTGTACGCAAAGTCGTTAAGGTTTTCGAATATATCGAATAACCGATTGAGCCTAAACACTTAAAGTTTAGGCTCGCCTTTCACCGCGGTATCAATTCCTAAAGACTTCACCTGTATGTTATCCATCATCTTGGGTGACTTCTCCAGCAACGCTCCTATCCAAGGTAAAAACAGCGAAGGCAGCACAATCAAAGCGGCACCCAGCCAACTTAAGCTATCCAGCCATTCATCAAACAGCAACCAGCCTAAGAAGACGATAAATAACAAACCAGTATATTCGGCAATCGCAATATCACTCGCCTGCGCTTTACGGTAAGCCAGTACACAGAACCAATGATAAATCAGTAAAAAGGCATTACTAAGTAGTGCAACCGCGAGCAATTCCCAGCTCAGTCCCTCCACCCCCTGAAAGGCCGCAATGACTAAAGTCGCAGGAATCCCCAGCAAGTTATAGAGCATTAAGGTTAATACCGGATGCTCAGTATTAGGCACTTTTTTAAGCATCAACTGATTGATAGCAAAAGTAAATGCTGAAAATAACACCGCTAATCCAAACCAGTTCATCTCGCTCGGCCTGAGGATAATTAAGATCCCCACAAAGCCTAACAGTGTGCATATCACCTGCCCTGTGGTAATCCGCTCCCTTAAAAACCAGTATCCCATCAAAATAATCATCAGGGGGGCAGAATAAAACAGTGAACTGACTGTGGCTAAAGGCAATGCCATCAATCCAATAATTAAAAAAAGCGCGCCAACCGAGCCTATGTTGGCACGCCAAAGGTGAACCGAAATATATTCCGTCTGCGGTCGCTGCGAGTACAACCAAATCGGGGTTAACATGAGTACTGAAGTGATTTGTCTCACGAGTAGAAAAGTGGCTGCATTAGCATCTTCTGGCAACCATTTGATCGATACATCGTAAAAAGCACTAAATAGATTACCCACTATCAATAAAATCAAACCGATAACAACAGGGCGCTGCATTTTAACTATCCGTAAATCTCAATGCTGGCATGATAATCCCCGCAAAACTTAAGCTGAAATGATGCTTTCTCATGCTGGATGAATTAAATTCATACTAAATCGTTTAGACGTTGAAAATCATGAGAAAGCTTCCACCCTTACGTGCGCTGCAAGTATTTGAAACCGCCGCGAGGCAACAGCATTTTTCCAAGGCTGCCGCCGAGCTTTGCATTACCCAAAGCGCGGTTTCACACCAAGTGCGTGTATTGGAGGAGTACTTTGGTGAACAACTTTTTGATCGTCAGGGACGTAAACTACAGCTCACGCCCAAAGGCCAGAGCTTATTTATTGAGTTAGAAAGAATTTTTAATGAGTTAAGCGATCTTAATCTCAAAATCCGCGACACCCCAAATCAACAGCTCTGTTTGGCGGTATACAGCTCATTTGCGGTGAAATGGTTGATCCCAAGATTAGCGGATTTTCGGCGCCAATATCCCAGCGTTAAAATTCGCCTCGAGATGATCACTCAAGACCCCGATCTCAGCACCAGCACGGCCGATATCTTTATCGCAGGCAAACTCAATCAACGGGGTTATTGGCAACAATTACTGCACAAGGAACGCCTGATCCCCGTATGTAGCCCTAGCCTTTATCCTAAATGGCGCGAGATTAACTTGGGCAATTTTCAGCAACAAGCATTACTGATTGTGGATGAAGGCCCACTTGGACTCGATTGGCATAAGTGGTCATCGGCCCATAAAATCCCCCTGAACAACGAGCAACAACATATTTTTAGCCACATAGTGATGGCAATTGAGGCGGCGATTGCCGGACAAGGTATCGCCCTCGCCCCCGACTTTATGGTGGCAGGTGATATCAGTACTGGACGACTGGTGGCGGTAAATCTACCCGATGTTAATACGGGTTTTGAATTTTGTTTTTTGTGCAAACAGCGACGCCTAAATGAGCCTGCCATTGCAGCTTTTTCTTCTTGGTTAAAATCGCAGGCATAAAAAAGCCGACCTCTATTTGGAGTCGGCTTTGTCAAAACTAGACGGGTTTTACGTTAAATTAAACTAGTAAACCAATCTTCTCATAAACCTTTTTCAAGGTGACTTCAGCACGAGCTTGAGCATTTTCAGCGCCCGCTCTCATCACTTGGTCGAGGTAAGCACGGTCAGCACGCAGCGCACGGTAACGCTCTTGCAGTGGCTCTAACATGCCCACGACCGCTTCACCCGCTGCGCCTTTTAAGTGACCATACATCTTGCCTTCAAACTCGGCTTCGAGGCTGGCAATGCTTTGGCCTGTGATACCTGACATTAAACTCAGCAGGTTGGATACACCTGGCTTGTTTTCCATATCAAAACGCACCACTGGCGGCTCGTCACTGTCGGTCATGGCTTTTTTCAGCTTTTTCATGACCGCTTTAGGATCTTCAAGCAGGCCAATCACGTTGTTACGGTTATCGTCTGACTTTGACATCTTCTTTAGCGGATCCTGTAGCGACATCACCTTAGCGCCATGCTCAGGGATAAAAGGCTCAGGAATAGTAAACGTCTCGCCGTAAGCATTGTTAAAGCGAGTCGCGATATCACGTGTTAACTCAAGATGTTGCTTCTGATCTTGACCAACCGGGATTTCATTTGCTTGATACAGCAGAATATCCGCCGCCATCAACACCGGATAACCAAACAGACCCACGTTAATATTGTTGGCGTGCTTTTGTGACTTATCCTTAAACTGCGTCATACGGCTCAGCTCACCCATTTGGGTATAGCAATTTAACGCCCAACCCAGCTGAGTGTGCTGCGGCACTTGAGATTGAATAAATACCGTGCTCTTTTTAGGGTCGACGCCGCAGGCTAAATACAATGCAAGCGTATCTAAGCAGGCCTCACGCAATGCTTGAGGGTCTTGGCGCACGGTAATGGCATGCAAGTCCACCACGCAATAAAGGCAGTCGTGGCTATCTTGCATGGCAACCCATTGACGCAATGCACCCATGTAGTTACCTATGGTTAATTCGCCGGACGGCTGTGCACCGCTGAGTACTATGGGTTTGGTCATTACGTCATTGCTCCAAATAAAGATAAAAAGAATCGATTAAACTGCCTGGCCGACATTTAGCCAGCTAAGGATCTCGGCAAACTGCTCGCACACCGCGTCAGGGCCAGTGAGCCCAATATCTTCACCGTAGTTGTAGCCATAGGTCAAGCCGATTGATGCAACACCTGCTGCTTTCGCCGCTAAAATGTCATTTTTAGAATCGCCCACCATCAACAACTCACTTTTATCAAGTTGCCATTGCGCTAATAAATGCTCTAGCGGTAATGGATCCGGCTTCATCTTCGCCAACGAATCGCCGCCAAGCACTAAGCTAAAGAAGTCATTAATCTTAAAGGCCTCAAGCAGCGGTAAAGTAAAGCGGTAGGGTTTGTTTGTCACCACTGCTAGCTTAAATCCTGCGTCATACAGGGTTTGTAGCACTTGGTGCACATCGGCATAGAGTGCGCTGTGCTTCTCAAGATTTTCTTGATAGTGATGCATAAAGATGGGCATAGCCGCATCCAATACCGTTTGCTCAACAGCGGTGCCTAAAGCGTGGCTCATGGCACGGCGCATAAGCATTTCGGCGCCATTACCCACCCAAGTTCTCACCTGAGCTTCAGTGCAGGTCGCCAAACCTAACTCGGCGAGTACCGCCTGTGTCGCGACCGCAAGATCGGGCACACTGTCAATCAGTGTGCCGTCGAGATCAAAGGCAATCGCCTTAATCTGTCTCCGCATCATTTGGCCTCAACTTTTGCTAACTCGGCACGCATTTCATCGACAACGGCTTTATAGTCTGGTTGACTAAAAATAGCCGACCCAGCGACAAACATATCAGCACCTGCGGCAGCAATTTCGGCAATGTTATCCACTTTTACGCCACCATCGACCTCTAAGCGAATATCAAAACCGCTCGCATCGATACGCTCACGCACTTGGCGTAATTTATCTAAGGTCGAAGGAATAAAGGATTGGCCACCAAAGCCTGGGTTGACCGACATCAGCAGGATCACATCTAACTTATCCATCACATGGTCAAGATAATGCAGCGGTGTTGCAGGGTTAAACACTAAACCTGCCTTACAACCGGACTCTTTAATCAGTTGCAAAGTACGATCGATATGCTCAGAGGCTTCGGGATGGAAAGTAATAATAGAAGCGCCAACCTTAGCAAAATCAGGCACGATACGATCAACAGGCTTAACCATTAAATGCACGTCGATCTCGGCCGTAATGCCATAGTCGCGTAACGCTTTACACACCATAGGACCAATGGTTAAGTTCGGCACATAGTGGTTATCCATCACATCAAAATGCACTACGTCAGCCCCTGCATCTAACACGGCTTTAACGTCATCCCCTAAACGGGCGAAATCGGCGGATAAAATCGATGGAGCAATTAAAAATGGGCGCATAGGACACTCGCTGCTATTGAACAAAAAGTGCCTTATTTTACCCTTAGCTAGACCATGCCTCTATAGCAAATGCCACATTTATCGCGATTGAGGCCAGATAGAAGCTCAATTCCAGTACTCACAACCTACGGTAAGTCTTAGGAGAAGCTGAAGCGTTGGAAAGATTTTAGTGAAGATTGATAAATTATTGTTCATAAACTAAGCGAGTTTGTTATACTCGGGCAGCTAGCGTGGATCATTTAATGATTTCAAGGGAAGTATCATGAAAGGGCGGTTAACACAGTTTTCACACATTTTAGGCTCGGTGACCTTTAAGTCGTCGATGATGTTGGCATTTACCGCAGTGGTAGTCGCCTCCTTAGCCTTTGGTGTCGAAAAACTGACCGCAAGTAACGATACCTCCGCCTGCGCTTGCAGTAGTGATACTCGTTACAACAATAGCTTACCTAGCAGCCATCCGAATAACCGTTGTGCTGAACAGGCGCAAACTTTAAGTTGGAAGACCTGGCTAACAGGTAAAAATCGCTCTAGCCAGTTCCATTTTGTCGACTTGCTTGAACTGCTCCATGGTCATCAAGATAAACCTATCGATGACATGAAACCAGCCAATTCACAACAGTCCTATTGATGCTAAGCCGGATCTGGCAAGTCTTTCACAGTACGATAGCCGCCTTCTTTGGGGTGCAGTCAGATAAAAATCGCCAAAAAGACTTCCAGACCAATTCACCATTACCGTATATTTTGATGGGAATCGTGTTAGCGATAGCCTTAGTTGCCAGCCTTATTTTGCTGGTTAGCCAAGTCGTTAGCTAAATAAGTAACTGAAACCTTCAGTCATCAGTAATTAGTCTTTAGTCTTTAGTCTTTAGTCTTTAGTCTTTAGTCTTTAGTCTTTAGTCTTTAGTCTTTAGTCTTTAGTCTTTAGTCTTTAGTCTTTAGTCTTTAGTCATCCTGCGGATCGTAAGTCTCATCGTATAAAGCAATCAACTCGTCAACTTTATTGCGGCCACTACCATTTTGGCTAATGTTGCGTTGCACTTGGATCTTAGCGAGATGCGCGCCGCGATACAGTTCTCGCGTCAGCGGAATATCATGGTTGCTAATCACAACAGGAATGCGCTGTTCAAGAGCCATATGCCGCGAATAACGCGCGAGCAACGCCTGATCATCTAAGCTAAAGCCTGCACCGACATAGGTAGTAAAACTCGCCGTAGAGGATAATGGCGCATAGGGTGGATCACAATAAATCACATCACCAATTCGGATTTGTTCAAAGGCTTTTTCATAGCCAATGCACTTAAATTCGGCGCGTTGCGCTTTCTTTGAAAAGGCCAAGATTTCCTTTTCGGGGAAATAAGGCTTCTTGTAGGAGCCAAAGGGTACATTAAAGCCGCCTTTGCGGTTATAACGGCACAAGCCATTAAAACCATGACGATTGAGGTACAGGAAATAAACCGAACGCAGGAAAGGATCGCGAGATTTATTAAAGTCTGTACGCACGCGATAGTAGGCTTCCTTCTGATTCATCTCATCGACAAATAGCTTCTTAGCAGCCGCAATGTACTCCAAGGGCCTTTCTTTGACTATGTTGTAGAGATTTATCAGGTCTTGATTGATATCGCAGAGTAAATAGCTGGGATAGTCAGTATTTAAAAATACCGAACCTGCGCCAACAAACGGCTCAACTAAACGTTCACCCGTGGGTAAATAGTTCGAGAGCTCATCCACCAATTTAAATTTTCCGCCAGCCCATTTCAGGAAGGCTCTATGTTTTTTGATCATTTAACTTGATGAATGCCGACAAAAATAAAGGCCATGATTGTACTCTGTTTATTCTGAAATTTCACCGCTTGGAAGCGCATCTTGTAATTGATAACCACCTAACTCAGCCCATTTTTTTATCATGGGTTGACTCAAACGATATTGTTTGACCAATTCTGCGGCAGCCTGTTGCGCCGATTGACTGTCGCTAAACTGCCCCACCAGCACCACCCAAAATTGTTTGTATTTAGCGACTCGAATATCCGGCACAGAATGCAGTTTTTTCAACAGCGACTCGACTGTGTCACGCTGGGAGACTGTAGCTATTTGGATGGTATAACCGGACGTTGGCCGAGTTTTTACATTAGTTATTGATGCAGCCGTGATGTTCTTCGCTGGATGAACGTTATCGTTCTTAGCGATATCTTCATGTGATGTATTGTTACTAGCAGTCGCAACATTGTTTTCGGCCTTACTTGTAGCTTCATCAATCGGTTGTGTTATGGCGGACTCATTCTCGGCTGGAGTCTCACCATGAAATCCCGCCAAAGGATCGGCTTGCAGCGCCGCTTGCGATAATAAAGACTGCGCTAACGACTCCTCACGTTGTTTAAAATAGGGCGTTAATATCCGTTGACCATGGGCTAAAAACTCGTCGGAATCCAATGCGGGATAAGTGACCACGTCAAGCACGGGCTCATCGGAAAAGGGTTGAGCCAATCCAAACCAAATCAAAATGGTAATCAACAAACTGCAAAGTCCAATCAACGCTAGCTTATATTGTACCCAAGCTGACTTCTTCTCACTCTGGCCATGTAGCGCCAGTTCCAGCAAGGTAACGACTTCCTGAGGAGTACCCGTTTGTTTTTCAAGTTGTGCGCGAACAATGTCTCTTGGAGTAAATGGATTTTGGTCACTGTATCTCAGCAAGGTTTGATACAGTGCTTCCCGCTCAGGCAAACTTAGCGGTTCAATACTAATAGGCAGGATCTGCCGCCGGAGAGAATCGGGTAATTGTGGCAATAAATCGGCTAAAAATGCTGGAGGAACCGTTAAGGTCACAGCTATCCGCTGTCCCGCACACTGAATTTGATTGAGTATGATGCATTCTGCCCATAGCTCTTTTGAGAGCAAATGAGCATCATCGATGATGATATGTAACGGTTTACTTTGATTTTGAGCTACACGCAGAATGGTTTCGGCTAGGGGAATTTCATCATCAAAAATGGGGGATGACATCAACTGCACTAAAATCTTGCGACGAATCTCAGCGTTATCGGCATGCATGGGACAAATAACCAGCGCCGCATTTGAATCATCAAAATCGGTAGCTAATGCAGTGAGCAGCGTTGTCTTGCCCGAACCTTGGCCGCCAACAAGCACCAGCAATTGGTCGCTATAACTGGCAACATGATGCAATCTTTGTATGAGGGCTTCCTGTGAGGGAAGCAAGACTTGCCCCTGAAATGTCACTCATCCACCACACAAGGTTTATGCGCAGCAGATAACCTGTTCTAGGGTAGATTCAGAGACTTGACTAAATACTTCCGCTCGACCAATGGCCGTTGGAAGTACCAGCCGGATCTGACCGCCTAACACTTTCTTATCGCGACGCATATGTTGAATAAAACTGTCGAAATCCATTGATTCCGGCGCTTTTACAGGAAGATCGAAGGCTTGAAACAATTGCACAATACGACGGACAATTGACTCATCAACCAATCCTAAAGACTTAGCGGTTTGAGCAGCAAGGACTGTGCCAGCCGCAACGGCCTCACCGTGCAACCAGTTACCATAGCCCATCTCAGCTTCAATAGCATGACCAAAGGTATGCCCAAGATTCAAAAGCGCGCGCACGCCCTGCTCTGTTTCATCTTGGCTGACCACATCAGCTTTAATTTCGCAGCAGCGGGAAATCACATAGACTAAGGCTTGAGTGTCTAAGCTTTTTAGTGCTTGAACATTATCCTCAAGCCATTGAAAAAAATCAGCATCCCACATAATGCCATATTTAATAACTTCCGCTATCCCCGCAGCAAACTCACGCGCCGGCAAGGTCTTTAAACAGTCAGTATCAATCATGACAATTTGTGGCTGATAAAAAGCCCCTATCATATTTTTACCCAAAGGATGATTGACCGCCGTTTTGCCGCCAACCGAAGAATCCACTTGGGATAAAAGCGTTGTAGGGATTTGAATAAAATCGATACCACGTTGATAACATGCCGCGGCAAACCCCGTCATATCACCAATCACCCCTCCACCGAGGGCCACCAACACAGAATCTCGGCCATAATTACGTTGCAGTAAAGCCGAAAAAATAGCATCTAAATGCGTTAAATCTTTAAATTGTTCGCCATCGGGAAGGATGACACTAGATACCTCACCAAACGAAGCCATCGTGTCTTGAACCTGATTTAGATACAAGGGCGCGACAGTTTCATTGGTGACGATAAGGATACGTTTTTTCAGCAGATAGCGAGACAAAGTCTCGCTATCACTCATCAAACTCTGGCCAATGTAAATGGGGTAACTACGTTCACCTAAATTAACCTGAATTTGTTGTGTCATTCTGCCTAGAAACCTAATTTCTCAACGATTTGATTCGCAACAACCTTTGCACTTTGATCATCAGTTTTAACGATCACATCAGCAATTTCTTCGTACAGAGGGTTACGGATTTCTGCGAGGCTCTCTAATACTTCTCGCGGATCATCTACTTGCAGTAATGGGCGACGCTTGTCTCTTTGAGTTCGCGCAACCTGTTTGTCGATAGTGGTTTCGAGATAAACCACAATACCGCGAGCAGATAAATGATTACGGATATCTTTGCTCTGAACTGAACCACCACCAGTGGCAAGGACAATACCCTGTTTTTCAGACAGATCAGCAATAACCTGAGCCTCACGACGGCGGAAACCTTCTTCGCCTTCTACATCAAACACCCAAGCAATATCAGCGCCAGTGCGTTGCTCAATCTCTTGATCTGAATCGTGGAATTCTAAATGCAGCATTTGCGCCAGATGGCGACCAATTGTGCTTTTACCTGCGCCCATTGGGCCTACCAGAAAAATATTACGTTTTTCAGCCATTTCTTGTACGTCTGAATCTTAATGAAAAGTATGCCTATATCGACTCATGATCAAGCCGACCTACTGTATGTTACCTTGCTCTTATGAGACTTGACCGAGGATTATCTCAGTTTAATGTCTAGTCTGGCAAGTGATGCTCGCTATTTATGGTAAGAATTGTATTTTATAAATAATAAAGCCAGCAAGTGGTGCTGGCTTTATCCGAACGACTACATAGAGTTAGAGTTTCTCATTCACAATTTTAGGTGTTACAAAAATCAATAGCTCTTGGCGCTCATTCTTATCGGTACTGTTACGGAATAAGAAACCGACCAAGGGAATGTCTCCCAAAATAGGTACCTTGCTAACCCGGCTAATCAAATTCTGCTGGTAGATACCACCTAATACAATGGTTTCGCCATTATCGACAAGTACTTGAGTACCAATACGCTGTGTATCAATCGCTACTGCTGGACCTGTCGGCGTATCCACCGTTTTGCCCTGTGAGTCTTGCGTAATCTCAAGATCCAGAATCACACGATTGTCCGGTGTAATTTGTGGTGTCACCCTTAGTGACAACACCGCCTTTTTAAAGGTCACCGAGGTCGCACCGCTTGACGTGGATTGTACGTAGGGAATTTCAACACCCTGCTCAATATACGCCGATTTTTGGTTAGAGGTCGTGATACGAGGGCTCGCGATAATCTCACCTTTGTTTTCTTGCTCTAGTGCACTGAGCTCTAGATCCAAGATAGTACCGTCAGCGAGCTTAGCCACATGGAAGGCGATGCTAGTTGGGTTAGTGACGGCCGCAGGCAAGTTCACATTCAAACGATTATCTAAACTTGGTATTGTACCATTGGCAATATCGCCGGCCCCTTCTAGAGAACCAGAGGTCCCTTTATCACCCTGCTGATCAGTCACTCCCCAGCGGATACCCAAATCTTCGGACACGTCATCCTTTACGGTAACCATACGCGATTCAATCAACACTTGGCGGATCGGAATATCAAGCACCTCAACCAAACGATGAATATTTTCGATGATTTCAGCGGTATCTTTGACGAGTACCGTATTGGTGCGCTCATCAACGGCCACAGAACCGCGAGGAGACAATAAACTTGAGTCAGTGCCTTTTAATAGCTCAGCAATGTCGGTCGCTTTGGCGTAGTTAATCTGCAGATACTCAGAATAAAGCGGTGCAAGCTCTTTAACTTCCTGTTTACTTTTGAGATTTTGACTTTCGCGAATCGCAAGTTCTTCACTCGGCGCCACCATCAAAATATTACCTTCAATGCGCTTATCGAGTCCTTTGGTTTGCAAAATCAAATCCAATGCTTGGTCCCAAGGTACATCGTCAAGCCTAAGGGTAATATCTCCCTCAACAGTATCACTGGTCACTAAGTTAAAATTGTTATAGTCAGCAATAATCTGTAATACGGTACGAACAGAAATATTCTGGAAGTTTAATGAAAGGGTCTTACCGTTATATTTCTTAATATCTTTAGTCGCTACAGTACGTTCAACCTTATTAATCGACAACCTAAAGAGGTTATCTTCCTGCTTATAATTGAACTCATAATTACCCGATACATCGACTATGATGCGAGTCGTTAAGTCATCTTTAAAGGTTTCAAAATTTTTAACTGGCGTAGAAAAATCCTGTACATCCATCACATACAACAAGTCATTGTTGATGTCAGTGTTGTAAAGCTGAACTTCAAGTTTGGCACCAATTTGCTCAACGTTGGCCGCAACAGAGCGGCTATTTAGGTAGACTAATAAATCGCCACCGCCATTTTCATTACGTCGAAAATCAATATTTTTAATACTATTTACAAATGGGCTATTTGCTGTTGTCTGAGAATTCACAACCTCATCATTAATGGTTAAGCGATAAGAATTACCAACTACGCTACCTTGATAAGGTTTGACTTTGGATAAACCTAAAGTCACCGTCAAACGCGCATCTTGCTGCGAGGTCACTAGATCTTTAACACCGACCTGATTAATCGGTAAGCGATCTTTAGAAAGACCAGAAATACTATCATCAAAGGTCAATACCAGCTCAGCAGGCGATGCATTTGAATCAATTTGTGGAGCCGAAATCGCATCCTCAAATATTAACTCAACCTCTAACTGATGATCGACTAAAGCATGGTATTTCACATCCATTAGCCGATTTGCCGCAAAGCTCGATGGCAAAAATCCAAATAGTAATGCGATCCCAATAACAGACTTAACTAAGCCTGAAGATAAAAACGATAACGGGATTTTTATCGCGGCAGAAGATTTCATTGTTCCCTCATCCTTCGCTTGTTATTTTCCAGAAAGTTCGATGTTGTTTGTGCGCTCTGACCAACAACCCGTACCATCTGGAATTAATTCTACAACTTCCACATTCTGTGGAGTCACTTTCGCTATACGTCCGTTAAACAACCCTAGATACTCACCCACGCCCATCCGATATACACTGCCATCATTCGTTTCAATCAGCGCCCAAGTTACATTAGCTTCACTTAACGTACCGCGCATTTTTAGGTTGTCTAAAGCATAAGTTTCTAAACGGCCCTTACGACGTTTTAAATCCGGTTGTAAGCAGTTTTTACTGGTATCAACGACTTCTTCGGTTAATTCGCGAGAAGGCGGAACAAAGGGACTACGCATTAACTCAGCCTGGTAGGCAAAATGCTCAAACTTAGGCGGTTCTTTTAAGGGTGGAATATGCGCCACATGCTGTGCTTTAGTTGTAGTAACAAATAGCTCTAAATCACTACGATCGCCAACACACCCGATTAAAAAAAGACTTATCCCTAACAGAGGTAAGAGTTTCATTATTTCTTCCCCTTGTTAGCAGGCTTTTCGGGGGGTAACTCTGCCCCTTCTTTAAAGCGATAGGTTTTAGCAAGAATGTCCATGGTTAAAGTACCGCTATCATCACGTTTGATCGTAAAATCATGCAAACTAACAATACGAGGTAACTTAGCAACACCACTCACCATATTGCCAATCTGGTGATAATCACCAGTGACTGACATCTTAATTGGAAATTCGATATAAAAATCTCGCTGAATTTCAGCTTCCCAATTTAAACTTTTAATCCGTAAACCAGCATCCGTTGCAGCAAAGGTTAAGTCATCAAGCAAACCGGGCATCTCGTTTTCTGAAGGTAACATTTTCAGCAATTCGGCAAATTGCCCTTCCATTACGGCAAGTTGTTCACGATAGAGCTTTAAATTAGCGGCCAGTTGATATTTGTTTTGAAAATCTTCTCTTAACTGTAACTCTTTGTTTTGTTCATTATTAATCACATCAATTGCATCAGACAACACCACAAAATATCCCGCTGCAAATACGCAAAGAGCCAGCAAAATAGCGAAAAATACTTTTACTTGTTTTGGCCAACTTCCGATATTTTCAAAATCGATATCATTAAACTGATTGAGATCGAGCTTCATTTACTCGCTCCTTTTGCCGTTTTTACGGGCTCTTCAGCAATGGCTCCTTTGATGCTCACCCTTAAACTAAAGCTCTGCAATTGTCTTAACTCATCATCTTGGGTAACGATCGATTGCATATTGGGATCGGTTAACCAATCAGACGCTTTTACCTTACGCATCATATTTGCTACGTTATTATTGGACTCACTGCGACCTTCAATGAGCAACAAACTGCCTTTTTTCTCAAGACTCGATAGATAAATTCCTGGCGGAACAATACGCACTAGCTCGTCTAATACGTGTGTCGGCAAATTACGGGATTGCTGAAGGTTTAAAATAATTTCTGTTCGACGCTCAATATCTTTTTTACGTTCAGTGATCTTTTTAATCTCGGCAATTTGAGCATCGAGTTGCTGAATTTCTGACTGTAAATAAGCATTTCTTGCTCGCTGCTCATCAGTCATCATTTCGAGTAAAGCCAGTGCAGCATAGACTAAGATTGCTGAGCCCAAAAATACCGCAGCCAATATGCCGATATAATCGCGTTTCTGCTTTTCTCTCGCTTCTTCACGCCAAGGAAGCAGGTTTATGTTCGCCATTGACCGTAGCTCCTCAGGGCTAAGCCACAAGCAACCATATATTTGCTAATGCTAGGTTGCAGTATATTTTTAACGGATTCATCCGCGTGCAGGCATCCTTGGAAAGGGTCGGCAATTATGGTGTGAACACCTAACTCATTGGTCAATAAGTTAGCCATGCCTTCTAGTTTAGATGTGCCACCACATAAGACGAGATAGTCGACTTTATCTTTGCCGCTTGAAGTACAATAAATTTGCAGCGTTCGCTTAATTTGCTGCAGTAATTGCGTTTGGAAGGGAGATAACACTTCAAACATATAATTACGCGGTAAATCACCCTCGATTTTTGCTTTTTCTGCCTGCTCATAAGACATGCCATAAAAAGAGAGAATCGACTGAGTAAATAACTCACCACCAAAGGCTTGTTCACGGATAAATGTAGTTTCGCCAGACTCGACAACGCAGAAAGTAGTCATATTCGCGCCGATATCGACCATGGCAACTGCTTTCTGGCGAGCCCCTTCAGGTAATTGGCCTAGGACTAACTCAACCGCTCGACCTAAGGCATAGCCTTCAACGTCAACGACTTTAGTCTCTAGCTCGACTTCATCAAGCGCATCAACTCTGGCATCGATATTGTCAGTACGGCAAGCACTGAGTAATACATCGACCTTAGAAGGATCGGTACTGTTGACGTTTAAGGTTTCAAAATCAATGCTGACTTCATCAAGGGAATAGGGGATTAAGTTATCAGCCTCAATCTCAATTTGCGCTTCCATTTCCTCTTCGCTAAGCGAGGCATCCATGTAGATGACCTTAGTCATTACAGCAGAACCAGAAACCGCAACCGCAGCATATTTAACCGATTTAGGCAAAGCACGCTTTACCTGTTTGAGGCATTCAACAACGGCATCGGTATCACGAATATCATGATCGTTAATAGCACCCTTTTTTACGGGAACCGCTACGTGACTTAATATTTTGTATCCATCAGCAGTCTTACTCAGCAAAATGGCCTTTACTTCATGGGAACCAATATCAATTCCGACCATTTGCGGAGCCTGACGCTTCCATAAATTTGAAAGCATAATCCGTTGTCACTTTATTATTTATATTTCAGTATGAGAGATTAGCACAAAATCAACCCGTTATACGTATTTGTATAGAATGTTTCAAGATTTTACAAACGCTATTTTAGGGCCGTCACGTTTTTGCTTCACCCAAACGTTCGCGCCTTATATACTGTCGCACTTAACTGAACATTAGGATCAATTTAGGTGAAGTGGTTAAAACGTATTGTTATAGCTCTATTCAGTCTAGCCCTTTTGGGCGTAGGCGCCATTGTTGCAGCATACTTTTATGTTTTGCCGGATCTGCCGGATGTTTCGACACTAAAAAATGTGCAATTACAAACACCTTTGCGCATTTACAGTAGTGATGGCAAACTCATATCTCAGTTTGGTGAAAAACGACGTATTCCCTTAAAACTGGAAGAAGTCCCTAAACCGCTGTTACAAGCCTTCCTTGCCACCGAAGATGCGCGCTTTTATGAGCATGGTGGTATCGATCCTGTCGGGGTAATCCGCGCAGCAATCGTCATGTTAACAACCGGCGAAAAAAAGCAAGGAGCAAGTACTATCACCATGCAGGTGGCACGTAACTTCTTCCTAACCCGCGACAAAACCATTATTCGTAAGGTGAAGGAAATTTTTATTTCCTACCATATCGAGCAGTTGTTAACGAAAGATGAGATTTTAGAGCTGTACGTTAACCGTATCTATTTAGGCCAAAGAGCCTATGGCGTTGGCGCAGCCGCTCAAGTGTATTTTGGCAAAAACGTCCAAGATCTGACTCTGTCTGAAATGAGTATGATTGCTGGCTTGCCAAAGGCCCCCTCAACGCTTAACCCCATTACTTCACCTTCCCGTGCTCTCGCTCGTCGCAACGTGGTGTTGATGCGGATGAATGAAGTGGGGTATATCAGCAAAACGGAGTACCAAACCGCACTCCAGGAGCCACTCGTAGCCAAATATCATGGTGCCGAAATCGATCTCTATGCCCCTTATATTTCTGAAATGGCCCGGGATTACATGGTGCAAAAATATGGTGAAGAAGAAGCCTATACCAATGGCTATAACGTCTACACCACAATTTCATCCGATCTCCAGCTGTTAGCGCAGCAAGCATTACGCAATAATGTTTATGCCTATGATGAACGTCATGGCTACCGCGGTCCTGCTGCTGTTTTGTGGACAGGCGCTAAGCCTGATAATGCACAAATCAAAGCTGAACTGGCTAAAGTCACACCCGTCCAAGAGTTACAACCTGCCGCGGTATTAAGCATTGATGGACAGCAAGCCAGTGTATTAACCGCTAAAGGTGAAACCAAAGTCATCAAATGGGATGGCTTGAAATGGGCGCGTAAATTTATTAACGATAAACGCCAAGGTGCGGTACCTAAATCGGCTTCAGACATGCTGACAGTAGGCGAACGTATTTGGATCCGCGACAATGGCCAGTACTTACAATTATCGCAAGTCCCCGAAGTAGCGAGTGCCACAGTGTCACTCGATCCGGAAAATGGCGCTATCCGTACTTTAGTAGGTGGTTACAGCTTTAGCCAAAGCCAATACAACCGGGTAACTCAGGCTAAACGCCAATTAGGTTCGAATATTAAACCTTTCATCTATGCTGCGGCATTAGAAAAAGGCTTTACGCTCGCGACTCTGATTAATAACGCACCGATTAATAAACCCGATATTAGCCAAGGTACTGCCTGGCGGCCGAAAAACTCGCCCGATATCTATGGTGGCCCAACGCGTTTACGTGTGGGCTTAGCGCAATCGATCAACGTCATGTCTGTTCGTGCCATGCGCCATATTGGTTTAGATGCAGCTATTGCCGAGTTAACTAAGTTCGGTTTTGACCCTAACGACTTACCACGCAACGAGTCCTTAGCACTGGGTTCACCTTCGGTAACGCCCTTACAAGTCGCAGCTGCTTTCAACGTGTTTGCAAATGGTGGCTTCTTGGTTGAACCTTTCTATATCGAACGAGTAGAAGACTCCTTCGGTAATGTAATTGAAAAAGCCAATCCAACCTTAGCTTGTAAGCCAAGTGGTAATCTAACCCAACCGAGTAGCGACCCAATGGGCTTTAGTGAGCCAACGGCGCAAACCGATGAGCCAGTTGCCCATTGCTTTGAACAAACTGGCCGTTACGCACCGCAAATTATCTCCGAACAAACGGCATTCCTGATCACCGAAGCGCTGAAGAGCGTGATCTGGGGTGGCGGCGATTGGAGTAAAGGTACAGGTTGGCAAGGTACTGCTTGGCGTGCGGCGCAATTAATTAAACGCCATGATATTGCAGGTAAAACGGGGACAACCAACGAATCTCGTGATACGTGGTTCAGTGGTTTTGGCCCAACGCTGACGAGCACCTTCTGGGTGGGATTTGACGATCATGGTCGCCAGTTAGGTAGAACCGCTTGGAACGCTAATGGTGAAAAAGATCAGATCACCGGGACCGAAGCCGGTGCTAAGACCGCAGGGCCTGGCTGGAACGAATTTATGAATAACGTGCTTAAAGGCGTCCCAGAAACCACGGCGATTCCACCAGAGGGAATCGTCTCGGTGCGGATCGACCTTGCAACAGGCAAGCTCACTCGTAAAACTGATTACACCAGTGATTTTGAATACTTTATCTCGGGCACTGAACCGAAGGAATATATCAGTGAAAGCCAAGATGAAAATAATCTCTTCATCGATGCGCCAGCGGATGACTTGTTCCAATAGCCGTAAATAGCAATAAAAAAACGCGACCTTGAGTCGCGTTTTTTATTGCTCACCTAAGATTAACCTACTTTGCCATTAACCCGCTTTTTTAGCCGCAATCGCTTGCTTAACTTGAGTCAACGCTGTGCCGCCGAGGACATCACGTTTTGCCAAACAGGCTTCGATGGTAAGGTTGGGATACACATCATCTTCGATGATATCGGCAAAGGTTTTAAACTCGGCGAGCGTAAAACCTTCTAACGGGATCTTCTTAGCGATCGCCGCAACTACTGCCACACCGACTACATGGTGCGCTTCACGGAACGGCATGCCCTTAGACACCAGATAATCCGCCAATTCGGTCGCGTTGGCATAACCTTGCTGCGCGGCTAACAGCGCATTCGGGCGGTTAACGACTAAGCCAGATAACACTAATGCCGCCATATCTAAGCAGATTGCCCAGCTGTCGACCACGTCGAACAAGCCTTCTTTGTCTTCCTGCATGTCTTTGTTGTAGGCCAGTGGCAATGCCTTCATCGTGGTGAGAATACCCACTAAACTGCCATACACACGACCCGTTTTACCGCGGATTAGCTCCAGCGCATCGGGGTTTTTCTTTTGTGGCATCAAGGACGAGCCTGAGGTCACTTCATCACTCAATGAGATAAAGCCCGCTTCACCCGTATTGAAGAAAATCAAATCTTCGGCCATGCGGCTTAAGTGCATCATGCTGATTGAGGCGGCTCCGCACAGCTCAACCACATGGTCGCGATCCGACACGCTGTCCAAACTGTTTAAGGTTGGCGAAGCAAAGTTCAGTGCCGCTGCAAGCGCATGTCTATCCATTTGATAGGCTGTACCCGCCAATGCACCCGAACCGAGCGGACAGGTATTGGCGCGCTTTAAGGCATCGGTTAAGCGGCTAAGATCACGCTCAATCATCTCGACATAAGCTAAGCACCAGTGGCCGAAGGTCACAGGTTGAGCGCGTTGCAAGTGAGTATAGCCTGGCATTACAGCGTCGAATTCACGCTCCGCGAGCGCGATAAGTTCGCTGCGTAAGGTTTGTAGGCGAGCCACTAATGCCGCACCTTCGGATTGGCACCAGAGTTTTAAGTCGGTCGCGACTTGGTCGTTACGGCTACGGCCCGTATGGAGTTTTTTTCCCAGATCGCCGACTTTGGCGATCAACGCAGATTCCACGAAACTGTGAATATCTTCCGCGCCCGAGGCGAGAATAATCGCAGGATCGCCCTTCACTTCCACCAGCAGCTCGTTCAACGCTTTCTTCAAGTCGCTGCATTCAGTGGCAGTGATAATGCCGACGCTAGCAATTGCATCGGCCCAAGCGATAGAGCCGACTACATCCTGCTCAAACAAACGATAATCCACCGGCAGTGAATCGTTGAATAATTTAAATAGCGCGCTGGTTTCGCCCTGAAATCTTCCACCCCATAAAGCCATGCTCAATCCCCTCGGTCACTACTTTGAATACGTTAAAGCCATTAAAACTTAAGATATAAAAAAGGGCGCTAGGCGCCCTTTGAGTCTGCCTATTACTTAGCGTTGAGCGCGCGGATACGGCTCGCTAACGAGTACAGACGGATAAAGCCTTCTGCGTGTTTTTGGTCGTACACTTGGTCTTCACCGAAGGTCGCAAACGCTTCAGAGTACAAGCTGTTTGGTGAACGTTTCTTAACGGCAATCGCGTGACCTTTGTAGAGTTTAACCACAACTTCACCGTTAACAGACTCGGCTAATGACTCAGATGCCGCCAACAGCGACTTACACAGAGGTGTAAACCAACGACCGTCGTACACTAAGTGTGCCATTTGGGCACCCACTTGCTCGCGCCAAGTACGGCTGGTTTTATCAAGCACTAACTCTTCAATCGCGCGCAGCGCGGCAAACATCACAGTGCCGCCTGGGGTTTCGTAGCAACCACGGGACTTCATGCCCACTAAACGGTTTTCGGTGATATCGATACGACCCACACCATGTGGTGCAGCGATGGCGTTCAGCTTCATCAGTGCAGCATAAGGCGTTAATGCTTCACCGTTTACTTTAGTCACACGGCCATGTTCGACTTCAAGTGACACATATTCTGCTTCGTTTGGCGCATCTTCCGGATCGGCAGTCAGCGTCCACACACCTTTGCTTGGCTCGTTCCATGGATCTTCCAATTCGCCACCTTCGTGGGAAATGTGGAATGCGTTAGCATCACGGCTGTAGATCTTAGTGGCAGAAGCTGAAGTCTTAATATTACGCTCAGCTAAGTAAGCCAATAGATCTTCACGGCTCTGCATGGTCCATTCACGCCATGGGGCAATCACTTTTAAATCAGGTGCTAATGCCGCAAAGCAACCTTCAAAACGCACTTGGTCGTTACCTTTACCTGTACAACCGTGGCACAAGGCATCGGCACCCACTTTACGTGCTACTTCAACCTGCGCCTTCGCGATGATTGGACGCGCCATTGAAGTACCTAACAAGTAAGTCCCTTCGTAAATAGCACCCGTTGCCATGGTTGGGTAGATGTAATCTTTAACGAATTCTTCTTTCAGATCGACGATATGGCATTCAGACGCGCCTGAGGCTAATGCCTTTTCAGTCAGACCCACTAACTCTTCTTCACCCTGACCAACGTCAGCGCAAAAGGCGATGATTTCACAGTTGTCGTAGGTTTCTTTTAACCAAGGAATAATGGCCGAAGTATCTAGACCACCCGAATAGGCTAAAACGACTTTTTTCACGCCAGTATTTTTGTTCTCGATAGACATCTTAAATTCCTATAACTCGTTTCTCACCTTGGAGAAAGTAGGCTGCTAAACAGGGTTAAATTAACTAAATAGGGTTACCAGTACTGCATTTTGGGCGTGCATCCGATTCTCAGCTTGTTGCAGGATCAAGGAGCCTTCGCCATCCATGACCTCATCGGTCACTTCAACACCGCGGTGAGCGGGTAAACAGTGCATAAAGAAGTGAGCACCCGCTTTCGCCATCAAGGCCTTATTGACCTGATAAGGTGCAAACTTATCCTTAATTTCCGCTAACGGTGTTGGATCTCCCATGGAAATCCAAGTATCAGTATAGATAGCATCGTGACCTTCAATCGCATCAATATCTGAAGTCAGCACAACCTTGCCGCCATATCGGCTCGCGAGCTCTTGCACTTCGGCCACAACGTAGCCATCAGGAAAGTGACCCGCAGGGCAGATCACTGTCATGGTGGCACCGAGAATGGCCGCGCAATACATCAATGAGTTAGTAACGTTATTACCATCACCCACATACGCTAACTTAGCATCACTGATATTTTCAAAATGCTCGGCCAAGGTTAAAAAATCGGCTAAAGCTTGGCAAGGATGGTATAAATCCGAAAGTGCATTAATCACGGGCACACTACCAAACTCCGCTAATTGTTCGATAGTCGTGTGGGAGAAGGTTCTCGCCACAATAGCATCGGCCCAACAGGACAGGTTAGAAGCAAAGTCAGCGACCGACTCCCGCTTACCTAAGGCACCATTTTGCTGATCTAGGTATAAACAGTGGCCGCCAAGCTTGTTAATACCGATATCGAAGCTAACACGAGTACGCAGAGATGGCTTTTCAAATAACATCACCACACTCTTACCATCCAGTGCATGACGATATTCTGCGGGATTCGCTTTAATCGTCTTGGCTAAGGTAATCAGATCCAGCAACTGCTGCTGGGTTAACTCTTTTATCGATAGTAAATGCTTCATAACCTACTCCGCTTATGGTTGAATTTGTGTGCCCACGGCCTCACCTTTTGCTAATGCGACTAATTGGCTTGCATCACGCCATGAGGCCACTTGAACCGCCTGCCCCATCCACTGCGCCACTTCGAGCGCAGCTTCAACTTTTACTTTCATTCCCTTTTCGATCACGCCTTGCTTAACCAACTCGGCAATCTGCTTACCATTCAATGAAGGGATTAATTGACCTTTACCATCGAGCACGCCAGACACATCCGATAGCAGCACCAACTTGCCACCGACCAGCTTGGCTAATACCGTCGCTGCTTGGTCGGCGTTCACGTTCAGCATTTGGCCATCGTCCATCATGGCAATTGAGCTACAAATCGGCATCCAACCTTGGGACAGAATAAACTTGAGGTAAGTGGCGTCTTTAGGAGAAACCTCGCCCACTAAACCTAAACGCTCATCTTTAATCTTGGCCGATACCGTGTTGCCATCGGCTAAGCTCATACCCACACTCACAATCCCAGCCTTTGTGGCTGCGCCTTGGAGGATCTTGTTTGATGTGCCGGCCAATGCCCCAGCAATAATCGGCATTTGTTCAGGCGGGGTCACCCGCAGGCCTTCTAACTTGACGGTTTCCATGCCGTTTGCGGATAATTGCTCATCGACCAAACAGCCACCGCCATGCACCATCAGCACCTGCTGACCATTTGCGATCATTGCTGCGGCGGTATCCATTAAACGCGCCATCCCCATTTCACACTGCAGCAGGGCGCCGCCGACTTTAAGAACTAATACTGAGTTGTTGGTAGACATCTTGACGACTCTCTTAAATAAGGATGAACGGTTAAAGGTTAAAGTGAATCTTTATGCATTGCAGGGCTTGGCTCGCCGCGCCTTTCATCAAATTGTCGATGGCACTGGCAACCACTAAGTAGCCACTGTTCTCATCAAACTTCCAACCTAAGTGGCAATTCGGAGTCAGCACTACATCATCTACTTTCGGGAACTGGTTCTGTTTCACCGTCACCAGCGGAGCTTGGTCATAAACACTGTATGCCGCAGCCACATCGGCAGTGGTGGTGCCTGGTTTTAGCTGTACCGTGATGGTTGCTAAAATGCCGCGCTTGAAGTTGCCAAGGTGCGGCGTGAAGATCACCTCTTGCCCCAGTTGAGTAGCAATTTCGGGTTGATGTCTGTGGCCTAATACGCCGTAGGGTGTGAGGCTCACTTCGCAAAAACTGGTATGCAACTGTGCCTTACGACCCGCGCCCGTCACACCGCTGACCGCATTGATCACCGGATAGGCGGAGGTCAGTAAATTCTTTAATGGTTTCAAAGCGGTTAATGATGCTGTTGGGTAACAACCTGGCACAGCAATCATCTTAGTTGCGGCGACTTCTTTGGCATTCCACTCGGCAAGACCATAAACAGCCTTGGCTAGCACCTCGGGATATTCGTGCTCAAAACCGTACCACTTAGGGTACTGCGCCACATCACTGAAACGATAGGCACCGCTTAAGTCAAACACGGCTAAACCTTGGTTGTAGAACCAAGCCGCTAAATGCAAACTCACCGAGTGCTCGGTCGCCAACACCACTGCATCCGCCTCGGCGACGATCTTAGTCTTCGCTTCTTCAGTCAATGGTGACAGAGCTAAGTCAATGTGGCTGTAGACAGGGTACAAATCTGCTAAAGCTCTACCTTTATCTAAACTATTTTCAGAGACATACAGGCCTTGAATTGATAATTCAGACTCCGCATGGACTAAAGCAGTGAGTTGTGCACCTGTGTAACCACTGGCGCCGATAATGGCGATATTTTTCATATGTATTTTTATAAACCAAATCAAAGAGACTTAAAGAATAGATGAATAGCGTATACGCAACAGCGCATATCTATGATGACAGGACTATCGTCGTGGGAAATCGTAATGGCTCGTTATTTTATTCACTGACGGCTTAACGCTATACATCATGATATTTACTCTACAGGTCACAATGGGTGACTCATCTCAACTGCAGGCTAGACTACCACAAAGATCTATTTATGCAATATATGTGAATATATATTTTTATTAAATTTTATCTTTAATCTGCATTCAAGTACGCTTAGCAAATGACACAATACTTCACTAACTTCTTTATAACTCAGTTATCTATGGATGAAAGACTGAAAAATCAGTCCTTTTTATTAACACCTGATATACATGTACGCAAAGCCAAAATAATGCAGTTCATATTCACTTTGGCTAAACATAATAAAATATTGCGTTAGCTCGCATTTATATTGAATATTCCTCAACAATTATCGTGATTAGTTGCATATAAGATAAGCCAGTCGTATAAGTTATAAGTTCTGCTGTTGACCATTGCCCTCAGTGGTAGGTATTGTGCTAGCGGGCTAATACAAAGCGGATTTTGATGTTTTTCTATTCGGAGTAACTATGGCAGGTAATGTGGCAGACAATGTGACCGACATGTATGCGTCGTTAAGATCAAACGTGAGTATGTTAGGGCAGATCCTTGGCGATACAATGCGCACCCACCTCGGTGATTCTTTCCTCGAGAAGGTTGAGCAAATTCGTAAACTTGCAAAAGATTCCCGCCGTGGCGATGAGGCGGCACGGGAGCAAATGCTAGAACTGCTGACCGCACTCCCCGATGAAGAGTTAGTGCCTTTTGCCAAAGCCTTCAACCAATTCCTCAACCTAGCAAACTTATCCGAACAATTTCATACTATTAGCCGTAACTGTGATGAGCTGGTTTGTGTACCGGATCCGGTCGAACAGTTGCTTGGCCGTATGCTTAATGGCCGTATCGATCAAACCAAGATGTTGGATTGCTTAAAGACGCTTGATATCGACTTAGTCCTCACCGCACATCCAACGGAAATCTCTCGCCGCACACTGATCCAAAAATATGCGGCGATTGTGGATTGCCTCGCCGAGCAAGAAAACGATCAATTATCCGATAGAGAACGTCGCCAAATTAATCTGCGTCTGCGTCAGTTAATTGCTCAGATCTGGCACACCAATGAAATTCGCCGTGAGCGCCCAACGCCAGTGGATGAAGCCCGCTGGGGATTATCGACGATTGAAGAATCTCTCTGGCACGCCGTCCCCGACTTTTTAAGGCAGCTCAACGATCAAGTACAAGAGCGCACTGGCCAGCAATTGCCTATCGATATTGCACCGGTGCGCTTCTCAAGCTGGATGGGTGGTGATCGCGACGGTAACCCCTTTGTGACCGCCAAAGTCACCCAAGAAGTGTTAGACCGTAATCGCCATGCTGCGGCACGTTTATTCCTCAAGGATATAGTGTTGCTAGTGGGTGAACTCTCAATGGAAGAAGCCAATGATGAATTAAAGGCTTATACCAACAATAGCTGCGAACCCTATCGTTTTGTGCTGCGCTCATTAAGACAAAAACTGCGTGACACCATAGATTACTTAAATGCCCGCATTGAGGGCCACAATCCTGAAGTGGATAAGTCGACGCTGATTTGGCAAGAAAGCGATCTTAAAGCGCCGCTAGAGATGCTGTATAAGAGTTTATGTGAGTGTGGCATGCGTTTGATTGCTAACGGTTTACTACTCGACATTTTGCGCCGTCTCGCATGTTTTGGTATTCATATGCTTAGGCTCGACATTCGCCAAGACGCCGGCCGTCACTGCGATGTACTTGCAGAATTAACCCGTTATCTAGGTATGGGTGACTTTAATCATTGGGATGAAACCGAAAAACAAGCCTTCTTACTGCGTGAACTCAGTAACCGTCGTCCGCTGATCCCGAGCAACTGGCAACCTTCCGCCGATGTAGCCGAAGTGCTTAACACTTGCCGCTTAATTGCTAAACATCCTGCTAAGGCGTTGGGCTCCTATGTGATCTCGATGGCGAGCAAGCCTTCAGATGTGTTAACCGTATTATTACTGCTCAAAGAAACTGGCTGCACGCATCCAATGCGGGTTGTGCCGCTATTTGAAACCTTAAGCGACTTAAATAACGCCGCCGAGTGCATTACCGCACTGCTCGATATCGACTGGTACCGTGGTTATACCAAAGGCATGCAAGAGGTGATGATCGGCTACTCCGACTCAGCCAAAGATGCGGGTGTAATGGCAGCCGCTTGGGCACAATATCGCGCGCAGGAGCAGTTAGTCGCCGTCTGTAAACAGGCTGGCGTTAAGCTGACGCTGTTCCATGGTCGTGGAGGCAGTATTGGTCGTGGCGGCGGCCCTGCTCACAAAGCGATTCTGTCGCAACCGCCCGGATCTGTTGATGGCCGTATTCGCGTCACCGAGCAAGGTGAGATGATCCGCTTTAAGTTCGGCCTGCCTAAATTGGCGGTACAAAGCTTAGCCTTGTACACCTCAGCGGTGTTAGAAGCGACTCTGCTTCCGCCGCCCGAGCCTAAGCAGGAATGGCGCAATTGCATGGAGCGAATTGCTCAGGAGTCAGTGAGTGCTTACCGCGGTATTGTCCGTGAAGAGCCGGATTTTGTGCCTTATTTCCGCGCAGCCACTCCGGAGGTTGAACTAGGCAAACTACCATTAGGCAGTCGCCCGGCAAAACGTCGTGTCGATGGCGGTATCGAGAGTTTACGTGCCATTCCTTGGATTTTCGCTTGGTCTCAAAACCGCTTAATGTTGCCAGCATGGCTCGGCGCCGGTGAAGCATTACAGGCTGCCTGCGAACGTGGCGAAATGGGTTTGCTACAAGATATGGATCGCGAATGGCCCTTCTTTAGCACGCGGATTTCCATGCTGGAGATGGTGTACGCCAAGGCGGAACCTAACTTAGCGCGTTACTATGAAACCTGCTTAGTACCACCCAATCTCCACCACTTAGGCGAAACTTTACGCCAGCGTTTAGATCTCGGCATTAAAGTGGTGCTGGAGCTGACTAAATCGGATACCTTAATGGCGCATACACCGTGGAATCGCGAATCAGTCAAACTGCGCAATCCCTATATCGATCCATTAAACTTCCTGCAGACCGAGTTATTAGCTCGTACCCGCAAGGAAACAACCGAAGCTCCCGCTTCCGAACACGTGCAACTCGCCTTAATGCTGACGATTGCCGGTGTCGCGGCGGGCATGAGAAACACAGGTTAATGAAAAAACTCACGCTTAGCCTTTGCTTGGGATTATCTGTACTGCTTGGCGGCTGCGTCACGCAATACAGTATCAGCGAGCATGAAATGGAGCAGTATCTCAGCAAAGAGATCCATTTTGAGGTGAAACAAGGTAATCAACTCGTGGGCGCGCAAGTGCGCATTAACGACATCAGTGTCAGACTCGGTGACAAGCCTGACACTATGAGCGTAAGTGCGACCACTCAGGTGTCCATCACTAACCCTATTTATCCGTTGAAGGCGCAACTTTCAACCACCTTTGAGGCCAAGCCTTGGTATGACAGTGCCACCCACAGCGTCTACCTACGCCAGCTTGAATTGGTGAAAGTCGAGTCAACACCCAAGGATATCGAGAAAGCCATCAGTAGCGCGACACCACAAGTGATGGGCTACTTAAGGCATTTCCTCGAGAATCAGCCCGTTTATGTGCTCGATACGAAGGATAGTAACCAAGCGCTGATGGCCAAGATGACCGAGAGCATTCAAGTCGTCCCTGGCAAATTAGTCCTTAAGTTCACTAAATAACGGCTTGCGTTGCAAACCATTCGCCATAAAAAATGCTCCCTCGGGAGCATTTTTGTTAGTCCAGCTAGACTGACTAAAACCCGTCAGTCAGCAAAAAGTTACTTGCTGAAACGCCCTATCGATTGATAATCCACAATCACAGCTTCGGTGAGTAATTCACGTCTTAACATATCGTAGGCTACCGCCGCACTTAAGCTACGCACTAAATCCCGCGAACGTCGCGGCAGTTTTATCATTTGGCTGTAGACGCCACTGCGGGTTGCCAAGGCAATTGCCACCGTACCAACGGGCTTTTCTTCGGTTCCGCCATCAGGTCCCGCTATCCCACTGGTCGCTAAGGCAAAATCACTGTCTAAAATAGCACGCGCGCCCTTGGCCATTTCTTCAACCGTTGGAATAGAGACTGCGCCGTGATCGTCTAAGGTCGCCGGATTAACACCTAATACTCGCACCTTAGACTCATTACTGTAAGTTACTAGACCGTGTTGTAGATAGGAAGAACTGCCCGGGAAGTCGACTAATTGGCTGGTAATCATCCCACCCGTACAAGACTCAGCAACACTCAAGGTCAATCCAGAATTCAGCAACTTAGCATGGATCTCTTCGGCAAGCGTCGCTTTATCTTCGGCGACGACCGCAGTACCCAGCACCATTTTGATGTGCCCAGTCACCCGTGGCAGCAAAGCAATCGCCTTCTCACCGCGGGCAAAGATCTTAATCTCAATATGTGGCATTGAGGAGCGATAGCCAATGGTAATCCCCTCAGGCAACTCCAATGGCTCGATTTTGTCGGCAAGGGAAGACTCGCCATGACCTATGGTCAGCAACTTCTTCAGCGCCACCTTAGCGTCGAGGTCAAACTCTGCACGGATAAAAGGAATAAACTGTTCCTTCACCATATGCTTGAGTTCAAATGGCACGCCAGGGGTGAAGAACAACCAAGCTCGATTCAGCTTCACTCTAAATCCACAGGCCGTGCCGACGGGGTTATCCACCATCACCGCAGACTCTGGCAGCATCGCCTGCTTTAAATTACTCACTGGCATCTCGCGATTATTGCGCGTAAACCAATCTTCTAAACGTTGGCGCCACTCCCGATTCTCAACCAGAAGCTCGCCTTTAGCCTTAGCCATTGCCTCGGCAGACATATCATCACTGGTCGGCCCCAAGCCGCCATTCACTAGGATGACATCGGCATGCAAGCTACGCTCTTGGAAAACCGCAATTAAGTCCTCGAGACGATCACCGACTGTAACGCGCCTTTGGATCTCAATGCCATGTTCCATCATAGTGCTGGCAAACCAAGCAGCGTTAGTATCAACAATCTGACCCGACAGCACCTCTTCCCCAGTACAAATCATCTCTAACTTCATCATAGATCCTTAGCTACCCCAATAAGTTACTGCATAAGGTAAGTAACCTCTGAAGTAATAGCAAGAGTTGACCTTTGGGAGATATGGTTCAGTAGTGTGAAGAAAATAAGGTAGTCAGTCGCGATTTAGCGCACATCAGGGGTGTGTGAGCGAAAGAGGCTGAAAATTGGAATGAGTGCTTTCAAAATCACAATCTAAAAATTGCAAACATCAAAAACAAAAAAGCCAGCTATTCAGCTGGCTTCATTGTTTAATTAGGCGCTTGGCGATGACCTACTCTCACATGGGGAGACCCCACACTACCATCGGCGCGATTGCGTTTCACTTCTGA